>CAZWSO010000158.1:0-5927 GCA_964636485.1 uncultured Gemmatimonadaceae bacterium
CCCATCCCAGGTTGGTGGCGGCGCGGAGCCGTCGCTCGCCGGCGATGAGCTCGTAACCGGTACCGGTGGGAGCCGGTCGTACGGTGACGGGCTGGAGGAGCCCAGTGGAGCGCATGCTGGCCTCGAGTTCGGCCAGCTGGTCGGGGTGGAAGTCCTTTCTGGGCTGGTAGGGATTGGGCCTGATGCTGCCGATGGGGATTCGCAAGAGGGAGCCCGCGCCCCGCTCCGGCAGTGCGGTGGAGTCCACCGTAGAGCGGGCGGCGATCAGGGCTTCCAGCCCCCGGCCGAGTCGGCGCGGTTTGTCATGCGTCATGGGATGGGACTGGAGGAGAGTGGTGGTCGGCGCGCCCCTGGTGTGCGGGACGAAGGGACCTTGGGCGGCGGCTTGGCCATGGCTCTCGCTAGCCGTGGACGAGCGGTTGAGCCGGGGCGTCACCTGCGGCAGCTTGCTGTCGGCTGAGCAGTTCGCGTGCGATATTCATGTAAGCTTGTGCGCCTACGGAGGTTATGTCGTAGAGGAGGATTGGTTTTCCGAAGCTGGGGGCCTCTGCTAAACGGACGTTTCTAGGCACTACGTTATCGAAAACTTTCTTACCGAAGAATTCGCGAGCGTCGGCGACGACTTGGCGCCCGAGGTTGAGGCGGGGGTCGAACATGGTGAGGAGGACGCCGTCGAGCTCCAAGGCAGGGTTGATTCCCTCCTGAATGAGCTCGATGGTCTTGAGCAACTGGGAGAGTCCTTCGAGCGCGTAATACTCGCACTGGACGGGGATGAGTACCGCATCGGCAGCGGCCAGCATGTTGACCGTGAGCAGGCCAAGCGAGGGCGGGCAGTCGATGAGAACGTAATCATAGCGTTCCCGCACCGGCGCCAAAGCCTCGCGCATGGCGATCTCGCGGTTCGGCTGCTCGACCAGCTCCACCTCGGCGCCAGCCAGATCCGGCGTCGCCGGTGCGACGTCCAAGTTCTCGATCTGAACGCCGCGATGGATAACCTGCTCCAGCCGCATCTCCCCGATCAGGGCATCGTAGACCGTTCGCTCGATCTCCTCCCTGCTAAGGCCGACACCGCTGCTGGCATTCCCCTGCGGGTCGCCGTCCACCAACAGAACGCGCTGCTCGGCGACCGCAAGCGAGGCGGCCAGGTTGACGGCGGTGGTCGTCTTCCCGACCCCGCCCTTCTGGTTGGTGATCGCTATGACTCTGGACACTTGGGGAGGGTGAGGCGTGCTCCGGCAATATAAGGAGTCTGCTCGGCGCGGTCAGCGGTCCGGGCGGTGTGTTTCACGTGAAACGTTGGTTCGGCCAGGTTCTGGCCGTCGTGCCGGTCAGGCTTCGTACTTCACCACGGAGGACGCGGAGGACACGGAGTGCTCGCGATGCGGCGCTCCGGTGTTGCCACCGCCGTTCATTCTTCCTTGTCCCATTCCTTGTCCCCTCTGCACGCCCCTGAGGCCTTAAGAGCGCCTCAATCTCGCGCGGGCGTCCTCCGTGTACTCCGCGCTCTCCGTGGTCAATACTTTCTTGTAGCTCTGTTCCACGTGAAACTTCGCGATGGGCAACCCGTTATCCAGCATCAACTTAACGCACGAACAACCAACGCCCCGTGACGGTGACGGTAAGGGTCTGCTCCCCCGGCGAGATGGGAGTATCGGCCATGGCGGTTTCCATGCGCATGGCGACCCCGGCCATGGGGCGGTAATCGGGGGTGACGTTGTACTGAAGCGCCTCGAGGTCGCCGAGCTGGCCGCCGGCGGCCTGGGCCATAGCGTCGGCGTCGGCGCGGGCGCGGGAGACGGCCTGGGCGAGGGCGCGGCGGCGAGCCTGGTCTACGTTGGAGGACCAAAAGTGCAATCCGTGCATGTTGTTAGCGCCCGCGCCGAGGGCCGCGTCGATGATCGGGCCGACGCGATCGATCTGGTGGACCTCTACCCGCACGATGTTGGTGACGGTGTAGCCGGTGATGGTGGGCGGCTCCTGGCCGCGGGGGTCGTGGCGATAATTGGGGGTCACGTTGAACCCCATGGTCCCGATTCGCTCCGCCGGGATCCCCTGCGCCCGCACGGCTTCTATCACAGCGCGCTGTATGCGTGCGTTCTCCGCTGTAGCCTGGGCCACGTTGACCGCGCGGGTCATCACGCCGAGCGAGATCGCCGCCCGGTCCGGCGTCACCTGTATGTCAGCGACTCCGCTGGCCTGAATGACGGGTCGGTTCCGGTCCGGACCGACCGTCGGTGCCGGCTCCTGCGCGCGTCCCGTACCGGCGCACGCGCTCAACACCGTAATACCCATCGCGGCCAACGCCGCCCGTCGCATGATGCTCATCGTTCCGTTCCTCGGTTCCGGCACCGCCGGGTAATTAGTAACAGATAGACATTAACTCGGTTGGTCGGCAACCTCTCTGGCGCCCTCCGTCGCACTTCTCGGGCGCGAGTCGCATGCGCGCCCAGGCGGCATTAGTAACACTGCGCTACTTAATGGCCATGCCCCCCCCCCCCCACGATCAGTCCTCCTTCCTCTTCTCCTCACCCTGAAACTGGCCAGGACACCAGAGGCTCGAAAGGCGTTACTCGCTCGCCGGCTTTGTCTTCCGCGTCCTCCGTGGTGAATGCTGCCGACCCTGAACCCATCCGAACGCCCTGAATGCTTCTCCGAAAGACCAGACACCAGAAAGACGTATGCCGCGCCTCGTCTTGCACATGGCCCTGCCGAACTTCGTGGGCCGACTGGCATCGTAAACAGCATTCACCACGTAGCTGCGCACGGAGTACACGGAGTGCTCGCAAGGCAAAGTCCGGCGTCCTCCACGGTCTGCCGTTCCCTCCCCTTCTCAAAGCTGGAACTTGGCTGAGGCACAGGAAGCACGAAAGGCGCGACGCGCTCGCCCTGCGACGTCCGCGTCCCCCGCGTCCTCCGTGGTTAGTGCTGATGCGATTGAGGCCCACACCCCGCCAAAGACGAACGCCGCACCTCGCCTCGCACACGCATGGGAATCTGGTCGAGACCTGCTACTCGTGCTGGCGCGGCGTCCTGTCATAGGCGGGGGCCGAAGCTGGCGCGGAAACGCTATCATGGCCATTTTATGATCGAATCCTGCCCAGAGAGGTCGCACGCCAGCCGCTCGCACGTCGAGCCGGCGGGGCGACTGCACAGGCGGGAGTCGAGGGGGAGGTCACCGCATCATGCCTGCACGAACACGCTGCGTCGCCCTTGCTGGCGCCCTGACCGGCGAGCGGAAGGCGACGCACACCGGCCGCTTCCCGGCGATTGCGCCCGAGAAGATGCTGCCCGTCGCCGATGTGCTGTTGATCGTGGCCGACGACGACCCGGGCGTGATGCTCTTCCGCTACACCGCCTACGGCGAGAACGCAGGCGACACGTGGCACGACAGCGTGGCGGCGGCGCGCGCGCAGGCGGAGTACGAGTTCGGCGACGCTCTCATCCTCCCGTGGATCGACGTGCCGGATGAGGTGACCGACGCGCACGAGTTCGCGGTGAAGTACGCGCACGAGCGGCTCAAGGATCGCGGGCGCTGGTAGCGCGTTTTGCGCCCTCTGTGCTGAGTGGCGACTTTTCGCGATTTACGAACGTCAGTTATTCACCACGGAGAACGCGGAGACACGGAGTTCTCGCCTGGCGGGCGCCTCGAGAAATCAGAGCCGTTTGATCACGTCCAACGCCCGCGATCACCGTGGTGCACCGCCTGTTTCCACGGCCTCGAAACGCGGCACTCTAGCCCTCGATCTTGTAAATCTCCCGGCGTCCGGACTCGACGAGGTCGTGGTAGCCCTTCATGATTTTGTCGAACTGCTCCATGGCTTCGCTGCTCAGCCCCTCCCCCTTCATCATCTCCTCGAACGCCTGCAGGCTCGGCACCTCGAACTCCGATACGATGGTCCAGTATCGCTCCGCCGCGAAGTCGGTCATGACGCGAATCCTGCCCATTCCCAGCGACTCGTTGAGCTTCGACATCTCCAGAAACTTGTCGACCATCGGGCGTACCTTGCCCGGCTTGCAGTACATGATTTCGCGGATCAGCAGCATGATGTCTCCTGACGTGGACGGCAGACGAGCGCGATCGCACTCAGCGATATCGCGTCTGCATGGAAGAGCGTCTCGAGGCGAGGACCGGTTACAGTCGGTCTGCCCGCCTCCTACCTTTGTCGAACCGCCGAGGGCGGAATCGACACTGGAAAACGCGCGCCGGTGCTGCGAATCTTATTCAACGAGACATTAGCGATTCGATGTACTCCCGCAAGCACCTCACCGCTGATTTTCGATCGCTCGGCGTCGCGGCCGGCGATGTCGTCATGGTCCATGCCTCCGTCCGCTCGGTCGGGGAGATTGCTGGCGGGCCGGACGAGATTCACCTGGCGCTCAAGGACGCCCTCACGACGGAGGGGACGCTGCTGATGTATGCCAGCTGCCCGCGCTACGTGGACGAAGTGGGGCGCGGCAACCTGTCGCCGGAGGAGGAGACGGAAGTTCTCGAGATGCTTTCACCGTTTGATCCCGACACAGCGCGATCGGCGCGCGACAACGGCGCGCTCGTAGAGCTGTTGCGCACCTATCCCGGCTCGCGCGCGAATCGACATGTCGCGCGCTTCGTTGGCTGGGGGAGGCAGGTGGACCACCTGTTCTCGGAGCAGCCGTGGAACTACGCGTTCGGCCGCGGTTCAGCGCTCGACCGGTTCGTTGCTCTCGACGGCAAGGTTCTCCTGCTCGGCTGCGATCACGACACCGTTACGTTCTTGCACTACGCCGAGCACATAGGGGAGATCCCCGACAGGCGTGTGGCGCGATTCAAGGTGCCGGTGCTGGAGAACGGAGTTCGCGTCTGGCGTAATATGGAGGAGTTCGACACGTCCGGAGACGGCGTGCACTCCAACTGGCCCGACCGCTTCTTCGCGAGGATCGTGGACAGCTACCTTGCCGAGACGCGGAACACCGGCGGGCGAGTCGGCGACGCCCACTGTCATCTGATGAGCGCTCGCGGGCTGCTCGACTTCGCGCTGCCGGCCATGGAGCGCGTGGCCGCCGATCGCGGAGCGGCGGATGGGTTCAGGGAGCTGTCTTTGCGGGGCCCTCAACGAGTGGTATGAGGGCGGCTGTAACCGTTGGGTTCCTCGGGAAGTGCAGCCATCGCAGGTTGCACGGGGCACTCCGTGTACTCCGCGTCCTCCGTGGTGATTGCTCTTACAGACTCCACCCTGGCGCGACTAGGACCGGCCGCTCCGAACCTTCCGCCCCACTTCGATCACCAGATTCTGAAGATCGGTTGGACTCACCCCCGGGATCCGCGACGCCTGCGCCAGCGTCGCAGGCCGGATGGCCGACAGCTTCTGCCGCGACTCGAAGGAGAGTGACTGCATCTCCTCGTAAGGCAGGTCGGCGGCGAGCGGGAACTCGCCCATGCGCCGCATGCGGTCGACCTGCAGCCGCTCGCGCTCGAAATAGCCGGCGTACTTCAGCTCGAGCTCGGCGGTGATCGCTGCCTCGGCGTCGACGCCGTCGCGGACGCCGGCAGCATCGAGCAGCTCGAGGAGAGTGACGCCCTGTCGCTTGGCCAGCTCGGCTACGCGAACGCCGTGCGGGAGCGGACTGCTGCCCGCGCGGTGGAGGATGGGGTCCGCCTGCTCGGGGTGGATTGTGGTGGTTTGCGCCAGCTCCAGCGCGCGTTCCTCGTGCGTGAAACGCCGCTCGACAATGGCCCGTTCATCGTCGCCGAACATACCGAGCTCCAGTGCCACCGGGGCCAGCCGGCGAAGCGCGTTGTCCTGCCGGGCGGTGAGGCGGAACTCGGAGCGAGAGGTGAAGAGCCGGTACGGCTCGTCCACGCCGCGCGTCACAAGATCGTCAACGAGCACACCTGTATAGGATGACTCGCGACCCAGGATTACCGGCGGACGGCCGAGTGCGTGGAGGCC
>CAZWSO010000159.1:0-1265 GCA_964636485.1 uncultured Gemmatimonadaceae bacterium
CCACTGCATGAGTCGATCGCTTCTCGTGGTGGATGACGACCCGCGGATTCGGGCATCCGTAGGGCAGGCTCTGGGCGCAGAGGATCTGGATGTGCGCGCCGCGGACAGCGCCGAGCAAGCACTGGCGATGGTGGGGGAGCGCTGCCCGGATGTGGTGCTTGCCGACGTGCGCATGCCGGGAATGGATGGGCTCAGCCTGCTGCGGCTCCTCCGCGAGCGAGCGCCGGATGTCGGCGTCGTGATGATGACGGCCTTCGATGATCTTCCCACGGTTACGGCAGCGATGCGCGACGGGGCGGTGGACTTTCTCGTCAAGCCACTCGACCTCCACCTGCTCAGGCGAATCCTCATCGGACTGTTCGACGACCGCCAAGTCGGGGGCGGCGCCCGGCAGGGCTCGCCGCCAGCAAGCAGCGACTCGACTGGTGCCGCCTCAGCCGAGCTTCCAGTCCTTGTCGGCCGGGATCCACGCATCATCGAGATCTTCAAGACCATCGGCCAGATCACCGCAAGCCGCGTCTGCGTTCTGATTCGCGGCGAGAGCGGAACGGGGAAGGAGCTCGTCGCCCAGGCGGTTCACGCCAACTCGCCATTCGCGGCGGAGCCATTCGTGGCGGTGAACTGCGCCTCGCTTCCGAGCACGCTGCTCGAGTCCGAACTTTTCGGTCACGTGAAGGGTGCCTTCACGGGGGCTGCCAGCGATCACCGCGGTCGCTTCGCTCTCGCCGGCCGCGGCACGATCTTCCTGGATGAGATCGGCGATACCACGCCGGAGTTTCAGAGCAAGCTGCTCCGCGTGTTGCAGCAGCACGAGTTCTATCCCGTGGGTGCGGAGCGTCCGCTTCACACGGAGGCCCGTGTGATCGCCGCGACTCACCGCGATCTCGAGCGAATGGTTGCCGCCGGCCAGTTCAGGCAGGATCTCTATTACCGGCTGCGCGTGGTGGAGATCGTCCTTCCGCCGCTGCGCGACCGCATGAGCGACTTCCCTCTCATCGCAGAGCATCTGATCCGCAGGGCGAGCGCCGCCGCCGGTCGGGCTCCGCCGGTGATTTCGCCCGACGCTATGGCCGCACTTCTTCGCCACGGTTGGCCGGGCAACGTGCGCGAGCTGGAGAACTGCCTCACGCGCGCTGTGCTCCTCGCAACCGGAAGCGTGATTCGTCAGGAGCACCTCGCGCTGGATGGCGGGGGGCGGGGCGGGGACGTCGGCGACGATGAACGCAGCGCTGGAAGCGGTGGGGCGAGCGGGAACGCGGGCGGAT
>CAZWSO010000159.1:1275-3213 GCA_964636485.1 uncultured Gemmatimonadaceae bacterium
TGATTCGTCAGGAGCACCTCGCGCTGGAAGGCGGGGGCGGGGGCGGGGGCGGGGACGGCAGCGACGATGGGCGCAGCGCTGGAAGCGGTGGCGCGAGCGGAAACGCGGGCGGATTGGCGCCGCTGGACGAAGTGGAGCGGCGTCACGTGGCACGCGTGCTGGAGGCGGTTGGGTGGCAGAAGTCGCGGGCTGCCGAGCTGCTGGGCGTTTCGCGACCGCGTCTCGACAGGCTCATGGAGCGGCACGGCCTGACTGCGCCACAGTCACGCTCGACGACGGATTCCTGAAGCGACGACATTTCTGGAACCACCTGCGGCTGCGGCGGCGAACGCATGGCGATCTCGTTCCGATTGCGAATCATGGCCATCGTGCTGGTGGTGGCCGTAATACCGCTGGGCCTTGTAGGGCTCTGGCTCACCCGAGCCACCGCGCGCTCGGGGGAAGGGCTGCTGCGCGACCGGTTGAGTCAGTCCATGGAAGAGCAAGTCGCACAGGTGGCGGCGCGGTGGACTCTTGGCAGCTCTGCGCTTCTCGACCTGGCGGATTCCGAGTCAGTGCGCGCCGCCCTGCGAGACCGCGCTGCTGCGGCGGTTCTGGTTAATCGCGCCAGTGCGCTCACGGGCGAGCGGCTGGCGGCACGCGAGCTGGACGAATGGTTCGGCGCGTCCGATCAGCTCGTGCAGCGACTCGAGCTCCGCGGCATTGATGGCGCTGCGTTGTGGATGAGCGGGGACCGCGCGCCGGAGCGCCAGTCGGGCGCGACAGTCGAGCTCGACGTGGACGTGTACGATGGTCCGCTCGGCTCACGCATTGGGACTCTGCATGCGCTGCTGGTTCCGTCCGCGCTCTTCGGTCCGCCCACGCCACGTTCGGCCGGTGTCGTCGTAGGCGCCTTCGATGTGAGGACCGGCACGTCGCTATTGCCGCTGGCGCTGGATCCGGCGCTGCTGTCGCAGGAACGTTTCACTCTGTCAGGAGAGGATTGGCTGGTGCTGCGGCGAACGCTCACCTCGCCCCCGCTCCACCTGGTGGCTGCGGCCCCGCTCAGTCCGTACACGCGGCCCTTCGAGAGTGTAGCGCGCACCGGCACGCTGCTCCTGCTCGCGGTCGCGGCCACGGGGGTGATGCTGGCGCTTTTCCTCACAGGTTACCTGACTCGGTCGCTCGGTCGACTCGCTTACGCCGCCGAGGCGGTTGCGGGAGGGGACCTGGAGCAGCGCATAGCCGTTGACGGTCGCGATGAAGTGAGTAGGGTGGGCAGCGCCTTCAACACGATGACCGAGAGCCTGCGGAGCACCATGACCGAGCTGGCCGACAGGAGGGCGCTGGCCGCGGTGGGGGAGTTCGCCGCTACGCTCGCGCATGAAATCCGCAACCCGCTCACGTCGGTGCAGCTCGACATGCAGATGGTCGAGGAGCGTCTCCCCGCGGATGACGTGATCGCCCGCGCCACGCAGGCACGGGCGCTGGCGGAGATCCGCCGGCTCGACGGCACGGTGAGTGGCGCGCTACGAGCAGCGCGGGCGGGGCGCATGGTGGAGGAGCCGCTGGATCTGCGCGAGGTGATCCGGGCGGCGGCGCATGCCGCTTCACCGGTGGTGAACCAGGCAGGGGCGACGCTCTCCCTCCCATCTGACGACACTGCGTCGGTCGCCGTGCGCGGCGATGCTGGTGCGCTGGAACAGGTACTGTTGAATCTGCTGCTCAATGCTGCGCAGGCGGTAAGGTCCGGGGGGCGGATCGAGATCTCGTTGGGCGAGGAGAACGGTGAGGCGGTCGTAAGCATCCGGGATGATGGGCCGGGGATACCCGAGGAGGATCTCGCGCGAGTATTCGACCCTCTTTTCACCACGCGCAAGGAAGGAGCAGGGTTGGGTCTGGCGATCGCCCGCCGGCTGGCCGAGGCGCACGGTGGTTCGATCAGGCTGTCCAGCCGGG
>CAZWSO010000159.1:3313-5891 GCA_964636485.1 uncultured Gemmatimonadaceae bacterium
ATCGCCCGCCGGCTGGCCGAGGCGCACGGTGGTTCGATCAGGCTGTCCAGCCGGGTTGGTGAAGGAACCGAAGCGCGGGTGGCTTTACCTATTGTAGCGGCGTAACGATGTAGCGGCGTAACGACTCGTTACGTGGCGAGTGGCGGTACGCACGGTTCGTTACGTGTGGATGGACGAGTGTTGGGTGCGGCGTCGTAGCTCAAGTAGTTGCCGGGAAGCGAGTTGACTCATGGCGCCGTGCGCGCGGCGCGTCAGGCCCGCGGCTTGACTAGTGGGGTCAGAGTCGGGGGTCAGAGTCGGGGGTCAGATTCCTGACTCTGACCCCACCCCGGTCACGGGGTCAGAGCACTGACTCTGACCCCTCCGCGGCCAGAACCCGCCCACGCCAACGTCACGAATCAGGGGGACCAGATGAGACGCGCACTCGCATTCGTCTTCGTTGCCTTCGTCCTTGCCGCCACATCGGGCTGTGATGTCGAGAGCGGCCGCGCCGCGTCGGCGCAGTCGGCGCTAGAGGGACCAATCGTCGCTGCCGAGTCGCTTCGCGTTCGTCGTCTCTGGAGCGGCGATGGGCCGAACTTCTACGCGTCCGAGCCGAGCCCTGATGGCTCTCTCGTATCGGAGATCGATTGGGAAACTGGAGATCTCGCGGTCCGAGACCTCACCAGCGGTGAGTTGCGCCGGGTCACGAACAAGGGCACGTGGGGGATGTCAACTGATTACGCCGAGTTCTCGGTGTGGTCGCCGGACGGCGACCGGCTCGCTTACAGCTGGTTTTCGGAGAAGGGTCGCGGATATGAGTTGCGTGTCGCCGGCCTGGACGGTTCCGACATCCGCGTGCTGGTGCCCCGGAGCGCCGATCTGCAGTACATCGCACCCGAGCACTGGTCACCCGATGGAAAGCTCATCCTCGCCACGATCTTCCGCGCTGATCGATCGAGCCAGATCGCGACAGTGTCGCCGGAGGATGGCGCGGTGCGCGTTCTGAAGACGAGCGAATGGCGGCATCCATTCGTGGCGGCGTTCTCGCCCGACAGCCGCTACATAGCATACGACTTCCTGCCTGACGAGAACGCGACACAGCGCGACATCTTCATCATGCCCGTGGACGGCAGTCGCGAGACGCGCCTGGTTGGCGGTCCGGCGCATGACATCCTTCTCGGATGGCTCCCGGACGGCGGCAGCATTCTCTTCTACAGCGATCGTGGCCAGACGAAGGGGATCTGGCGCCAGAAGGTTCGCGACGGGCAGCCGGTGGGTGAGCCCGAGCTGGTGCGCCCCGATGTGTGGCGGCTATTCCCTCTGGGCTTTTCGCGCAACGCGTACTACTTCGGCGTCACGACCGAGGCGCCGCAGGTGCACACCGCCACCCTCGATCCATCGTCACGTCGCGTTGTCGTGCAGCCGGCCGCGGTGCAGGAAGCGTCCAGTGGATTCAGCGGCTTCGGGGCCTGGTCGCCGGACGGAAGATACCTTGCCCACACGCGTCAGATTGTAGACGCACGGGTGGCGGCGATAGTGATTCGACCGGTATCGGGTGAGGAGGCAAGAGAGCTGCGCGTCCGGCTCGATCGTCCCCGTTTCCTCCAGTGGACGCCTGACAGCCGACACCTGACGTTCTATTCCCAGGATGACAAGGGTCGGGAGGGAGTCTTCCGCATGGACGTGCGCACCGGCGAGCACACGCTCATAGTGCCACGCGATCTTTCGCCGTCCTCCAATCTGGGTTTCTATCGGATCACGCCGGATGGGCGCAGCTTGTTCTACAGGCGCGGCTCGGAGCCGAGCGAGGGAACGACGGGTACCGCACGTCACGGCATGCTCGTCAGCCGCGACCTCGAAACGGGTGCCGAGCGCGAGCTGTACCGCCTGCGTGGCATCGGCCCGGTGTTCTTCTCTCCCGACGGCCAGCACTTCGTCGCTCGCGAGATAGAATCGAATGCGCTCCGGCGAATCGTCCTTGGCCGTGCCGATGGCGCCGGAGAGCTCCGCACACTTCTGGAGACCGAGCGTCCGATACCCCAGAACCGCGGTGGCTTTTCCTGGACGCCGGATGGAAGACACGTGCTGGTGCCGGTGCAGAAGACGGGTGAGCGCAAGACGGAGCTGCTCATGGTTCCTGTGGAGGGCGGAGAGGCGACCACACTGCTCGAGTGGGCGGGGGACATGCTCGATCTGCGTCTGTCGGCCGATGGCCGGCGAATCTCCTTCACGTCGGGGCGCGACCGGGGTGAGATCTGGCGGATCGAGAACCTTCCTACGAGCACCACGCCAACCACGGTTCAGGCCAGCGGACGATAATGCGGTACGCCGGCGGGTGCGCATTGCGTCCGCCGGCGCGCCTTTACGCCCGTGTCATGTCACTCATCCGCTCTGCATCACTGCGACACGTCTCTGCGCCTTCTTTCTGGTCGCCCCGCAAGCGGATGCAAGCAGCAGCAGGGCAGTGCCAATCCACAGGCAGTGACGCATGGGTACCGAGTCCGACCGGCGGCGGCAAGAACTCTACTTGCTCCGATGTCTGGCTGACGGCCGTCGTAAGTGCGTGCTCATGATGCTCTCCTTCTCAAAGCGGAGC
>CAZWSO010000160.1:0-5872 GCA_964636485.1 uncultured Gemmatimonadaceae bacterium
CCAGATGCGCTCGAGCGTCGAGTACGCCTCCTCGCCGTGCAGCGCCGGTGCGCCGGTGGCAGCCCGGAATTCCTCGTCGTCGAAGGGGAGCTCGCGAATGTGCTTACGAAGCTCCGGCTCCCACTCCCGTACACGGTCGTAAAACCCTGGAATGGCGACCCGTCCATGATCGTCGTGGAAGCTGGCAATAATGCGCGCCAGTGTGGTAGCAGGATTAGCGATCGCGCCACCGTACGAGCCCGAGTGCAGGTCCCTGTTCGCGCTCTTAACGTCCACCTGGATGTAGATGAGACCGCGCAACGACGACAAGATGGATGGTTGTCCCGGCGCGAACATCGCCGAATCTGAGATCACGACCGAGTCGGCGCGCAGCCGCTCCGTGTTCTGCTCCACGAAGTGAGTGAGGTTCGGGCTGCCGACCTCCTCCTCCCCCTCGGCCAGGAACACCACGTTCACCGGCAGGCGTCCGCGAGTGCGCAGGTGTGCCTCGAGAGCCTTGATGTGGAGAAAGAGCTGACCCTTGTCGTCAACGGCGCCTCGCGCGTAGATGTTTCCATCGCGCACTGTTGGCTCGAAAGGCGGCGACGTCCACAGCTCCAGAGGCTCCGGCGGCTGAACGTCGTAGTGGCCGTAGATGAGCACGGTCGGTGCACCGGCTGGTGCGCCGCGCCACTCGCCCAACACCACCGGGTGGCCGCTGGTGGGCAGCACCTGCGCTTCAAGTCCGGCGCTGCGCATCGACTTGGCCACCCATTCCGCGGCACGCGCCACATCCCCACGGTGCTCGGATCGCGCGCTCACACTCGGGATGCGCAGGAAGTCGAACAGCTCCTCATTGATCCGCTGCTCGTGCTCGTCGAGGAATCGGGAGAGATCGGATGCCAGCGTCGTCGCCACCTTCGCTCCGTGTGTTGGAAACGGGGAAGATGGCTCAGGTGGGGGCAAGGGGAAAGCGGTAGGGCCGTGCTGAAAAAATAGAGAGGCGCCCCTCACAGCGGCTCCGGGGACAGTCGACTGCCGGCACCCTTTCCGTCACGGCCACTCCCCACGCCACCCACGCATCACCCAGATCCGTCGCCGTGCGGCCACGCCGTCACCGCGGCGCAGTTCCACAAGCGGGCCGCGCTGAACCTCGGCGAAGTGGGGTTCGAGTCGTTGGACGGCCGGATGGACTTCGTCCGACTCACCGATCACAAAGACCAGATCATCGCCGGCGAGGGCGGCATGCCTGAACTGGGGCCAGAGGCCGTACTGGTTGGGGCGGCTGGCGATGTTCAGCGCCGGCACGAACGGCTGCCCCGGAAGATGAAACGCCAGCTCCGACGCGTCCTGGTAACGCTCGGCTCCGATGTGTACCACGCGGTCGGCCGTGAGTGAGATCGAGCGTGCTGTGGAGTCGGCGGCGGCGGCGAGGATCTTCCATCCGTGTGCGCGAGCGATGGGATCCTTCCGTGCGCTTACTGGGAGGATGGGGACGAGAGCATGCATCCACACGACGAGCACGAGAACACCACCAATGGCGTAACCGGCAGTCATCCACCGCCGCGCCCTGCCCGCCGCGGCGGCGGCACCCAGCAGCGGAATGGCCGCGAGATACGCGGCCGCAGGCCAGTTTGCTTCCACTGGCTTGCGCAGCGCACTGACGGCAAAGAAGAGCAGCACCGTTGCGGCTACCACTGCGAGCATGAATTGACGTGCATCGCCATGCCGGCCGCGCATGGCGCGCAGCGCCGCCACCGCCATCAGCACGAAGAGAACTGGCGTGGCCAGCAGAAGCTGGCCGCCGACAAGCTCCAGAACGCGCAGGATTGGCGAACCGCCGCTACCCGAGCCGAGCCCGTGGCCGAGCTGAAAGCGGAAGCTCGCCCACTCGTGGGTGGCGTTCCACCAGACGACCGGAGCGAAGATCGCGAGCGCGAGCGCCGATGCCAAATACGGCCCCGGCTCACGAAAGCGCTTCCTCAACTCGGGATGAAACAGGAACGAGAGCACGACACCAAAGGGCAGGAGCACCGCGGTGTACTTGGAGAGAAACGCCGCGCCCAGCGCGACACCCGCCAACGTCCACCACCGCGACGACACCGCGCTGCCGGGCGCACTGGCGAGCGCACGCTCCACCATAAGCAGGCCCAGTGCGCCAAAGGTGAGCAGGGGCGCGTCGGGTGTCGCCAGCACCAGACCTGTCGCCGCCAGTGGCAGGCAGGCGAGCACGGCGGCCGCGTGCAGCGCCGCACGATCACCGGCGATGCGTCGGGCGAGCAGCGCGATGGCCAGTGCGGCCACTGACCCGCCGAGTACGGAAAACAGCCGCACGCCAAGCGCCGTGTCACCCAGCAGCGCCGCTCCAGCGGCGATGAACAGGGCGATACCGGGCGGATGGTCGAAGTAGCCCGCAGCAAGCGAGCGCGACCACTCCCAGTAGTACGTCTCGTCTGGAAACAGCGGCACGACCGCAGCGAGAACGAGCCGCACGACGGCGGAGACCGCGACAATGACGACTGCCAGCCGCCAGTGCGCGCGGGCCTCTGGCGGGACGTCAGGCGCTGCGCCGGGCGTCGGGTTCCCATGGCGAATGCTGCTCACCATTGACGAAGCGATTCGCGCCGGGCAGTGGGAGATCGCATTCCCGGCGAACTTACCTGGCGTGCGTCGCGTGGCAAGGATCTTCCAGCGTCGAACATATTCTTGACAGGCGCCGGCCGTGTCCGACATCGGGTTGCCGTGGGTTGGGATGGCCACGGGACAGCTGACGGCCGACGCCGTGAACCAGTACTCTGAGAGCATGCCCAATCGCCTGGCGAACGAAACCAGCCCCTACCTCCTGCAGCACGCCAACAACCCGGTGGACTGGTATCCGTGGGGGGAGGAGGCCCTCTCTCGCGCTCGCGGCGAGAACATCCCGATCCTGCTGAGCATCGGTTACGCCGCCTGCCACTGGTGCCACGTGATGGAACGCGAGTCGTTCGAGGATGACTCTACCGCCGAGCTCATGAATCGGCATTTCGTGTGTATCAAGGTGGACCGCGAAGAGCGCCCTGACCTGGATTCCATTTACATGACCGCCGTTCAGGCGATGACCGGCCATGGCGGGTGGCCGATGACGGTCTTCCTCACACCGGAGGGCCTGCCTTTCTTCGGCGGCACGTACTACCCCCCCGAGGACCGGCACGGCATGCCGTCGTTCCGCCGCGTGCTCACGTCCATCGCCGAGGCGTATTCGAGCCGCCAGCACGACGTCCAGCGTACCACCGCGAAGCTTCGGGAGCTGTACGAAAACGCCACGGTGCCCACCCAGACCAGCGGCGCGCTCGATGCACAGCTTCTCGAGCGCGCGTACCGGTCCATGGCGCAACATTACGACGTCCGCAACGGTGGCTTCGACGCGGCCCCGAAGTTTCCGCAGATCATGTCGCTTGATTTTCTACTGCGATACTGGCGGCGGACGGGCACGGAGTACGCGCTGGAGATGGCGCACACATCCTTCCGACGAATGGCGCACGGAGGCATCCACGACCAGGTTGGCGGAGGCATCCACCGCTACACGGTTGATGGGCACTGGCTTGTGCCGCATTTCGAGAAGATGCTGTACGACAACGCGCTGCTCGCGCGCCTTGGAGCGCACCTGTGGCAGGCGACCGGCGACGCCGAAGTGCGTGCCGATACGGAGCGCCTGCTTGCCTGGGTCAGCCGTGAGATGACGTCGCCCGAGGGGGGATTCTACTCATCCCTCGACGCCGACAGCGAAGGAGAAGAAGGACGATTCTACCTCTGGGACCAAAATCAGATCGCGGAGCAGCTCGGTGAAGATGCGGCACTGGCGGCGCTGCACTGGGGTGTGACGCCGGGCGGCAACTTCGAGGGCAGAAACATCCTGCACGTCAGCGTGGACACTCGCAGTCTGGCCGCACGCACGGGTCTGGAGGTGAGTGAGGTGCAGCAACGCATCGACGGCGTGCGCCAGACCCTGCTCGAGGCGCGAGAGCATCGTGTACGGCCAGGACTGGATGACAAGGTGCTCGCCGGCTGGAACGGACTCATGCTCCGCGGTGTGGCGGAGTCGGCGCGCGCGTTCGAGGATCCGGCACTCCGCGCCATGGCGCAGCGCACCGGTGAGTTCCTGTTCCGCCACATGGTGACCGGCGGTCGCGTGATGCGCTCGCGCAAGGACGGGCAGACGCGAATCACCGGATTTCTCGAGGATCATGCGGCAGTAGCGCTCGGCGCGCTCTCGCTGTACGAACTTACCCTCGACCGGGTCTGGTTCGATCGCGCGCTCGAGCTTGGTGAGTCGATGGTCGAGTGGTTCTGGGACGATGTCGCCGGTGCGTTCTTCGATACGGCGCGCGACCACGAGCCGCTCATTACCCGGCCGCGCGAGGTGACGGATAACGCGGTCCCTTCGGGCACGTCTCTCGCCACAGAGCTGTTGCTGCGGCTGGCGGAGCTGACGCAGGATGCCGAACGACGCCGGCGCGCGACTTACGTGCTCGAAACGCTCGCCGAGCCCATGACGCGGCACGCCCTCGCCTTCGGCCACCTGCTGGGCGCTGCCGACCTCGCCATACACGGCGCCGTGGAGGTCGCCATCGCCGGCACGCCGGACGACGCGGACACGCGCGCTCTCCTGGGGGAGCTATCGCGCCGGTACGTCCCGTCGCTCGTGTTGGCGGGAGGTGAGCCCGGAAGCGAGGATGGAATCGCTCTGCTGGCCTCGCGCCCCAAGCGCGACGGCCATGCGACAGCGTACGTCTGTCGGGGCTATACCTGTCAGGAGCCTACGACGGATCCGCGTCGGTTGGGAGAGCAGCTGGAGGAGGCGGTGAGAGGCTGAGGCGACGTCGACGAATCGCGGGAGCGATCAGAGATCAGCACAGGTCCTGAGGATCGTGCCGCACGCGCCGCAGATCAACTTGCAGTTTCGCCAGCGAAGCGCAGTGCTTCCACAGACGTCGCAGCTGTCTGCGGTCGGCCGACTCAGCTCAGCAGGGACATGCTGGATGAGGTGTTCGGCCGGCTGCGCAGTGCCCGCCCGGACATCAGGCGCAATTCCTGCGCGATCGTCGTTGGTCATTCGTCCCCTTCACCCTCCGGCGATCGCTACCCACCAAACGCCGACGGCCGCCGACGCGATACCGGCCGCGGCAATGGCGGCGCGGTGCCACTTCACCGACACTCGAGCGGCCATGGCGATCAGCTTCCCGGCCGCCGCACCGAACAGGGCCATCGCCATCACCGTACCGAGGCCGAACACCAGCAGAAATCCCACCGCGCTCCCGGGCGACGCCGACACGCTGACGGGAAGAGCGATCACCAGCGCGCCGGTTCCGGCAACGCCGTGCAGCATGCCGATGCCGAGCAGCGCCCGATGGCTGTGGTCATGCCCCTCCCTCCCCCCCGCGTGCGAGTGAAGGTGCCAGTGGCGGTCTCCATCATGGTCATGCCAGTGCGCGTGCAGCCTCATCGCTCGTCCCACGGTCAGGGCGCCAATCACCACGAGAGTCAGGCCCACGGCTCGCTCGGCGAGCGGCTCGAACGCTTCCGGCAGCCGCATCCCGCTCGCCACCAGCACGCCGCCCAGCAGCACTATGGTAAGCGAGTGCCCGATCCCCCAGCGCGCGCCCAGCGACAGCGCCCGCCGCCACGAAGGTCGCCTGCTCACAAAGGCCCCCACTGCCGCCATGTGGTCGGGGGCGAAGGAGTGAAGGACTCCGAGTGTGAAAGCAGTGGTGAGCAGAAGCATCGTCTGGGGTTAGGCCGTCGCCTCGTGTTGGGGCTCGGGGTCCGTGTTGGCGCTGTAGTGCGTGCTGGGGCTCACGCTACGGCGGGGCCACGAACTCCATCGCCAGGTCCATCGCCTTTGGCGAATGCGTGA
>CAZWSO010000161.1:0-5853 GCA_964636485.1 uncultured Gemmatimonadaceae bacterium
TTTGGAGGCCGCTGATCAGCAGCCAGCGTAGCGGCTGGTCGATCTCACCCCTCTGCTTCCGCGCCTGGCGCGCGGACCGTAGTCGTGATGCGCACGCCCGCCGTCAGCGTCCGGTGCACCGGGCAGCGGTCGGCGATCTCCGAGAGCCTCCGGCGCATCTCCGGCGTCAGCGGCCCGGTCAGCTCCAGGACGCGCGCGATCAGCTCGGTGCGCGGATCCCCGTCCTCCACCTGCTGCTCATCCAGTGCATGGATGTGCCGGTGATTCAGCCGCACGCGAACGCCGTCGAGCGGCCACTCCTTCCGGTCGGCGTACATCCGGAGCGTCATCGCCGTGCAGGTGCCCAGCGCGGCCAGGAGCAGATCGTACGGCGTCGGGCCCCTGTCGGTACCGCCCACGGCGACGGGCTCGTCGGCGAGCAGGCCGTGGGCACGCGCGCGCACCTCGGTCCGGAAGCGGTCGCGCGCGATCGACACCACTACATCCTCCGTGTCGAGCAGCTCTTCCACGGTCGGTTCAGGTGGCGGCGGAAGGTAGCGCTCCGCCCACGCGGCGATCACGCCGGCAGCGTAGTCGCTGTCGCGGGGATCGGTCAGCAGGTGATCGGCGCCGTCGAGCGAGACGAAGCTCTTCGGGTGCCGCGCCCGATCGTAAATCCTGCGCGCGTGGTCGATGCTCACGATCGCGTCCGCCGGGGCGTGCATGATGAGCAGCGGCGCCCGCAGGCGGTCGAGCGCGTCGTTCAAGCTGCTCGCCCTGATGTCGTCGAGCAGCGACCGACCGATGCGCAGCGTGCGCTGGCCGAGCCGAACCTCGGCCGATCCACTCGCCTCGATCTCTGCTATCGCATCGGTCAGCAATCCTTCCACGTGGGCCGGATCGGAGGGCGCGCCGATCGTGACGAGCGCGCGCACGGAGTCCAGCTCGGTGGCGGCGCGGATAGCCGCCGCGCCACCGAGCGAATGCCCAACCAGCAGCGAGGGGGCCTCGTACCTGGCGGCCATGAACCGGGCGGCCGCGACGAGATCGGCGACGTTGCTCGTGAATCCGCTCTGCGAAAAGTCCCCCTCGCTCTCGCCGAGTCCGGTAAAGTCGAATCGCAGGACGGCAATGCCGCGGCGGGTGAGCGCCCGCGACAGTTCCACCGCGGCCCGCGCGTTCTTGCCGCAGGTGAAGCAGTGCGCGAACAGTGCGCAGCCGCGAACGCGTCCGTCCACGGGAAGCTCCATCCGTCCGGAGAGCTGTTGCTCGTCCGCGCCGGCGAAGGTGACCCGCTCGCTCGCGGGAGCGCGCACGACCGCTAACATGTGACCAGCCAGCCAGGTACGACGTTCACAGCGAGTGCCTCCAGGTACTTGTCCAGACCGGTGAGCACGAGCATCCCTGGCGCGAGCAGACTGCCGCCGATCACCTTTCTCCACGCCCTGCCGCTCACCATCATGGAGGAGCGCCAGCGTTCGAGCAATCGGCGGGCCTCTCCGCCCGCCACGCTGGTAGACACCGGCAGGCGCGCGATCCTTCCCCTGGGCTCGCACGTCGCCGGCGTCGCGCGCGCCCCAGATCACCGGCCCGTGAAGGAATCGCCGACCGCCGGTGTCTCACTGACATGCGCCGGCCGCTCGAGGCGCACAGGGGAGGGGGAGAGGGAGAGGGAGAGACGATCGTGCGATTGAGGCGGACCGACACCGCGGCTGGCACCAGCTACGCATTCGAGGAGCTGCTGAGCGCGAATCTCGACACGCTCTACAGAACCGCGCTGCGGCTGTGCAACGGTCGTGCGGCCGACGCCGAGGATCTGCTCCAGGACGCGATGCTGCGTGCATTCGGGCATCGGCAGTCGCTGCGCGATCCTGCCACCGGTCGGTCGTGGCTGTTCACGATTCTGGTGCGCACCAATCTCAACCGTGCGCGGGCGAATGGGCGTCGGCCGGAGGAGAGCGCGTCCGATATGAGCGATGGCAAGTTCGAGCAGGCACTGGCCGCGTGGCAGCCGGCGGAGCGCCCCGATGAGTGGCTGGAGCGCGATGAGACGCAACGTAGCGTGAGCGAGGCGCTCGAAATGCTCGATGACGATCTTCGCTCCGTCGTCGTGCTGCACGAGCTCGAGGGTTTTTCCTACAGGGAGGTGAGTTCGATGCTGGAGGTTCCGGAGGGCACGGTGGCATCGCGGCTCTTTCGCGCCCGGCAGGCACTGCGGGCCGCCCTCTCGGCGGTGAGTGACGGAGCGACGACGGATGCCGCCGCGCCGCGTGCGGCAGGGGGAGGGATGGAGCGATGATCGACGCGAATGCGCAGGCTGGCGTGCCGTGCGGGAGGGCGCGGCGACTGCTGTGGCCGGAAGAGGAGCTGCGTGTGCTCTCCGCCGATCTGGTGGCTGCGCGCGCCCACGCGGATGCATGCGCGGCATGCCAGGCGTTTCTCCGTGAGATGGCCGCACTGCGCGAGCTCACACGCACCGCCGACCGGGCGAAGGAGACCGTTGCACCACGCGATGCGCGCGAACGTCTCTTTCTCGCGCTCGCGCGGAGGCGCGCCAGCTCTCCCACTCCGCGACGACAGCGGAGAACGATATCACTGACAGCCGTGGCGGCGGCGCTCCTCCTCACCCTGGGACTGGGCATCGTCTGGCAACTTCAGCGGGGCGAGCCGCAGATCACGCTGCTTGCCGCGCTCACCGACGATCATGCGCGGACCATGTCTGGGGAGGGACTTCGCTCATCCGATGCTGAGCAGGTGACGCGCTGGCTCGCCGAGCGGGTGCCGTTCCCGCTGCACATTCCCACCTTCGATGACGTGACGCTCGTGGGAGCGCGGCTGCACGTACGCGAGGGACGCCGCGGTGCCGTCATGGAATATGCGGTAGGTACACGGACCGTGTCCTACTTTGTGGTCCCGGCAGAGGAGGTGGAGGTCGGCCACATGGGTGGAGCCGCCGTGGCGGCCGCATCGGCGAATGATGTGCACCCAGCCCTTCGGTACGCATCGCACGCCCGCTACGCGGTGGTGTTCTGGCAGGACGGCGACGTGCTGCATGCGTTCGTCGGCGATCTCCATCCGTCCGGGCTGGAGCGGCTCGCGCGGAGCTGCATCAGGCAGGCCCAGGCGGCCATGCACGCAATGGTCGCCCTTGGCGCCTGAACTTCAAACACGGAACTGCGGAGGAGTAATGAACCGAATAATCGCAGGTATAGTGGCCGGACTTGCCGGCGGCATCGTCTTCGGTATCATGATGCAGATGATGACCGCACCTACGCCGGACATGGGCGAGGTCCCGATGATGGCGATGGTAGCCATGGTCGTGGGATCCACGAGCCTGTTCGTGGGGTGGGTATATCACCTCTTCAACAGCGCGGTGATCGGCGGGCTGTTCGGGCTCGTGCTCGGACAGCGCGTCACGAGCTACGGGGCCGGCGCCGGGTGGGGCGCCCTGTGGGGCGTCGTCTGGTGGGTGCTCGGCGGGCTCATCCTCATGCCGATCATGCTCGGCATGCCGGCGTTCGCGCCGCTGACAGCGATGCCGATGGTCGCCATGGGAAGTCTGGTGGGACACCTGATCTTCGGCGTCATTACCGGCCTGGTCTACCTCCCCGTCGCGGCGGCGACGGGCGCGTCCTCCCGGGAGGTGGCGCGGTAGCGGACGTGAAGCGCAGCCACTCCACGCTCGACCGGCCGCGGACCGCCGCGGCTGGCGGTCGCTACCCACCGATCGCCGACTATGCGGTGATCGGCGACTGCCGCTCCGCCGCGCTCATCTCGCGCGACGGCTCGCTCGACTGGCTCTGCCTTCCGCGCTTCGACAGCCCGGCCGTTTTTGCCGCACTGCTTGATCGCACGAGCGGCGGCTGCTTTGCCGTTCGGCCGGCGGAAGCGTACGACGCGGCCCGCCGCTACGTGGGCGAGAGCAACGTGCTGGAGACGACCTTCCGCACCGCCGACGGCACGCTGCGTTTGCGCGATCTCATGCCCGTCGCGACGGAGGAGGAGAAGAGTCGCGAGCTCTGGCCGAACCACCAGATCCTCCGCGAGCTCGAGTGCACGGAGGGTGCGGTGGAGGTGGAGGTGATCTGCGATCCCCGTCCGGACTACGGGCGTGCCGTCCCGTCGGTGCGTGACCGCGGTGCCTTCGGCTTCACATTCCGCGGCGCGCCGCAACTGCTTCTGCGCAGCGAGCTGCAGATCGCCGCGCTTTCCGACCGTCCCGGCGTCGGCGGGCGTTCGCGCATGGAGGCGGGGGACCGTCGATATCTCTCGCTGAGCTTCAATCTGGAGGAGCCGGCCGTCGTCCCGCCCTTCGGTGAGCTAGCGGCGCGCAAGATGGAGCAGACGCTCCGGTGGTGGCACGACTGGGCCGGCCGCGCACGCTACCAGGGGCCGTACCGCGACGATGTCGTGCGAAGCGCGCTCACGCTCAAGCTCATGACGTACGCTCCGTCGGGTGCGTTGATCGCGGCGCCCACCACGTCGCTTCCCGAACTGATCGGCGGCGTGCGCAACTGGGACTACCGGTACTGCTGGCTGCGCGATGCATCGCTCACGCTGCGCGTGCTCCTCGACCTTGGCTGCACCAGCGAGGGAGAGGCGTTCGTGGAGTGGCTCATCGACGCCGTGCGTCTCACCGCGCCCGATGTGCAGATCATGTACGACGTCGTGGGAGAGCGGCGCATGCGAGAGCGGGAGCTCGCGCACCTGGAGGGGTATGCCGGGTCGAAACCAGTCCGCATCGGCAACGATGCGGCGACGCAGTTCCAGCTCGACACCTACGGCGAAGTGGTGGACGCGGTCTTCCAGTACGTGCAGCGCGGCGGGCGCATCGGCGGCGACGCCGGCCGCTTGCTGGTCGGGCTGGGGAAGACCGCATGCCGGCGATGGCGCGAGCCGGACGAGGGGATCTGGGAGATCCGCGGCGGCCGGCGTCACCACACATTCTCCAAGGCCATGTGCTGGGTGGCGCTCGACCGCCTCGTTCGACTGCACGAGTCCGGGCAGGTGAAGGCGCCGGTGGAGCTGTTCGCGCGCGTGCGCGAGGAGATCAGGGCCGAGGTCGAGGCCCGCGGCTACAATGCGGAGGTCGGCAGCTACGTGAGCGTGTTCGGCGGAGAGGATCTCGACGCCAGCCTTCTGCTGCTCGGCATAGTCGGCTACGCCGACCCTGCCTCGGCGCGCATGCGCTCCACGTGCGAGCGCATCTACCAGCGGCTCGGCACCGGACCGCTGCTCCACCGGTACGCGAATGGTGACGGTCTCCCCGCGGGCGAAGGCGCATTCGGCATCGCCGGCTTCTGGGGGGTGGAGGCGCGTGCCCTGTCGGGCGATTTGGATGCGGCGCGCAGCGACTTCGAGCGGCTCCGCAGCTACGCGAACGACGTCGGCCTTTTCGCGGAGGAGATCGACCCGCGCAGCGGCGACTGCCTCGGCAACTTTCCGCAGGCGTTCACCCACGTGGGACTGATCAGCGCCGCGCTCGCGCTGGCCAAAGCGGATGCCGGACGCCCGGCGCCGAGCCACGCCGGAGGAGAGGGGACATGAACGTGGGGAGCACGCTCCTGTGGGGCTTCGTCTCGACCATCGTGCTCACGACCATCATGGCCGCGGCGCAGATGTTCGGTCTGTCGCGGATGAGCATCCCCTTTCTGCTCGGCACCATGTTCACCCCTGACCGCGCACGCGCGCGGGTGATCGGCTTCGTCGCGCACCTCATGAACGGCTGGGTGTTCGCGTTCATCTACGCCTTCGCGTTCGAGAGCTGGGGACGCGCGACCGTCTGGCTAGGCGGGGCGATCGGCCTCGTGCACGTGGCGTTCGTGCTCATCGCTGCCATGCCGCTCCTTCCGGGCATGCATCCGCGCATGGCGA
>CAZWSO010000162.1:0-5852 GCA_964636485.1 uncultured Gemmatimonadaceae bacterium
CCCGAGTCGGTGGCGGTGGTGCAGGGGGGCGTGCACGAAGCGCTCGCCGGCGAATGGCCTGCCGGCGAAGGGGCCGCCGACACCGTGCGCGAGCTCGTATGCGATTGGGCAGATGGAGTGCTTATCGGTCCGGGACTGGGCGCCGAGCGTGGGACGCGTCGACTGGTGGAAACCGTGCTCCGCCTGTGGCACGGTCCGGTCGTATTGGACGCCGACGCGCTGAACGTCTTCGCGGGCGATGCCGACGACCTCGGCGCGTTGCTCACGGGTCGCCCGGCGCTGATCACACCGCACGTGATGGAGTTCGCCCGCCTATCGGGTCTCCCCCGGGAGGACGTTGATGCCCGGCATTTCGACGCCGGCAGCGAGCTCGCGCGTCGGCTGGGCGCGACCATACTCCTCAAGGGCGTACCAACGGTGATCACCGAGCCCGACGGGGCGCGGCTCGTGAGCGCGAGCGGTACACCGGCGCTGGCGACAGCCGGCAGCGGCGACGTTCTGGCCGGCATCGCTGCTACTCTCCTCGCCCAGTTGCGAGACGCGCCTGTCGCCGGTGCGTGCGCCGCCTGGGTACACGGCCGCGCCGCCGAGATCGCGGGTGCGGGACGGCCGCTTCGTGGTGTAAGCCTGTCGGATGTGATCGATGCGCTCGCCCTTGCCTGGCCGCGCCGGGGCGAAGGCGCTCCAGCCGAGCCTTTGCTGGCGGAACTCGCGCCGCCTGTAGAGGGATGGTGACCGCTGTGCGCGCGATACTGTTGGTGACACTCCTCGCGGCGTGCGTCGGCGGAGCCGCTCTCGACACCCCCGTACCGTCCATTCCGGGCGGCCACGCCCGTGCCGAACACATCGTCATTGGAGTGCACAACGACGTCTCCGCAGTGGCTGCGTCCCGGACGATGGTGTTCGCCGCAACGCAGGACGCACTGCTCCTCTATGACGCGGCGCGTGCCCTTTGGCTGCCGCCACTGACCCGGGAAGACGGATATCCCGGCGGGCCAGCAAGCATCGTCGCCGCCGATCCCGTCGAAGACGGTGTGTGGGTAGCGGCGTTCGGTTCGGTACTCTATTACCGCCCGCATGTAGACCTGCTCACCAGCACACTCCTGCCGGGAGGAGCGGACGCGATCCTCTTCGATGCGCGCGATGTAGCTGCCGGGCCGTACCTCCGCAGCGGCGGACGCTGGTTGCACGTCACACGCACCGGCACCGCCATGCCGGTAAGCGAGGGGCAGCTGCCACCTCCGGGTGCTCGGCTCGCGCCGTCGACGCTGCGCGACGTGTACCGCGAGTTTCCCGCGCTCCAATCCTTTGCCGTCCTGCTGACGCGCGACGCGCGAATGCGCTCGTGGCCTATCTCGTCGGGCACGCGCGCCCCCGATCGCTCGGAAGTCTATCTCGGCACACGAGGCAACGGACTCTTCTGGGTCGACCCGGTCTTCCAGGACTCACGCCACCTTCCCTATGGATTGCTCGAGCAGGGTGCGCGCTCTCTCGCCCTTGCCGGCGATGGCATCTGGGTGGGCGGCGCCGGCGATTCGCCTGCGAGCCGTGGCGGAGTCACATACGCCAGCCACGATCTGCAGCGGTGGGCCTGGCTCGAGGGTCCCCCTGGCCGACCGCTCGGTAGAATCAGGGTCGAGGCGCTGGCCTCACGTGCCGAGGCGCTGTGGATTGCCAGCGATCGAGGAGTATTTCGTCTCGAGCCGTCGCAGCCAGAAACGCTGCGTCACTGGTCGCTGACGGACGGGCTCCCGGCCGACCATGCCTTGTCGGTAGCGCCCACCTTCGCCGGCGTCTGGGTGGGTACCATTCGCGGGCTGGCCTGGATCGATGATCACCAGGAGCACGCATCCCGGGCAGAAGCGGTTCGCTCGCTGCCGCCGAATTCGCCCGTGCGCGCGCTGCTGCTGCTTGGCGACACGCTGTGGGTGGGCAGCGATGCGGGCCTCGCGATGATCACACCTGCGTCGCCGGGGGCCGCACCGCGCTGGGCCCCGGCGGCCGAACAGGAGCCTCGTCTCCGTCACCCGGTACGCGCGGTGGCGAGCGCCGACACCCTGCTGCTGGTTGCGACCGCGGGAGAAGTCATTCCACTCCATGCGCGCACGGGCCGGACGCTTCCGCGCATTGCCGCACTCGATGCACCGGCTGTGGGCGTGATCACTAGCGTCGCCGTTGACGATCAAACGATTTGGGTGGGTGGTACCGCCGGCGTGCTGGTGCTCACGCGCGCCACTGGCGCCGCGCGACAGCTTCGCTCAGGTCGCGAAATCCCGGGAGAGGTGACAGCGCTCGCACTGGCGCCCGGCGTGGCGTGGGTTGCAACAAGGCGAGGCGTCGTGCGTATGACTCGCTTCGCCGACGGAGGGGTCCGATGATCACCGAAACCGCGCTCGGAAGGGGGCGTGAATTCGATCTGATCCGCGAGCTCTGCAGGCGATGGGGCACCAGGTGCAGGGGTATCGGCGATGACGCGGCGGTGGTCACTGTCCCTGCGGGTGAATCGCTCGTCGTCACCACCGATACAACCGTGGAGGGCCGTCACTTCCGTCGCGACTGGATGAGCCCGCGAGAGATCGGGTATCGGGCAGCAGTGGCAGGTATCAGCGACATCGCCGCGATGGCGTCAACACCGCTCGGGATGGTGCTCGCCCTGTCGTTACCAAGCGAGTGGTTGGCGGATGCTGCCGGCCTTGCCGACGGTCTGGGGGAAGCTGCCGAGCGCTTCGGCGTTCCGATTGTGGGAGGGGATCTGAGCGCCGGGAGCGAGCTCGTTATCACCGTTACGGTGCTTGGCTCCGCGACACGTCCCGTGAAACGAAGCGGCGTGCAGCCAGACCAGGCCATCTTCGTGACAGGGCGGCTCGGCGGCCCGGGCGCGGCCCTCTCGGCCTGGCTGCATGGAGATGAGCCGGCGCCGGAGTACCGGGAGCGATTCGTCCATCCTGTTCCCCGCCTGGCCGAGGCGCGGTGGCTTGCAGCCCATGGCGCCACGGCTATGATCGACATCTCGGACGGTCTCGTGGGAGACGTGGACCACCTGGCCGCGGCAAGCGATCTGCGCATCGCGCTGGAGCTGGCGGAGCTGCTTACCGCGCCAGGCGTGTCGCCGATCGACGCCGCCCGGAGCGGGGAGGAGTATGAGTTGGCGGCCGCTGCGCCGGCCGGGCTCGACACCGCGCGTTTCACGCGTGAAACCGGCGTGCCGATCTCGCGCGTCGGAAAAGTCGTGGCAGGACCGCCGGGCGTGGATGTCACGATGCGTGGCGAACGCGTTGCGTCGGCCGGCGGGTTCAGCCACTTTTGACCTTTATGCGCTCCATCCTCGTTTACGCCACTGCTTTCACTCTCACAATGGCGTTCGGCATCCCGCTCTGGATCTATACGATCCTGGGGGGACGGGTGCGGATGAACTCGACCTGGGAGAAGATACCTCCGTGGTGGGCTCGCTCAATGCTGGCCGCGGCGGGCGCGACAGTGGAGGTCCGCAACGGCCACCACATTCCGGGCAAGGAAGTGCGCGTCTACGTTGCCAATCACGTCAGCTGGTTCGACATCTTTGCACTGGCGGCCGTTCTGCCGCGATACACGTTCGTCGGAAAAAAGGAGCTGAAGAAGATCCCGGTGTTCGGGCCCGCCGCCGAGCAAGTGGCGGTAGTCTACATTGACCGGAAGAACCGGAAGTCCTCGTTCGAATCGTACCTCGCCATTGCCGAGCAGCTGAGAGAGGGTGCGTCGGTGGTGGTCTGTCCGGAGGGCACCCGCGGCCTGAGCTACGAGCTGCGCCCGTTCAAGAAAGGGCCGTTCGTGCTGGCAATCAGTGCGCAGGTTCCGGTGGTGCCGGTGGTCATTCGCGGGACCATGGAGATCATGCCGAAGGGAAGTGCACGCATTCGGCCGGGGCACATCGTTCTCACCTTCCTGGAGCCGATTTCGACGGAGGGTCTCCGCTACGAGGACCGAGACGCTCTGACAATGAAAGCGTGGGAGGCGATGGCCGCAGAGCTGGAGAGGCAGGGGGTGCGGCGCGGTTCGCAGCCACTCGTCTCGCCACCTGTTGAAAACAGTGTAACATTGTGAAGCCACTACGCATACACTATCCCAAATCGCGTTATGTCTGAGATCATGGAAATCCGCGCGCGGGAAATTCTCGACAGTCGCGGGAATCCTACCCTGGAAGCGGATGTGCTCCTGGAAACGGGTGCGTTTGGACGCGCGGCGGTGCCGAGTGGCGCGTCCACTGGCGAACACGAGGCAGTGGAGCTGCGCGATGGCGACAAGAACCGATACCTAGGCAAGGGAGTGCTGAACGCCGTCGAGATGGTGGAGGACACCATCGCGAGGGCGTTGCGCGGTATGTCCGCCCACGAGCAGATGCTTGTGGACCGGACGATGATCGAGCTCGATGACACGAACAACAAATCAAAGCTCGGGGCGAACTCCATGCTTGCTGTGTCCATGGCGGTCGCGCGCGCTGCCGCTCAGGACCTGGGCTTGCCGCTCTACCGGTATATTGGCGGGCCGCTGTCGCGCACCCTGCCGGTGCCGATGATGAACATTCTCAACGGTGGTGCCCATGCCAACAACACGGTGGACTGCCAGGAGTTCATGATCGTGCCCGTAGGCGCCGAGAGCTTTTCGGAGGCGTTGCGAATCGGAACGGAGGTCTTCCATGCTCTCAAGAAGGTTTTGGTGAAGCGTGGGCTTGGAACCGGTGTTGGCGACGAGGGCGGATTCGCCCCGGATCTCAAGAACGATGAGGAGGCGCTCAAGGTCATCATCGAGGCCATTGAGAGCGCCGGATTTGCCCCGGGGAAGGACGTGGCACTGGCGCTCGACGTTGCAGCCTCGGAGTTGCACCGCGACAGCGAGTACCATTTCAAGAAGAGCGATGGGGGCTCGCTCGACGCAAAGGGCATGATCGAGCTTTACGGCCGCTGGCTGGAGACCTATCCCATCGTGAGCATTGAGGATGGACTCGCCGAGGATGACTGGTCGGGATGGGAGGCACTGACGTCAGCGCTCGGCGACCGCGTCCAGCTCGTGGGTGACGATCTGTTCGTGACCAACACCGAGCGTCTGGGCCGCGGAATAGAGAGTGGGGTAGGGAACGCGATTCTGATCAAGGTGAACCAGATCGGCACGCTCACCGAAACGCTCGAGGCCATCGAGCTGGCCAGGTCCGCTGGGTATCTGTCCGTTATCTCTCATCGGTCCGGCGAAACCGAGGACACCTTCATCGCCGATCTTGCCGTCGCGACAGGGGCGGGGCAGATCAAGACCGGCTCGGCCTCTCGAACTGACCGCGTGGCGAAGTACAACCAACTGCTCCGCATAGAGGAGATGCTCGGCGAGACCGCCGAGTACCCTGGCGGCGCGATCTACGGTCTGTGAAGCTCCCCAAGAAGCGAGTCGGCCGGATCGTGATCGCGGCGGTTCTGCTCGCCGCGCTCGCTTTCGCCGTTCAGGGCGGCGAGTTTGGCACCACCGACCTCGTGAGCCAGCAGTTCAAGAAGCGCCGCCTTCAGGCCGCGATCGATTCGCTGGCGCGTCAGGTGGATTCGCTGGAGCGAGTGAAAAAGGCGATCCAGACCGATCCCCGAGTCCAGGAGCGGATCGCGCGTGAGGAGTTCGGGATGGTGAAGGGAGAGCGGGAAATGCTGTACCGGTTCGCGGAGCCGTAAGAGCGAACTCAAGGTAGCCGCAGCGTCCCGGCCCGGAACCGGTGCGGTTCGAGTAGCACCTACACAGAGCCTCGTAACTTGACTGTTCTTTCATGTTGGCATAGATTTACGTTACTGACGCGGGGTGGAGCAGCCTGGTAGCTCGTCGGGCTCATAACCCGAAGGTCG
>CAZWSO010000163.1:0-5851 GCA_964636485.1 uncultured Gemmatimonadaceae bacterium
GATCAGCAGCTGGGCGACTGGTTCGCGCTCATGGCGCGAGAGGGCCTGCTCGATCTGGAGAATCGTCCTAACAAGGCGCCCGGTGGATACTGTACGAAGTTCAGCTTCCGTCGCCTGCCGTTCATTTTCATGAATGCGGTGGGCGTTCCCGAGGACGTGAACACGCTGGTGCACGAGGCGGGACACTGCTTCCACGCGTTTGCCGCCGCCGATCACCCTTTCATCTGGCAGCGCGGCACCGGTTCGGAGGCTGCTGAGCTCGCATCGATGGGTATGGAACTCCTCGCGGCGCCGTACCTTGCTCTGCCGGTTGGGTACTACGAACCCACGGATGTTCGGCGCGCATGGATCGAACATCTCGAGGATGTGCTTCTGGCACTCCCGCACATCGCCAGTGTGGATGCTTTCCAGAGCTGGCTGTACACCAGCGGCCGCGGACACGACCGCGATGCGCGCGACGAAGCATGGCTCGAAATCCGTTCGCGCTTCGAACGCGGGCTGGACTGGACTGGACTCGAGCGTGAGCGGGTGTCACGATGGTACCGGCAGCTGCACATCTTCGAGTACCCGTTCTACTACATCGAGTACGGGATCGCGCAGATAGGTGCGCTGCAGATCTGGCGACGCAGTCTCTCGGATCCCGAAGGCGCGGTGGCGGCGTACAAGCACGCGCTCACGCTTGGTGGCACGCGACCGCTGCCGGAGATCTATGACGCGGCTGGCGCCGAACTGGTGTTCGACGCGGAGCCTATGCGCGAGCTGGCTCGGCTGGTCGCAGGGCAGATTGCCGAGCTGCGGCGGCCCGTAGAGGCCGCGTAAAAGCGCGCCGGCTTTGCCGACCCCCCTGCGCGTTGCTTTCCGGTTCGGCTAACTTCAGGGCATGAGCATGGTGCGGAGTAGCGAGCAGGAGGCTGCCGACAAGGAACACGCGCTGATGGAGTGGCTGTACGCTGTGCCCTCCGTGCTACTTGGGTACAGCGGTGGGGTGGATTCCACCTATCTCGGCAGCGTTGCGGTGGACGTGCTTGGCCCCGAGCGTGTGATGGCCGTCGTGGGTCGAAGCCCATCTCTGGCCGCGGAGCAATCCGTCCTGGCGCGCGAGGTGGCAAGGCGGTGCGGGCTCCCGCTGCTGGAGGTGGACACCCACGAATTGTCGGACGCGCGGTACGTCGCCAATCCCGCCAACCGGTGCTACTTCTGCAAAACGGAACTGTGGGCGGTGCTGGGCGCCCTGGCGCGCGAGCGAGGGTTCTCGGTCGTGCTGGATGGCACGAACGCCGACGACTTGGCTGACTGGCGTCCGGGCGCGCAGGCGGCGGCGGAGCACGGAGTGTGCTCACCGCTGGCTGAGGTGGGGCTTACGAAGAACGAGATCCGGTTGTTGTCGCACGCACGCGACCTGCCTACCTGGTCGCTTCCGGCTGCGCCCTGTCTTTCGTCGCGCCTGCCGTATGGCACGGAGGTCACGCCCGAGCGACTGCGCCAGGTTGAGCGAGCCGAGGCGGCGATTCGCCAACTGGGCGTGCGCGGCGACCTTCGTGTTCGCTATCACGGCGATCTCGCGCGGGTGGAGCTGCCAGCCTCTGAGCTCTCCGACTGGATCGATCGTGCCGCGATGCTGCAACTCGGTCAGGCGGTGCGCGGCGCCGGCTTTTCGCGTCTGGCCCTCGACCTTGGTGGCTTTCGTTCCGGCTCGCTGAACGTGCTCGAGGGAGTGAGCGCGGCATGAGCGCGGAGACGCTAATGGACGCGCTCGCCGCGGCGGGGTGTCCCGCGCGCGTGGAAGCTCGCGGCCGCCTCGCCGTTGTGATCACAGAGGATCCCCGCCCGCTCGCCGACGAAACCACCCGTCGCACCGCTCTTCGGCTTGCGCGCGAGCACGGCTTCACCCATCTCGCCCTCGAGCTGGCCGATGCCGGAGAACACGAAGAGGCTGTTCGTCGCGCTGAATCTGTCCGCTGAGCTCCGCGGAGAGCTGCACGAGGCCACCGCCGCGCTTCGTGCGGTGGTCCCTCGCCAGGGCCGCTGGGTTCCGGCGGACAACCTGCACCTCACCCTGAAGTTTCTGGGTGACTGCCCGGACTCGCGGGTCGCGCACCTCGAGGAATCGCTTGCCCGCGCCGCGCTGGCGTCGGGGCCCGCACGCCTCGCAATCGCCGGTGTGGGCGCCTTCCCCAATCTTCGGCGTCCACGCGTCATCTGGATCGGCGTCGAACCCGACCCCAAGCTGGAGCTGCTCCAGCACGAGGTGGAAACCGCCTGTGCCGCTCTCGGGTATCAGATAGAAGGCCGGCCGTTCCGGCCGCATATCACCCTCGGGCGCACTGAGGATCTCGAGCGAATGCAGGTCCGCGCACTGGCGCGCGCTGCCGCCCGCGTTGATTTCGTGCGTACCTTTGAGGCAGGGACCTTGGATGTCATGCTGAGCGAACCCGGAGCCGGCGGCTCGCGATACACCGTGCTGACGGCGCTGCCGCTGGGCGGGGGCCGGCAGTAGCGTGGGATTTCTGCGCTCCGTTCTGCTGGTAGGGCTGCTTGCCCTGGCCATAGGCGCGGGATGGCACCTTCGTGATCGCTGGGGCAATCTCCGCGGCGATGATCGGCATATGCCGGCGGTCGGTGAGGAACCGGTGTGGGAGCCCGTTACCGCCGAAGGCGCCGAGCGAGCCCGCCTGCGACTGGGGCAGCTCGCGAATCAGGAGACGCCACGCTTCATCGCTGTTGGCCCTGGTGATCTGACCGCATACATAATCCAGGAACTCTCCCGCCAGCTTCCACCTTCAGCGGAGGATGCGGAGGCGACGGTCATTCGGGATCGCTTGCACGTGCGCGCTTCGATCCGGCTCACGGACTTCGGCGGCGAGCGCGCACTTGGCCCGCTCGCGGGCATCGTTGGGGATCGTGAGCAGGTCCAGTTCTCCGGGACACTCGAATACCTGCGCCAGCGAATGGCGCAGTACCGCGTGCGCAGCCTGCGGATCCGCGAGCTAGAGCTGCCGCCGCCGCTGATCCCGCGTCTGGTGCGCAACATTACCAGGGGGGAACGCCCGGCTGTCCTGGCCGACGACGCGCTGCCGCTGGCGATTCCCGACTACATCGGCGACATTCGCGTCGCCGGTGGACGGATACTCGTGTACGGGAAGAGCGAATGAGCCGACGCGTGCTCGTGGTCGATGACGAGAAGGGAATCCGTGGCGCTCTCGGGCAGCTCCTCGAATACGAGGGCTACGAGGTGCGCACCGCCGAGAACGCCGTGGATGCGATCGCCGAGTACGAGCGCTGGCATCCGCATCTCACCTTTATGGACGTGAAGATGGCGGGGCTGGACGGCCTGGAAGCGCTCAAGCGCATTCGCACCAGCGATCCGTTCGCCGTCGTCGTGATGATCAGTGGCCACGGCACCATCCAGACGGCGGTGGAGGCGACGCAGCTCGGCGCTTACGACTTCCTGGAGAAGCCGCTCGACACGGATCGCGTACTCGTTACGCTTCGCAACGCGATGCAGCACGCTGGCCTGCAGCAGGAGAACAGCCGGCTGCGCGAAAGCGTCGAGATGCGGCACGAGATCGTTGGGCGGTCGTACGTGATCCGGGCGCTGATCGAGAAGATCGAGCGTGTGGCGCCGACGCCCGCGCGCGTGCTGATTACCGGTGAGAACGGAACGGGCAAGGAGCTCGTCGCTCGGGCAATCCACCGGCTCTCCACACGATCGAATGCCCCACTGGTGGAGGTCAACTGCGCGGCCATCCCCAGCGAGCTGATCGAGAGCGAGCTCTTCGGGCACGTCAAGGGTTCCTTCACCGGCGCGGTGGCCGACCGTGCCGGCCGCTTCGAGCAGGCGGACGGAGGCACCCTCTTTCTGGATGAGATCGGCGACATGAGCCTCGCCGCGCAGGCGAAGGTGCTGCGCGTGCTCGAGGACAGCGTCGTAACGCGCATTGGATCGGGGAAGCCCATTGGCGTGGACGTGCGGGTGATTGCCGCCACGAACAAGGATTTGGCGGCTGAGATCGCTGCTGGCGCCTTTCGCGATGACCTGTACTACCGGTTGAATGTGGTGCCCGTGCACGTACCTCCGCTCCGCGAGCGGCGCGAGGACATCCCTCTTCTCATAGCGCATTTCGCCAACCTGCTCACACGCGACGATGGCGTCGCCCCGCGCGAGTTCACGCCGGATGCGGTAGGGGGCCTCGTGCAGATGGAGTGGCCCGGCAACGTGCGCGAGCTCCGGAACACTGTGGAGCGCTTGTTGATTCTCTCTTCGGCGCGCACCGTAACCGGAGCGGACGTGGGCCGTCTCGTCGGGCGGCAGGCTCCGGAGCAGACTAGCATCGGAAACCTGATCGAATGCCGAACGTTCGAGGAGTTCAAGGATGCCGCGGAGCGCGCCTTCCTCCTCGCCAAGCTGCGCGAGTGCGACTGGAACGTATCAGAAACGGCCCGCCATCTCGAGATGCCCCGCTCGAACCTCTACAAGAAGATCGAGAGGTACGGGCTCACGAGGGAACGCGGGTGAACGGCTGGGCTGCGAGTGCGGCCAGGAAGGCCGGACGGCTCGAGCCTCCGCCCGTCGGCCCCGGTGCTTGCTCGCTGACGTCCGGCACCTGCTCACTTGACTCGGATCACTCCTGACGATGTCCACCGACTGGGAAAAAGAGCTCGCCAAGATAGACAAGCAGCTGGCGTCTCTGTCGGACGATAAGCTTATCGCCGCGGCGGACGCACAGACGCCGGCGCGGCCCGCCACCGTGAAGGGGGAGCCGGCAGCGAAGCCGTCGCTGCCCCCGTCGCCGCAGCGAGCACGCTGGGGCGTGATCGGACGCGTCGCGCTCGCCGCAGGGCTCGGGGTTGCACTTCCGTTCTGGCCCTACGATGCCGCGTGCGGGATCCGTTTGTTCGCCTATCTGGCTGCGCTCGGAGTCCTCACTGCAACTGGAATGGTGGCGGCGATCTCAAGCTGGCGGCATCGGTCCGCTGTCGGTCATGTCGTATCCCTGGTGGTGATCGTTTGGGCATTAACGCTGTCGGCCGCTGTGGTGCTGCCTCGAGTCGGCTATGCCGCCGACCCGGCGGCCCCCGCGACTTGGCTCTGCCCCTGACCCCGATTAAGGAAGGCGATGAAATCGTTCAAGAACTTCATGGACGGCGAGTGGGTTGCGCCGAGCACGAGTGACTACTTCCAGAACGTGAACCCGGCGGATACGAGGGACGTGATCGGCCGGTTCCCGCTTTCGGGAAGGGAGGACGTGGATCGCGCCGTGGCGGCGGCGAGACGAGGGTTTGCTCGCTGGAGTCGCACACCGGCGCCTCAGCGCGGTGACGTGTTGCGTCGCGCGGGCGATCTGCTCACAGAGCGCAAGGAAGAGATCGCCGACCTCATGACCCGAGAGATGGGAAAGCCTCTCCAGGAGACACGTGGCGACGTGCAGGAAGGAATAGATACCGCATACTACGCGGCCACCGAGGGTCGTCGCCTCTTCGGGCACACCGTGCCCAGCGAGCTGCGTTCCAAGTGGGCGATGAGCTACCGGCGCCCGATCGGGGTTGCGGGCATCATTACTCCCTTCAACTTCCCACTTGCCATTCCCACCTGGAAGATCTTTCCGGCTCTCCTGTGCGGGAACTCGGTCGTGTTCAAGCCCGCCGAGGACGTCCCCCACACCGGCGCCGTGTTCGTGGAGATCCTGCTGGAGGCGGGCGTGCCCCCCGACGTCGTGCAACTGGTCCACGGTGCCGGGAAGACGGTCGGTGCCGCGATCGTGGAGCATCCCGACGTGGCGCTCGTATCCTTCACCGGCTCCACGGAGACCGGGCGCCTGGTGGGCGAAACCTGCGGTCGAATGCACAAGCG
>CAZWSO010000164.1:0-5816 GCA_964636485.1 uncultured Gemmatimonadaceae bacterium
TGCTGGCCGCCACGCTCACACGCATGCGCGCCGAAGGGATCGACGGCACGGTGTATACGCACCCGATTGGGGATCACGGTCACGGTGCCGGGCCCACTATCGGGCTCTGGGACCGGCAGGAAGGGGTAGCCGGCCGCGGAGACGTACCGCTTCGCCGCGACACCTGGTTCTCGATCGAGCTCCAGGCTACGAGCGCAGTGCCCGAGTGGGATGGGCAACGCGTCGTGATGGCTCAAGAGGAGGAGGCACTCATCGACTCCAACGGCAATCGCCGCTGGGTGCTCCGCCGCCAGGAGGCGCTTCACCTGATCCGATAACTGAGCGCGCTTGCCGTGGGCGCTTCGCGCTTGTAACGTGAGGACAGCGGAGCTACGCTCCTCACCCGGCTTCGGCCCTGCAACCCCCTACGCTCCGGGCCTTCGATGCGCGATAAGAGATCGCGAGGTAGTCACTTTCACCGTCGCCCGACCCCTCTCGTCGTCGCGGCGTTTCTTCTTTCTGCCTCATGTGCGCCACCCATCCCTCCGGCGGATCCGCAGTTTGTATCGGAGTGGATGCGCAACTACTACGGCCTCATTCGGGCCGAACGGATCTCGCCCCCAGTAGCATCGCGCGTGCTCGCCTACGCATCCGTTGCGCTCTACGAGGGACTGGCGACTGCCTCGCCGGGGCTCGAGTCACTCGTCGGTAAGCTGAACGGTCTTGATTCGCTGCCTCGACCGGAACCTTCCAAACGGTACGATCCGATTCTCGTCGCGCTCGCCGCCGAGCGCACCGTGCTCGACTCGCTCTTCGTGGAGGGAATGCCGGCAACGCGTGCCGCGCTTGCAACCCTCACGGATTCGCTCGAGTCCGCGCGTCTCGCCCTGCGCATTCCCCATGCGGTGCTGGCCGACTCGCGCGATCTGGGCGAGCGGATCGGGGAAGCGATCCTGGCATGGGCGGACATGGACGGTTTTGATGAAACTCGTGTCAGGCCCTACGAGCCCCCCAGTGCTCTCCACTTCTGGGTCAACGACACCCGTGTGGACGAGTACACGCCGCAAAACCTGACCGCCGTGAGCGACTTCGTGGCCCTGGACAACCCCGCCGCCGCCTTCCGCGGTGGCGAGGCCAGCGAGCGGGCGCTCGCTGTCACGAGACCCAAGGGCGCGAACATCCGAACGCTCAAGGCGGTGAATCCCGCTGGAGCCACCGAGCCGTGGTGGGGTACGCTCCGCCCGTTCGCGCTGCGATCGGCTGACGAGTGCCCCACCCCTCCGCCGGTGCCTTGGTCCACTCTGCCCGGTTCGGCGTTCCACAACGAAGCGAAGCGCGTCTACGAGGTCAGCCGAGCGATCACCGAGGAGCAGTTCCAGACGGCGCTCTACTGGGCGGACAACCCCGGGCAGACCGGCACGCCGGTAGGTCACTGGCTTGCGATCGGAAGCCAGCTCGTCAACCAGCTCGACCTCTCCCTGGAGCAGGCGGCGGAGATGTTCGTGCTGGTCACCGTCGCGCAAGCCGATGCGTTCATCGCTATATGGTATGAGAAGTATCGGCTGAACCTCATCCGGCCGGTCACCTACGTGCGGCGCTACATGGATCCAACGTGGACACCGGCCATTGTAACGCCTCCCTTTCCGGAGTACCCGTCGGGTCACTCGGGACAGTCGGCGTCGGCGGCTACGGTGCTCACGGCGCTGCTCGGCGCGGTGGCCTTCGAGGACAGCACTAACCTGGCGATCGGGCACCCGGTCCGCCGATACTCGTCGTTCGAGGAAGCCGCCGACGAGGCCGCCGAATCGCGGCTGTACGGCGGCATTCACTTCCCCATGGGGAACGAGAACGGCAAGGCGCTTGGACGATGCGTGGCCGAAGTAGTGCTCGAGCGGCTTCGCGCGCGCGCCGATCGCATCCGATGAGGACCAGCGGCTTCGTTGTTCTGTCGTTGCTCCTCGTCGCGTGCAACCCACCCGTCGACACCACGTGGCAGGAGGAAGACGGATACCGGTGGCGGGCGCTCGACGTCCCGCGCCGGGGCGCGCCCGGTTTTACCCTGCTCGCCCCCGAGAAGACCGGCATCAACTTCTCGAACGAGGTCAGTGACTCGTTGCTGGTCGGCAACCGGATCCTTGCCCAGGGTGGAGGCGTGTGCCTTGGGGACGTGGACGGCGACGGACTGGCTGACGTCTTTCTCGCCCGCACTGAAGGACCGAACGCGCTCTACCGCAACCGCGGCGGATGGCGCTTCGAGGATGTCACGGAGAGCGCCGGCGTCGCCGCGCCTGATCGATACTCCACGGGATGCGCGCTCGCGGACGTGAATGGCAACGGACATCTCGATCTCATCCTCGTCGCTCTCGGCGGTCCCAACGCGCTGTTCCTGAACGACGGCACTGGGCGCTTCACTGAACAGGGAGTCGACGCCGGCCTGACATCCACGGCGGGAAGCACGACCGTCACTCTGGCCGACGTGGATGGGAATGGCTGGCTCGACCTGTATGTCACCAACTACAAGGCCTACACGACGCTTGACCGCATGTCGCCGCAGGAGCGCTCCTTCGATCAGGTGGTGCGCCAACTGGGACCGCGACAGTTCGAGGTGCGCGAACGCTACCGCAGCGAGTACAAGCTCGTGGATCGCGAGGACCTGGGCGGCATCAGTCTCGTCCAGCGCGCCGACCCCGATGTGTTCTACCGCAACGATGGCAGCGGTCGGTTCGTTCGCGAGAACATCGCGGGGAATCCGCGCTTCGTTGACGAGCAGGGCCAACCGCTTGTCGAGGAGCGGGAGGACTTCGGTCTCGCCGCCATGTTCGTGGATCTGGATGGTGACGGAGCTCCCGACCTGTACGTGGCCAACGACTTCGAGGATCCCGATCAGTTCTGGCGCAACGACGGCGGCGGCAACTTCCGCCTCGTGCCGTGGCACGCGGTGCGCTCGACAAGCAATTCGGCCATGGCGGTGGACGTTGCCGACGTCAACCGCAACGGGCTGCCGGACCTGTTTCAGGTGGACATGCTGAGCCATGACACTCGACGCCTCAAGACGCAGATCCCGACGCACACCGCGCTGCCCAAACGTCCCGGCCAGGGAGACGGACGTCCGCAGATGCAGCGGAACACACTGCAACTGAACCGCGGCGACGGCACCTTTGCGGAGGTCGCGCGCCTGGCGGGCGTCGGAGCATCGGGTTGGTCGTGGTCCACCGTCTTCCTCGATGTGGATCTGGATGGCTGGGAGGACATCCTCATCGCAACGGGTCACCGCTGGGACGTGATGGATGGCGATACACAGTACCGGCTGCGAAACCGGCTCCAGGAGATTGACTGGCGGCAGATGCTGTTCGAGTACCCACCACTGCCGCTGCCGAACGTCGCCCTGAGGAACAGGGGCGACCTCACCTTCGAGGACGCGAGTCGCGCTTGGCGCTTCGATGTGGGTGAGGACATCTCCCATGGAATGGCGTTGGCTGATTTGGACGGAGATGGCGATCTGGATGTCGTCATCAACAGGCTGGGCAAGCCCGCAGCCGTGCTCCGGAACAATGCTACCGCGCCCAGAATTGCGGTGAGGCTTCGCGGCGAGGCACACAACACTTCCGGCATAGGGAGCAAGGTGCGCGTGCTCGACGGCGCCGTGCCCCTCCAGCAGCGCGAGGTCGTCGCTGGTGGGCTTTATCTCTCGAGCTCGGAGGCACTGCTCACCTTTGCGACGGGGGACGCGAACGAGGTCAGGATCGAGGTGGAGTGGCGCGATGGCCGGCGGAGCGTCATTGCGGGCGCGCGACCGAACAGGTTGTACGAGATCAATCAGAGCTCCGCTCGACCCGGCTCGGATTCAGCACCCGTGGCGGCGGCTCCGTCCCCCCTTTTCGAGGATGTCTCGGATCAGCTCGGCGGTCATCGCCATGTCGAGCCCTACTTCGATGATTACGCACGCCAGCTTCTGCTGCCAAACGCCTTCAGCCAGCTAGGCCCCGGCGTTGCCTGGTTCGACGTGGACGGCGATGGTACGGAAGACCTGCTCGTTGGCGCCGGACGAACGGGAACGCTCGCTCTGTTCCGCAACAGCGATGGCCGGCTCGCACCAGCCAACGCTCGCTTCGCTCCGGCACACGTGGATCTCACCACCATCCTGGGCTGGTATGATGGCACGGGCGGGCGGATGGTGATCGCCGGCGTGTCCAGCTACGAGATGGGATCGATGGATCACGCGCTCGGTGTGCCGAGCGTGATCGCGTACTCCCCGGCGACGGGGTCGATGGCGCCGATCGTTGCGGGGGACAGCGCCAGCGTGGGGCCGCTCGCTCAGGCCGACTACACCGGAGACGGCAGCCTCGACCTTTTCGTCGGCGGCAGGATCATTCCGGCGCGCTATCCCTATGCTCCGTCATCGCGGCTATTCCGCAACGAAGGCGGCCGGCTGGTGCCGGATGCCGAAAACAACGCGCTGCTGACCGGTCTGGGGATGGTTTCGGCGGCGGTGTTCGCCGACATAGACGGGAATGGCTGGCCCGACCTGATCGTGGCGCTCGAGTGGGGAGAGATCCGCATCTTTCTGAATGAGCGCGGCCGCTTTCACGCCGCGCCCGAGATGCCGGGCCTGTCGGGGCTCACCAGCCGGTGGAACGGACTCGCTACCGGTGACCTGGACGGCGACGGCCGACTGGACATCATCGCCACCAGCTGGGGTCGCAACACCGATCATGGAGCCAGCGCGGCTCGGCCGCTGCACCTCTACGCATTCTCCACCGAGCGTGGACCGGAGGTAGTGCTCGCCCAGGAGGATCCTCGAATCGGCGACGTTGCGCCGCTCACGACCTATGGTCGGCTTGGCCAGGCACTCCCGGGTGCGGCGATGAGACTCCGAACTTTTGGCGCGTTTGCCGACGCCTCGATAGACCAAGTCCTCGGCCCCCGCGGGTTGGGAGCGATGCGGCTCACCGCGACGACCATGGACCACACCATCTTTCTGAATCGTGGTGACCGCTTCGAGGTTCGGTCGCTGCCGCTTGAAGCTCAGATGGCGCCGGCCTTTTACGTCGGCGTGGCGGATTTTGATGGCGACGGCAAGGAGGATGTCTTCCTTAGCCAGAATTTCTTCGCTACCGAGCTCGCCACGCCGCGCCATGATGCCGGTCGCAGCCTTCTGCTGCTCGGCGACGGCGCAGGGGGTCTTGAGCCGCTGGCCGGTCAGCGCTCCGGGCTTATGGTGTACGGAGAGCAGCGCGGCGCCGCGTACGCGGATTTCACCGGCGACGGGCGACTCGATCTCGCCGTGAGCCAGAACGGGGCACCCACCCGTCTCTTCCGCAATGTCGGCGCGATACCAGGGCTACGCGTTCGTCTGGCAGGCCCACCGGGTAATCCGGCTGCGGTCGGCGCGCAGATTCGCCTTCAGTACGGCGAGCGCGCAGGGCCCGTTCGCGAAGTGCAGGCGGGCTCCGGATACTGGTCGCAGAACGGCGCCGTGCAGGTGTTGGGGCGCGCCGGCGAGCCCACTGCGTTGTGGATCAGATGGCCCGGCGGGCGCGAGCAGGTGGTGCCGCTCTCTCCCGGCGCGGGTGAGGTAACCGTCCACATGCCCTGATGGCAGAAGGGGCGGGATCTGATCCCGCCCCTTCGCACCTTCTACCTTCCGTCCGTACGGTCAGCGCTTCCGTTCTGCGGCGAACCGGCTTCGGGCCTGATATTCCTTCCAGATCTCCCTTACCGACCGAACCCTGCGGTCGTCACCGCCAATTGCAGGCTTGTTACCCGTCGGCGACAGGGCAGGCGCCCCCGGACCGCCGAAGGTGTAGACCTCGCGAAGGAGCACATCCAGCTCCTTC
>CAZWSO010000165.1:0-5741 GCA_964636485.1 uncultured Gemmatimonadaceae bacterium
TAGCCGCACACCACCGCCGCCTTGCCGGCGAGCATCACGTCGGTCGCGCGCATGATGCCGTCGAGCAACGAGTGACGACAACCGTAGAGATTGTCGAACTTCGACTTCGTTACCGAGTCGTTCACATTGATCGCGGGGAAGAGCAGGGTGCCCTTCTTCGCCATCTCGTACAGGCGGTGCACGCCGGTCGTGGTCTCCTCGGTAACTCCCTTGATCCCCCTGGCGACCGCGCTCCACCGGTCGGGATTCGCCTTTTGCTGCTCGCGCAGGAGATCGAGGATGACGCCCCACTCCTCCGGATCGCTCGACGCGTCGAAATCGGGGATGCTCCCCGACCCCTCGAACTCGGCTCCCTTGTGCACCAGCAGGGTGGCGTCGCCGCCGTCGTCGAGCAGCATGTTGGGGCCGGAGCCATCGGGCCACATCAGCGCCTGCTCCGTGCACCACCAGTACTCCTTCAGGGTCTCGCCCTTCCAGGCGTAGACCGGAACGCCCCGCGGCTTTTCCCCCGTGCCATCAGGCCCGACCACCACCGCCGCGGCGGCGTGGTCCTGAGTCGAGAAGATGTTGCACGACACCCAGCGCACGTCGGCACCGAGCTCCACCAGCGTCTCGATCAGCACCGCTGTCTGCACCGTCATGTGCAGCGAGCCCATGATCTTCGCACCGGCCAGGGGCTTCCTGCCCGTGTATTCCTCGCGCACCGCCATCAGCCCTGGCATCTCGTGCTCCGCCAGCCTGATCTCCTTGCGACCGAACTCGGCCAGGCCGAGGTCGCGCACCTTGAAGGGTGGACGCTCCTGCGTGCCGCGCTCGGCGCCCGTGCGCTCGGTTCCAACTGCGGTTGCCATTCAACGCTCCTGTTTGGGATACCAGCGAAAGAAAGTCGTCATTAGAAGTCGAGCTCCGTCATCCCACCATTGCCCCGCACCATCAGCGGCGGTGCGGTGCGCGCCGTCGCCGCGAAGAGCGCCGGACCTCGCGCCCTCGGATCGGCCGGCAGCGGCCGGTAGAGCGCGCGCTCCAGGGCGGCCGCTTCCATCCACTCCAGCACCCGGTCGGCCGGGAAACCCAGCCAGACATGCCCCATCTCGGCACGATACTCCTCGCGGTCGTGCGCCACCATGTCCACCACCAGCAGCCGGCCTCCCGGTCGCAGCACGCGGTGTGCCTCGCGCAGCGCGCGGAGTGGTTCCACCACGTAATGCAGCGCCAGGCACAGGATCGCCGCGTCCAGCGCGCCGTCGGCGAGCGGCAGTGACTCGAGTGCACCCCGGCGCACCTCCGCGTTCCCCTCCCCCGCCAGCCGCGATTCCGCAGCCTGGAGCATCGGAGCGGACTCGTCGACCGCAATGACGTTGGCCACATAGGGCGCGACGGCGGCCGCCACGCGGCCAGTGCCGCACCCCAGATCGCCTACAGTCCACGTGTCGTCGAGCAGGGCGAGCGCGACCGTCTGGTCCAACCCCTCCCCGAAGAGGTCTGCCCGCAGCCGGTCCCAGTCCGCCGCCGACTCGGCGAAGAACTCCTGCGCGCGCGCCCGTCGCTCCGCGAGCACACCGGCCAGCCGCTGCCGGTCGTGGGCGGCAGCCTGGGTTTCCGCTAGCTCGGCGCGCACCACGTCCCACAAGCGCCTCGCGCCGTCGTCCAGCCGCTCCAGGCTCACTCGATACCACCGGCTCGTGCCAACAGCTCGCGAGGCGACCCAACCTTCCCCGGCCATGACGCGCAGATGACGGCTAACGGTCGATTGGGGGAGTTGAACCACGGCGCAGAGCTCCGACACGTTTAGCTCCTGCCCCTCTAGCAGGAGGAGCATTCGTGAGCGGATGGGGTCCGTGAGAGCAGAGAGGCGGTCGAGAATCGGTGCGCGCGAGGCCATAATATCCTTATATCCGTGATTAAGGATATAAGTCTCCGCCCCCAGCGGCAAGGGGGGACGGCGGAATTGTGATCCCGACCGAATCGGAACGGGTACGCACCCTCTCCTGGAACCCGTATTGTGCACCGGACCACTCGCCTGAGGCACGCACACGTCCCATGATTTCCTGCCCACCGCGGCGCAGGACGCCTGAGGTCAAGGCTCCCCACAACGCCCTCGGGCCCGCGAGGTCGTCGCTGCCCCTGATGCTGGCGATGCTTGCGGCTGCGGGATGCGCTGCGGAAACAGAAAACCACCTCCCAGCCACCACGACCTCCGGTGCCGCCCCCTCAGCGGCATTCTCCGAAACATTCCGCGTGGTTCGGCACATCTCGCTCGAGGAGAGCCAACACGTCATCAACGTCATGCCGGTCGTCCACATCGAGCCCGATGGCGACCTGCTGCTCGCCGACGCTCGTGAGGCGCAGGTTCGATGGTACTCAGCAACAGGAGCGCTCCGGGCCGCGTTCGGCCGAAAGGGCCAGGGACCGGGTGAGTTTCAAATGCCGGTGACCCTCCGCCGCCTGGCTGACGGCCGCTTCTACGTGGGCGATGCCATGGGCGGAGGCATCTCGTTCATCAATGAAAGGCTGACGGAATACGTGGACGGAGCCCGCCTTCCGCTCATGCCTCTCTACGGTGCAGTTCCGATCGACTCGTTGCGCCTGCTGCTCCTCGGCAGAGAGCAAGGCATGTTGCATCGCCCACGGCTGCTTCACGAATGGAGTCTCTCGAGTCGTCGCGTCGAGCGGAGCTTTTTCGAAGTCCCCACCGCTGATGCCCTCTCCGCCACGGCACTGTCACTCGGCTTTGCAGCCGCGGCCGTCAAAGGTGACACCGTAGCCGCCGTCTTCTCCGTCAGCGACACGGTCTTTCTGTTCCGGTTGGACAAAGGATCGCCAATTGAAATCGCCGAGCGCATCCCGATCCCGTTCTCACAGTTCTCGGTCTCGCCACCGACACCGGAGGCGCTGGCCAATGAGCGGTCACGAAACGACTGGCTGCAGACGATCACGATGATTGCAGGGCTGCATTGGCTCGAGGATGGGTCCTTCGTCGTTCAGTGGACCATCAAGCGTTCTGCGGACGAGGAGTTTGGACTCCTTCGTATGAGGCGCTCGGGATCCAAAGTCTTCGAGATTCGTGACGGTCCACGCCTCTTCGCGGTTGCCGGAAACCACTTCTATCTCGCGGACCCCGACTCGGAGGTACCCAGCAAATGGATAGTAGCCGAGCTCATAGAACGTTGAGCATCGCGGCCATGGGGGTTTCGCTCGCCTTGTTCGGATCGCGCTGCGGCCTCCTGATCGAAAGCACACTTCTTCTGCCTGGCGACGCGGCACCAGCGATCCTGCGCGAAGGTGACAACGGGGTCTCGATCGCCTGGGTCCTTCGCGGTGAGCATCTCTATGGCTGCGATCCGGGCACCACCGGAGTCCGACAGCTTCAGCGACAGTTCGGCACCTCGCTTCATTTCGTCGCGGTGGTGGCCGAGGACCCTGATGACAGGGCCTCCGCTTTGCTCCGCCGCGAACGCCTCTCCGCTCGACTCGCCCACGCGGACCGGGGCGCCCTCGAGAGTGCGATGGGCTACGAGAGGCTGCCAGCGCTCGTTCTGGTCGTGAGCGGCCGAATCGCCGGCATTTGGTCGAGTGGACGGATTTCCGTGGCGCCCGAGCTCGGGACGCCTGACGATTCGCTCGTCGCTGTGGTGCGGCGGGCGCTCGCATCCTCGGCAACCCTGCCGGACCAGCGGTCAGGTAGCCGAGGTTTTACCACACACAAGGAGGTGTCGCATGCGCATTACCAAACGAGTCCTCGTGTCGCTCGCCCTGACCGCCGGACTCCTGGCTGGCGGGCCGGCCGCTACGCCGTTGCCGTCCGGGGGTGAGCTTCGAGCCGAAGATCAGGGGTCCAAGCTCATGTATTTCAGGATCCTCACCGCGGATGTCTGCTACTCGACATGCGCCAAGGACGCGTACTGCTGCGAGAAGGTCTATCTCCCGAAGTGAAAGCCGCGCCTCTTTGGGCGCAGTTCAGGAACAGGCGAGGGTACGATGCTAAGCAAATCCGATAGTTTTCGAATGCGCGCCGTCACTGTTGTCGGCATCGCCGCGGTCATGGCAGTGCTCGGCCTCGGGCTCGATTACAGGCCGGCGGACGCGAACTGGCTTCAGTGGTGGATCACACCATGGGGCGAGTTCTGCCTGGGCGAGTGCGGCCCGATGCGCCCCAATATCTGCTGCTACTATCCTGTGGCGCCCGATTGATTAGCGCCTCGACCCCGGCTCACGCCGTGTTACCAGGATCCCCAGCGGAACCATCCGCATCCCTTTCCACTCTCGACGCGCGCCATCGCTGTCACGCACCGCCAGCTGCGCAAAGATCCCGCCATCAAGGAGCACGGCGGACCGGCAGCCCAGCGCACCCATCAACGCGGCTAGCGCCTCGCTGATCCCGGCGCGCACGCGCACCGCCTGAATCGAGTCTGGCGGCACGATCCGCGCCCTGCCGCTCGTGTCGATCACGAGAGCCGCGGCAACTGAACCGGTGCCCGGCGGCTGGATCTCCCGGCCGCCGCGCACAACCCACCCCCACGGGTCACCGCCGGAAAAATGACCGCCATTGAAGGCAACAACGGCCGCTTATGGCTACTCGTGCGCCTGGGCACGCTCGGGATTCAAGACGATGCTCAAGCTGATGAACCCACTTCTGGACGCGCCAGTGGGCCTCGGGATAGACTCCCTGAAGCCTCCTCTCACGGATCCAGCCATGCGCCTTCGGCCAACACACTCTCCTGCTCTCCTGCTCTTCTGCCTCACGCTGGCGCAGGTACAGGCCCAGTCTCCCGTCAGCACCTCACCGGCGGCGCGCGACAGCGCACCGCCCCCCCAGACATTCGACTGGCACGAGCGCACTCCCATACCCGCCACGACTCCCTGGGGACAGGAGGTGGACGTCGCCAGCACCGACCTGATCCTGTCGTGGACGACGATGCCGGAGTACACCAGTGCGCTCGTGAATCACCTGCCGGCACACGCCACCGTGGTGTCGCCGACCGCGCACTTCGGCTACCCGATCGGCAAGCCCGGCGTGCTGCACCGGGTGGATGAGATCTACGGCTACTTCACCGCCCTCGCCAACAGCTCGCCGAGAGTGAGCTTTCATCTGCTCGGCGAAACCGAGGAGAGGAATCAGCTCGCGCTCGTGCAGGTGGGTAGCGAGGCGAACCTCGCGCGCCTGGAGGAGATCAGGATTGCACTCAATGCTCTCGCCGATCCGCGCCGCACCGACCGTGAGGCGGCTCGGCTTCTCATCCGTGACCTTCCCGTGATCTACACCTTCTACTCCGGCCTGCACTCACCCGAGACTGGACCGCCGGAGATGGTGATGGAGCTGACTTACAGACTCGCCGTTTCGGATGACCCGCTCATTCGCACGATTCGCGACAGCGTGGTGGTGTTTATCGTGCCGGTCGCAGAGCCGGACGGGCGCAACCGCGTAGTTGACTGGCATCGCCGACACAACGCCGGCACAATGCGCACGGAAGACCGCGTGCCTGGGCCTCCCTACTGGGGGAAGTACATCTTCCACGACAACAACCGCGACGGCCTGCAGATCACCGCCCGCCTCACACAAATCTCCGTGGAGCTGTTCGAGGCATGGAAGTATCCGATTGGGCACGACCTTCACGAGTCCGTGCCTTATCTGTATACCTCCACGGGCACAGGCCCCTATAACCCGCAGATAGATCCCATCGCGGTGAGCGAGTGGCAGTGGATGGCGAACTGGGAGGTCACGGATCTCACGGCGCGCGGGC
>CAZWSO010000166.1:0-5719 GCA_964636485.1 uncultured Gemmatimonadaceae bacterium
CCGGGCGTTCCGTTCTCTTTCGCCGCGACAGCGGCCGCATCCACGTTCCGCTCCCTGCTGGCACCGATGATGAGCTTCATGTGGCGGTACGCTACGGTGGACGGGTGCGCGACGGTTTGATCGTACGTACGGATCCAGCGGGGCGGTGGTCCGCTTTCGGCGATAACTGGCCGAACCGCGGCCGTAACTGGATTCCGAGCGTGGATCACCCGAGCGACAAGGCCACGGTGTCGTGGATCGTCGTCGCCCCGGTGGACCGTCGCGTGGTAGCCAACGGCGTGCTGGTGGAGGAGAGGACGATCGGCGCCCTGTCGCCCGGCGCGAAGCCGCGAAGGTTGACGCGCTGGCGACTCGACCAGCCAATCCCCGTTTACCTGATGGTAATCGCCGCGGCGCCGCTCTCGTATCACGATCTTGGAGACACGGCCTGCGGCCTGGCGGATCACGATGGCTGCGTGCCGCAGGCAGTCTACGTCGCGCCCGAGTCGATGGACTATCTGCCTGGCCCATTCGCGCACGCCGGAGCGATGACCGCATTCTTCGCTGAGCTCATCGCCCCATATCCTTATCCCCGCCTGGCGCACATCCAGTCGTCCACCCGGTTCGGGGGTATGGAGAACGCCACCGCGATCTTTTACTCCGATCGGGCATTTCGTGAACGGTCAGTGCGGCCGGGTCTGATCGCGCACGAGATCGCCCACCAGTGGTTCGGGAATGCCGTCACACCGCGGGACTGGCCGCACCTCTGGCTCTCGGAAGGCTTCGCCTCATACCTCGAGCCGCTCTGGCTGCGGCACTCGCGGGGTGATTCGGCCTTTCGTCAGGCCATGGCCGACGCGCGGCGACAGGTGGTCGCTTCCGCCGTAACTGCCCAGCGGCCAGTGCTCGACACCCTGGAAACCGATTTCCTGCGGCTTCTGAACACGAACAGCTACCAGAAGGGTGCGTGGGTGCTGCACATGCTGCGCGCACAGGTGGGCGACTCGGGTTTCTTCCGGGGGGTTCGATCGTATTACTCCAGACACCGCCACGGCACGGCGGATTCGGATGATCTGCGCCTTGCCATCGAGGAGGCAGCGGGTGACTCACTGGACTGGTTCTTCGATCAGTGGCTGCGTCGCCCGGGACACGTGGAGTTGGCGTGGAACTGGAGGTGGGATGCGCGGAGCCGGCGGCTCGTGGTGGATCTGGCGCAGGGCTCTCGTTTCGCGCCCTACCGCTTTCCTCTCACTTTGGAGATTCGCGACTCTCTCGGTGCAGTGCACCGTCGGCGCATCGACGTGGCGGCGCAGCGCACGCAGCAGATCTCGATTCCTCTTCCTCCAGATGCTGTTCCCGAACGCCTCATACTCGACCCAGATGTCGAACTGCTCGGGACTTTCCGCGAGCGGTAGAGCCCGCCGGTCAGCTGCTTCATCATCACTCGCTTTCGCTGGGTGGGCGGTGCTGCTCCTCGTGCTCGTCTCCGGCGCCAGCGCGCCAGCTGCGGCACAGGATCCCGTTGCTCGCGCTGACTACCTCATGCGCGTCGGACGTGTCTTCGCCGCCGAGTCGGTCTATTACTGGGCGGCCACGAGCAGCCCGAAGGATCCGGTAGCGCGGCTCGCGCTCGGCCGCTACCTGGCGTCGCGCGGCGCGCTGCGAACGGCGGCGACGCTGATGGAGGAGGCGCGCCTCTTCGGCGGCGATCCGAGGCTGGTGGCCGCCGAGCTCGCGCCCATCTACGAGCGGCTCGGCGAGTATCGCGCACTTGCGTCGCTGGCGGATTCTCCGCTCTCACCGGCCGAGCAGATGCGTGCGGTGTGGCTCCGTGACAACCGGCCCACGCGGCGCGGTCCGGCGAGCGTGATCGTTCCGTTGATGCGGGCCGAGCCGCATCTCGTCGGGCAGGTGGTGGTGCGCATCGGGCGCGACAGCATCGTAGCCGACATCGATCCGGCGGCGAGCGGGCTCACACTGGACACCGCCTGGGCCCGCCGCCGCGGCGTCACGCGCTTTGCGCCCACGGCGGAGCGGCTGCCGGACAGAATGGCGGGCGTGGTTGTCGAGCTGGTTGTGGGTCAACTGTCGCTCGGCAACGTGCCCGTTTCCTTCACTGCACATGGACGTGCGGAACGTGCCGTGGTCGGGCTCGACTTTCTTTCGCGCCTTGCGCCGACCTTCGACGAGCGAGAGTCGACACTGACCCTGCGTCCCGGCGGTCGTGTGCCGGCGCTATCCCACGCACGGCGGCTCCCCACGCTCGTTACACGCGGGAGTTATGCGCTCGTCAATGGGACCAGTGTCGTCCAGCTCACCAGCTCCGCAGCTCGCGCCCTGCTGGGCGGCAGGCGGTGGACGGTGGGCATGGCGGAGTTGCTGGTGGAGTGATCGACCGGCGTCGTCAGCGTCCCATCCGCTGAAGATCCACCAACAGGCAGCGGTCCTGGACAACGGAGATCCCCGCATGCGCCAGCGCCTCGGCCACGCCATCATGACGGATACCGAGCTGCATCCACACCGCTTTCGGTCGGGCGGCAAGGATGTCATCGAGGTGCTCTGGCACTCGCTTCGAGCGCCGGAACACATTTACCAGATCGATGGAGCCGGGAACATCCATCAGGCGGCGATAGACCCGCCGGCCGAGGATCTCCGTTATCTCGGGATAGTAGACGGGAACGGGAACGATCTCGTAGCCCGCTCGTGCGGCGTAATCAGGCACGTAGAATGCCGGCTGCCCGGACTCCGGCGTCTTCATGCCCAGCACGGCGATTCGGTGTACGCTGGACAGAAGTGCGGATATTTCCGTCCAGGATGCCAGCAGGTGCTCGCGCCAGTGGGGCGCAGTTTGGCGGGGAAGCGACATGCCCCGTCCCATTGCCAGAACCGTGCGCGGGTCCATCGTACCAGCGAACTGCATCACCATGGAGCGAACGGCATTCGTCACGGAGCGAACTACATTCACCACGGAGCGCATTGAGGACATGGGGTGCATGGATATCCACGGCTCCGTGTGCTCAGTGTCCTCCGTGGTAAACAGAGCCAACGTGCCCGGTCATGGCTTCCCCGTAGGGGGCGCGCACTCGGCAGCGGAAGCCCGCCTTCACCCCGCCCGCGGGATCGGCTAGCTTGTCTGCTCGTCCGACCGTTCCGGGGAGAACCACGTAATGCGCATGCTCGTACTGGGTGCCGGGCTGCAGGGCTCGGCGTGTGCCTATGATCTGCTACAGAATCCCGAGGTGGAGGAAGTACGGCTCGCCGATCTGAACATCGCCGAGCTGCCCGACTTCCTTTCGCCATACTCGGGCCGGAAGCTCATTCCCACTCATCTCGACGTGCGGGACCAGGAGGCCACGCTCGCGCTCATGCGAGAATGTGACGCCGCGATGAGTGCTATCCCGTTCTACTTCAACTTCGATTTGGCGCGGCTGGCGGTCGAGGCCGGCACGCACTTCTCCGATCTCGGTGGGAACACGGAGATTGTCTTCCAGCAGAAAGAACTGGACTCAAAGGCGCGTGAGAAGAACGTGTCGGTCATCCCCGATTGCGGTCTTGCGCCGGGCATGGTGAACATACTGGCCGAGTACGGTGTGGAGCAGTTGGATCGAGTGTCCTCGGTAAGAATCTACGTCGGGGGTCTGCCGCAGAATCCGGAGCCGCCACTCAACTATCAGATCGTCTACTCGCTCGAGGGCGTTCTCGACTACTACACCACGCTTTCGTGGGTTCTGCGAGATGGTCGCCGTACAAACGTTGCGGCGCTCTCGGAGCGCGAGTCGGTGCACTTTCCGCAGCCGGTGGGTGAGCTGGAGGCGTTTCACACTGCCGGCGGTCTGTCCACAATGGCATTTCGCTACGAGGGCCAGATTCCGAACATGGAGTACAAGACGCTTCGCTACCCGGGGCACGCGGAGATCATGGAGACCATCCGTGAGTTGGGGTTGCTCGACACCCAGCCCGTGGACGTCAAGGGACTCAAGGTGAGTCCGCGCGACGTGTTTGTGGCCACCGTGGGCCCGCGTCTGCGCAACCCCCGGGGTCGCGACCTGGTGGCCATGCGGGTGATCGTGGAGGGCGAGCGTGACGGATCGCCGGCGCGGCTGGGCTGGGAGCTCCTGAATTTCTACGACGAGGCGCTCGGCATAAGCGCAATGATGCGCACTACGGGATTCTCGCTCTCGATAACGGCTCAGATGCAGGTCAAGGGTGAGATCCGGACGGCCGGTGTCTGCACGCCGGACGAGTGCATGCCCGCCAGGCCCTACATCGAGGCATTGGAGCGGCGCGGCGTGCACATCCGGGAGCTATGACGGCATCGGGGTTCGCCCCGCGTCACTCCCTCGCAAACGCCGCCAGGGTGGTACCGATCTGATCGATCGTGGCCCGTGCGTTCCAGCGGTCTGTGCCGTTGTAGATGAACGCGAAGGCGAGGAGCTCACCGTTCACGGACGTCACGTAACCCGCCAGCGAGATCACGGTGTTTGTGGTGCCAGTCTTGGCGTGCAGATTTCCCTGCGCCGCCGTGTTTCGCATCCGGTTCCGCAGCAGCTCCGATTCGCCGGCCACCGGAAGTGACGCGTGAAAGACGTCGCTCCATGGAGCCCGATGCCCGTAGTCGAGGAGCCGAACGAGTGCGCGCGGCGTGGACTGGTTCAGCACCGAGAGTCCGCTGCCGTCCGCGGCGAGCACAACGTCGTCGTCGGCGCCGACGCGCTCCCTCATGAACTGCTGGAGTATGCTGTTGGCCCGCTCGGCGGAGCCGAGTGAGCCGGGCGGGTCGGCCCGCGCGATGTTGCGGAAGATGAGCTCGGCGTAGTGATTGATGCTTTCCCGGTTCATCACCGCTACCAGGCGCGACAGCGGGGGTGACGGCAGCGAAGCGATCACGACTGCCTGCGGCGGCGTCGGTCCGAACTCGGTGCCACCATCAACGGTGATTCCGCGCGAGTCCAGCGCCGCCCTCAGCGCGCCGGCGGTGAAGGCGGGAGGGTCCTCCACCACCAGGGCATAACGACGAGTGGCGGACGCGGCACCGATGAAGCCGCGTACTTCGATTATTCCCGATGCGGTCGTGCGCGCGACGATACGCGCATCCCGTCCGGCAACCGTGCGCACGGACGTCGACAAACGTATCGCGCTCTCCGGCTCGAGCCATACCGCTCCCGCGCTCCCGCCACGGCCCGGCGCAACCGCGACCCATACGAGATTCTCGTTCAGCGACAGCGCCGAGACGCGCGCGGCGTACCCCGAGTGCAGGTATCGCTCATCCCACCCTTCAGGCACCAGTCGCGGCTCGAACGCCGTTGCGTCCGCGATCAGATTCCCAGTTACGCGCCGAATGCCGCTCCCAGCGGTCAGCTCGGCCAGAAGCGAGACGGGTGCCGCCATGCCGCCCGGCAGGAAACGTCGCGAAAACGCGGGATCGCCGCCCCCCCGCAGCACGAGATCTCCGCGCAGCACGCCATCAGGCGTAATCGGCCCGGTGCGCAGCACATCCGTCGAGAACTGGTGATTCGGGTTGAAGCGGTCCAGCGCGAGCGCGGCGGTGAACAGCTTCATGTTGGACGCGGGATGCATAGCGAGCCCGGCGTTGTGCGCGAACAGGGTGTCCCCGCGTGTGAGCGACACCACCATGACCCCCCACTGCCCGCCGCGCGTCCGGGCGCCGAGCATGGCACCGAGATCGCCGTGCAGCGCGGTTGCGCCCCGCGGCGCTGTGGGCGCGAGTAGCCGCGTAGCC
>CAZWSO010000167.1:0-5703 GCA_964636485.1 uncultured Gemmatimonadaceae bacterium
TGGCTACCGAACTTGGTTGAGTGTTCAACCAAGAACTTGCGGACACGCTTCCCTCCACTCGCGACCGGCTGGTTCACGCAGCCCTAAGGCTCTTCGCCGACAAGGGTTACGGCTCTACCAGCATCGCCGACATCCTCCGTTTGGCCGGTGCGCGGAGTGGCAGCCTCTACCACTTCTTCCCGACCAAACAGGATTTGCTGCTCGCGGTGCTCGGGGCCTATCGCGAGGGGATAGAAGTCATGTTGCTCGAGCCCGCGTGGCGGGGGGTGGATGACCCGATCGAGCGGGTGTTCGCCCTGCTGGCGCGGTATCGCGAGATGCTAGTCGGATCGGAGTGCTTCTATGGGTGCCCGATCGGCAGTCTCGCGCTCGAGCTTCACGAACCAGATCCGCCGGTTCGCGAGCTGCTCGCAGCGAACTTCGAGGCATGGATCGGCGCCATCGAGGAATGCTTTAGCGCGGCGGCGGATCGACTGCCGCCCGCTACCGATCCACGCCAGCTCGCGATCCTGGCGCTCACCACCATGGAGGGGGGCGTGATGCTCTCGCGCACCTTCCGGACTCTCGGACCCTACGATGCCGCGGTCAGTGGCTATCGCTCGCACGTAACGCGATTGCTGAGCGCGGACAGGCGTTGATGTCGTTGTTGCAGCACCACCCTTGATCAGAGAGGTCAAACATGAGCTCTGCTGCACTCGACTCCGGCGCGCTTCGCCGCGCAACGCTGATCGGAACGGTTCTCCAGGTCGCGATGGTAGTTAGCGGGCATTACGCACCGGCCATCGCCGAGCTGTTCCCTGTTTTGGGGATGACCATCTCATTGATAGCCGGGCTGCTGTACGCGATGCGGGCACGTGGCGCTACGATTGGCAATGCCGCACTGGGTGGAATGCTCGCCGGTGGCATCTGTGCGCTGATCGGCATCCTGATCTCATTCGGTCTCGGTGACGTCGAAGCGCTGGTGATCGCGTTAGGTACGGTCAGCTCTGCGGTGAGCGGCGCGATCGGGGGTATGATCGCGCGGTGGGTCGGGAGCCGCGAGGGCAGGCCCGCCTAGCTGCCTGGGACGGAGTGCGTGGATGGTAGTTGCCACCCCCCGGCGCGAGCGACATCTTCGCCAGTCCACTCACTCCTGCTGCATTGACCGATCGCCGAACCTTCCTCGCGACCCTGGGCCTCGCGGCGTCTCGCGCTGCAGTCGGTTGGCGCCTGGATGCCGTATTACCTGGCGAACGGAGGCTGGATGGCGGGCTACCGTGCGGGCAGCCGGCACTCGAGCGCATCGGGCTCCAGCTCTACACGGTGCGCGCCGCGATGGCTCGCGACTTTGTCGGCACGCTGGAGCGGGTGGCCGCCATCGGTTATCGCGAGGTGGAGTTCGCCGGGTACTTCGAGCGGACGGCCGCCGAAGTGAAGGCCCTGCTCGACAGGCTCTCCCTGAGCGCGCCGTCAGCGCATGTAGTCTTTCCTTCACAGCGTGAGGCGTGGACGCGGGCGCTGGCGACTGCGGCAGAGATCGGACACAACTACGTCACGGTCCCCTGGATTCCGCAGGATCAGCGACGTACGCCGGATGACTGGAAGCGCGTGGCAGAGCTGTTCAACCGCGCCGGCGCCGAAGCTGCGTCGGCCGGACTTCGGTTCGCCTATCACAATCACGACTTCGAGTTCGTGCCGGTGGAAGGTGAGGTTCCCTTCGATACACTGCTGGCGCGCACCGATCCAGCGCTGGTGGCCTTCCAGCTCGATCTGTACTGGATCACGAAGAGTGGCTTCGATCCCATCGAGTACCTGTCTGCGCACCGCGGGCGCTTTCCGATGGTTCACGTAAAGGATTCGGCCGGCGCTCCCGCGCATCGGATGGTGGACGTGGGGGAGGGAATGATCGAGTGGAGCAGCGTGCTTGCTCGCGCACGCGACGCGGGTACGCGGCACTTCTTCGTGGAGCACGATGACCCGAAGGATCCACTGTCCTTCGCCCGCCGGAGCTACGAGTACCTCGTTCGGACGAAACTCCAGTGAGTGGCTGATGAAACAGAAGCGTTCTGCGTACGATGTGTGTATCGTCGGCTCTGGAGCCGGCGGCGGGATGGCGGCGTGGGTGCTGACGCAAGCGGGCGCCAACGTGGTGATGCTGGAAGCGGGACCGTCATGGTACGCGTCGCGCGACTCCACCATGAATCTTCCCGCGTATGCCTCGCCCAGGCGCGGAGCCGCCACGAAGACGCGTCCGTTTGGCGAATGGGATGCGTGCGACGGCGGGTGGGAGGTGGAGGGTGAGCCGTACACGCGCGCACCGGGTACGCGGTTCCGCTGGTGGCGGGCGCGCATGCTTGGCGGCCGCACGAATCACTGGGGGCGCATCTCGCTTCGTTTCGGCCCCGATGACTTCCGCCGCAAGTCGCTGGATGGATTGGGCGACGACTGGCCGATCGGTTATGACGATGTGGCGCCGTACTACGATCGAGTGGACCGTCTGGTTGGCATCTTCGGCAGCCGCGAGGGTCTGCCCAACGATCCCGACGGCATCTTCCAGCCACCACCGAAGCCGCGTTGCTACGAGCTGCTGGTGAAGAAGGCGTCCGACCGACTCAACATCACGTGCATCCCCTCTCGCCTGTCGGTAATCACGCAACCGTTGCACGGCCGGGCCGCCTGTCACTACTGCGGGCAGTGCAATCGCGGCTGCACCGTCAAGGCGAACTTCTCGAGCCCCGATGTTCTGATCGCGCCGGCCCTGGAGACGGGCCGCCTCACCCTGCTCACCAACGCCATGGCGCGCGAGGTGACGGTCGGTCCGGACGGGCTCGCGACGGGCGTGTCGTACATCGACAAGGCTACCGGCTCGGACGAGCACGTGCAGGCAAGCGTGGTCGTACTGGCGGCGAGCGCGTGCGAGTCGGCACGGCTTCTCCTCAACTCGAGGTCGCCCCGGCACCCCGACGGCATCGGCAATTCGAGTGGTACGGCAGGCAGGTATCTCACCGACACCACCGGCTCTGATGTCGCCGGTTTCATCCCGGCGATGACCAACCATATCCCGCACAACGAGGAGGGTGTGGGAGGGATGCACGTCTACATGCCCTGGTGGCTGAACAACCGGAAGCTCGATTTCCCGCGGGGCTACCACATCGAGGTGTGGGGTGGGCTCGGCCCGCCACAGGCGGGCTTCATGGGAGGGATCCAGCGCTACGCGCCGGGCGGCGGCTATGGCGTGCAGCTCAAGAACGACTATCGCACGTACTACGGCTCCACTATCGGCTTCTCCGGCCGCGGTGAGATGATCCCGAACGACGGCTCGTACTGCGAGATCGATCCCGATGTGAAGGACCGCTGGGGCATTCCCGTGCTTCGCTTCCACTGGCAATGGACGGATCATGAGTACAATCAGGTGAAGCACATGCAGGAAACCTTCCGCGCACTGGTGGCGGAGATGGGTGGCGAGGTGTTCTCTCCCATGCCCGGGCGGGACCGCGGCTACGGGATTGCCGACGGAGGCACGATCATCCACGAGTTGGGGGGCACGCGCATGGGGAGCGATCCGCGCAGCTCGGTGGTGGATGCCGACTGCCGCGTTCACGACTGCCGCAATCTGTTCGTTACCGATGGCGGGCCGTTCGTGTCGCAGCCGGACAAGAACCCCACCTGGACGATCCTGGCGCTCTCGTGGCGCGCAAGCGACTTCATCACCGAAGAGCGCAAGCGGGGGGGGGGTGCGCTATGAGCGATCACGACGAACGCGTGGAGGGCGAGAAGCGCGCCGTGACCGACCACGACAGCGGCGCACCCGGCCAGGCGTCGCACGTCATGAGCCGCCGTGACGCGGTGAAGCTGCTCGGCGTGGTGCCGCTGATCGGCGTGCTCGAGTGGTCGGCGGTGGATATCGGGCGCGCCGCGCGCTTCGTGAACAAATTGGCCGACGCAGGACGTGCGTACGAGCCGCGCTTCTTCACCGCGCCCGAGTGGCGGACGGTCAACATGCTCGTGGACTACATCATTCCGAAGGACGAGCGCTCGGGGAGTGCCACGGATGCGAAGGTGCCGGAGTTCATGGACTTCATGCTCTCCGATGAGCTGACGGCCACGTCGGATGCCACCCGCGCGGCGATGCGTGACGGGCTCCTCTGGCTGGATGAGGAGTGCCGCGGCCGGTTCCGCCGCTCCTTTGCCGACTGTAGCGACGCTCAGCGTCGCCAGCTGCTCGATGACATCGCCTGGCCGCGGCGGGCGCGCCCGGAGATGGGCGAAGGCATAACCTTCTTCAACCGGTTCCGTGACATGACTGCTTCCGGTTTCTTCTCGAGCGCCATTGGCTGGCGGGATCTCGAGTACCAGGGGCATACCTTCGTGACGGAATGGAACGGTTGTCCCGAGCCGGCGCTGCGCAAACTGGGCGTGTCAGAGGATCTTATGAACACGAGAATACCGGTTGAACATGGCACGGACTAACGGCGGACCACCGGATGGCCGGCTCGGCGTCGGCTTCATTGGCAGCGGGTTCAACGCGGGCTTCCACCTGCTGGGCTGGGCTGGTGTGCGTGACGCCGACGTCCTTGGCGTGTGGAGCCCCACGAAGAAGAATGCGACGGCGCTGGCGGCGCGAGCCCGCGCGCTCGACGTGGGTGCGGCGAAGGCGTACCGCTCCATCACCGACATGGTGGCTGATCCGGTGATCGATGCGCTATGGCTTACCGGACCGAACCAGGCGCGCGTGGAAAACATGGAGGAGATCGTCCACGCTATCGAGAGTGGGAAGGGCACGCTCCGCGGGCTCGCTTGCGAGAAGCCGCTGGCGCGAAACGTGGCCGAGGCGAAGCGCGTGGTGGCGCTGGCGAAGCGCGTCGGCCTCATGACGGGGTACCTGGAGAACCAGCTCTTCGCTCCGCAGGTAGAGTACGGCCGTTCGCTGATCTGGGCGCGTGGAGCGGCGACGGCGGGGCGTCCCTATCTCGCCCGTGCCGCCGAGGAGCACAGCGGGCCGCACATGCCCTGGTTCTGGCGCGGTGAGCTTCAGGGCGGCGGCGTCCTCAACGACATGATGTGCCATTCGGCGCTGGTCGTCCGGCACCTGCTGACGGATCCGACGAAGTCGCTGTCATCGGTACGGCCGGTGCGCGTGAGCGCGCACATCGCGAGCCTGAAGTGGACGCGTCCCGAGTACTGCCGGCAGCTCACCACTCGGATGGGGCGTGACGTGGATTATGCGAAGTGCCCGTCGGAAGACTTCGCCAGCATGACGATCGAGTTCGACACGGATGACGGGCACGTGGTGATCGGCGAGGCGACCACGAGCTGGAGCTTCGTGGGCGCGGGCCTGCGTCTCTCGGCGGAGCTGCTAGGACCGGAGTACTCGATGTCCTGGAACACGCTCGACAGCGGGCTCAAGTTGTTCTTCAGCCGGGAAACGCGCGGCAAGGCCGGTGAGGATCTGGTCGAGAAGCAGAACGCCGAGGTGGGGCTGATGCCTGTTGTGGCGAACGAGGCGGCGGCGTACGGCTATGAGGCCGAGGACCGGCACTTCGTGCGCGCATTTCTGGGCAAGGAAGCGCCGCGGCTCACGTTCGGCGATGGCCTCGAGGTGGTGAAGCTGTTGATGACGGCGTATCAGAGTGCGGAGCAGGGGAAGACGCTGGCGTTTCCGTCGCGCGGGCTGGACAAGTTCATCCCTGCCGTAGCGCAGGGGACGTGGAAGCCGGCTGTGGT
>CAZWSO010000168.1:0-5689 GCA_964636485.1 uncultured Gemmatimonadaceae bacterium
GGGACCGCCGGCAAGGTACTGCGCATGAACACCTCCGGGTGCTGCTGACCGCTCGGGGGAGCGGGGAATGCAGTCTACCGAAGATACCCCGAAGATGCAAGGGCGGCCCTCCCCGGCTCGCCTCCCTTCCGGCTCCTCCCCCAGCCGCACGATCAGCCGCTGGCCCACCGCTCTGGGCGGAAATGCTCCCGGCCGTCTCAGGCGACCATCGAGCAACGTCGTCAGCGACCCATCAAAGAGCCGGTCGCCCGAGCCTCGCTGCATCGCCCTTCGCGCAAGCCGCCATCGGTGCCCATGGCGGTGGGGACCGCGCCCAGCATCGCCAGTATGGCGGCAATGGCAGGGGCCGCCTTCCACACTGAAGGCTCGTCGTGTAATCTCAGCATCGGCTGTCGCCTCCCGCGCCAGCCAACGAACTGATCATGGCGTACCGGCCCTGGAGGGGCTCGTTCATGCCGGACGTACCCGGTAGCGTCTCCTCGGCTGCAGCGATCGACCGCAAGCTCATTCTTCGCTCACTGGAGGACCAGCGTCTCGTGCGCATCGTGTGCATTGGCGGTGACACGCACGTGCTCCAGCCCCACGCTATAATTCGAAAGCCAGACTCTGCCGAGCTGCTCGAGGCTTACCAGATTCAGGGCGATCACGCCGGCCGTCCGGAACACGGGTGGCGTCATTTCGATCTCGCCACTATCTCGCAGGTTGAGATCCTGGGTGAGCGGTTCGAGCCACGGAGGGATTTCCGCCCCGTGTCCGGCGAGTCCGGGCTGGTGCTCGCACAGGTACGCGGGAGCGCACCAGCTCCGTGAAGCCGGGCCGCTCCCTCCTGCCTCCAGGCGGTCACGGCTCAATCCCTCGTCCGCCATCTGCTCAACGGCGTTCGCCAGCTCGGGGAGCTCGAAAGGTTTGATCAGAAGCGGACAGGCTCTCCGGCGAAGAAAATCCACCACCTCAGTGGAGTCACATCGCCGGCGATCAGAAGCACCCGCTTCAGGAGCTCAGGGCAGCTACGAAGACGAGAGCTTGAGCGGGCCACTGCGCGTGGAGCGGTTTTCAAGGGGCCTGACCCCTTGATCTGTCCGCCAGCGGATCCTCAGCGCGGATCGGCCTCGCCCGGCTCAACCGCGGCGGCCGCAGGCGCTGCGACCCCGGCTGACACAGATTCTCCCTCTACCTCCCCCTCCCCCTCCCCCACCCCCTCCCCCGTAGCCGTAATGGCGGGGCCCCCGGCGCCGGTCACGGGGCGCAGGGTGATGCTGCCATTTGTCGTCCGGATGGAGATCTGCCGGCCGCCTGCCCCGATCCGCCCGCTCAACCGGCGGGAGGACATCCGGTCCGACACCGTAATCGGGAAGCTCGAGTTGATGCGCCCGTTGGTGGTGGCTATCTCGACATCAGCCGAAATTCCTTCCGGCAGTTCCGCCGTAATCGAACCGTTGGTAGTGCGCAAGGAGAGCGCGGCGTCATCGGGAAGGGAGTCGAGCCGGGCCCGGATCGAGCCATTGGTGCTGCGAGCAGTGACGGCACCGAAGATGTCCGACAGCTCGATGCGTCCGTTCTGCGTGCGCGCCCGAGCCTCGCCGGCGATTCCCGTAATGGACAGAGCGCCGTTCGTGCTCGAGCCTTCGGCGTACACGCCTCGAGGCACCTGCACCGTGAGGTCAACGTGCATGTGCGTGCGGCCGCCAAAGAGCCGGCGAACGCCACCGGTGGCGCCGGTGGAGTACCCACCTGGGCCGCACCGGCCGCGATCGCTCGCCACAGGGCACACGTACAGGTTGCCGTCAGCCAGGTTCACGATGACACGTGCGCCGGCGCCCCGGTCGCGCCGCTGTCTTCGAATGGCCGCGTGGACGTGAACGCTGTCACCGGCCGCGGGCTCGATGCGCACCCTGCCGTTCGCGTTCTGCACGTTCACCCACTGAGCAGGTGCCACGGCGCCACTCCACTCGAAGGTGGCGGCCGACGCCCGGCTCGATCGCGGACCGTAGATCGCGATCATGATGACCGCGGTGATAGCGGCGGCGAGGATATAACGCCACATGACACACCTCCCTCGTGAATCCAGCGCGCGCTTTGGCGCGCCCATCGCCCGGAAAAAGCTACCCTCCCCCGCGGAGGCGAGGGAGGGTGGCGCCCCGGAGTGTCACCCGGGGACACTACGGGAGGAACGTCAACTGAGTTTCCGGATCTGTATCGAGCCGTTAACCGTCTTGAGGCGAAGCTCACGTCCACCGTTGCCAATGCGTCCCTGGAGCCGGCGCCGGCTGATCTCGCCGCTGACGGTCACGGGATAGTCGCTCCGGATGCTACCGTTCACGGTGCTGACATCCAGGTCGGCGCCGAGGCCATCGGGCAGCTCCAGGTGCACGGAGCCATTGACCGTCTCGTAGCTCAGGTCCCCGCTTCCGGCCAGCGACTCCATACGAACCCTGATGGAGCCGTTGACGGTGTGGGCACTCACCGGGCCGCGCAGCGTGTTGGCGTTGATGGATCCGTTCACCGTTCGCGCCACCACCTCGGCGCCGGCGCGGTCGATGGTGATTCCGCCGTTCACGGTACGCGTGTCCACTCGCACGCCACGCGGCAGCCGCACGGTGAATTCGACGCTGGTGTCGTTGTTGTTGTTCCGGTGGCGTCCGCGTATCTCGCCCCGCTCATTGCAGCTGGCGTTCTCGTTCCACAGCGCGCAGATCACGACGTCGTTCCCGGAACGGACAACCTCGAAACGCACGTCATCCGGGTCGCCCCGCCGCCAGGACTTGGATGCGCGAACCTCTACATCACTCGCCGAGCTCTCTTCAACCTTGATGGCGCCGTTCATGTTGCGGATGCGGAGCCAGCTGCCTTCACCAATTTGTCCTTCCCAGCGGAAGGCATTGTCGTCGCGTTGGCGATCCCAATCCTGCCCGTATGAGGGCGCCGCGATCGAGAGGCTGGCGGCCGTGAAGGCCGCGGCGAGCAGTGTGCGCTGCATGGTCATTCCTCCCTTCCGCGCGCGCCGGCGCGGTTGATTGCGATGTTGCCGCTGAAGGTGCTCAGGGCGATTCGGGCATCTCCCTGCCCGATCGTGAACTCCATCCGTCGCCGCCCGGCGCCCTGGCCCGGGTTCAGCGTGAGCTGGAAATCACTACGCACTGTTCCGCTGAAGGTTTCCGTGCTGATTACGGCACCCATGTTCTCCGGAACGGTGAGACGAAGATCACCGGAGTGCGACTTGAACTCGTAGCGTCCCCGGGGAGAGATGGTCCCCCGGTAGCGCACATGTCCGCTCACCGTCTCGCCACGCACCGATTCCGAGCGTACATCGTCGAGCACCACGTCGCCGCTCACTGTAGCCGCCGTGACGTCGCCAGTGACTCGCGTGACGCTGACATCGCCGCTCACCGATTTGGCGGTGAGATCGCCGGTCACGTTGCGTACGGTGGCATCTCCGGAGACGCTGTTGACGACGAGGCGCTCGGTGTCGCTCACGTCGATGTCGCCGCTCACCGATCGGGCCTCGGTGGGGCCAAAGGGACCACGCAGCGAGATGTCTCCCGACACGCTGTGCGTGATGACCCGTACGCCGCTCGGCACCACTACCTCGTACGTGGCCTCGCCCAGCCGATTGCCTACGGAGCGCACACCGAGCGAGACGCGCGATCGAGTTGCATCGAGCACGAGCGTGCCGTTGTCGCGAAGGCGCGCGCGGATGCGAACCTCGGCGCGATCGTGAGAGGTGACGGTAATGTCCCCGGAGACGTTCGAGAGGTCCACCGTGCCGTCGCGCGCCAGCGCGAGCGTAGTGTCGAGTGACCGGCCTACTTCCTGGCCGGCACTGCGATCCCTCCGCTGCGCCGACGCCGGCATCGTAAGGAGCATCGTCGCGAACGTTGCGACGCAGAATATCCGAATAATCATGACGTATTCCTCAGGTCCGGCTGGGAGGAAGCAGCGCCGCTGTGCGGAGCAGCTCCACCTTCTGCCCGAGCGCGCCGTTGAGCTGGTCGCGCAGGAACCGGCTGGTGGTGTCGCGGGCTAGCGCCGCCCGGCTGTCGGCAACGGCTTCCTCGATGATTTCCAGATTGCGCTCGATCACGGCCACCGTGGCCGAGTCAAGGTCGTTCCGCCGCTCATCGACCAGAGTGCGCAGCATCGCGATCTGGTCACGGTACGGCTCCTCCACTGATTCGACGACGAACGAACTGGCCGTCGTCATTCCTTCGTTCGATGGCCCCTGAACCAAGGAGCCCGTCCCCGGCTGTCCCGGCGGGGCGGCCACGGCGAACCAGGTAACCGCAGCCGTCACGATCACGAGGATCATCGCCGCCGCCGCCAGCCAGCCCGGATGGGTGTAGCGTCGTGACATGGTCGCGAGCCCGCCCGGACGGCGGACCGAGGCGGCGGCTTCCCCGATAGGTATCACCTCGGGGGCGATCCGCGCCGCGATCCCCTCCCAGAGGTCGCGCTCTGGCTGAAGCACCGGAAGCGTCGCCGCCTCCCGGCGAATTGCGTCGAGATCGGAGAGCAGCGCCGAGCAGCGCGGGCAGCTCCGTGCCTCCTGCTCGACGGTGATTGCCGCTGCCGCGTGGAGCTCCCCCTCCATGAATGCGGGGAGCAGCTCGTCGAAGCGCTCGCAGTCGTGTGCGTTTCCGTTCATCGGTTCAGTGCCTCCCTCAGGAGCATGCGGGCGCGGTGAAGCTGCGCCTTGCTACCTCCCGCCGTGATGCCGAGCATCGTGGCGATCTCCTCGTGCTTGTATCCCTCCACATCGTGCAGCACGAAGATCCTTCGTGCTCCAGGTGGCAGGATGGCCATGGCGGCCTCGAGGTCCATCCGCTCTGTCACGGTGGAGTGCGCACGCCGCGGCGCCATGCCCTCTATCTCATCATCAGACATCCGGTCGCGCTCGCGCGCGCCCACCTTTCGATCGTTCAGCACCACGTTCACCGCCAGCCGGTGAAGCCACGTGGAGAAAGCGCTCTCACCCCGAAACAACGACAGCTTGTCCCAGGCGCGGACGAACACGTCCTGGGTGAGCTCCTCGGCATGCCCGCGGTCACCCGTCATCCGTGCGCAGAGCGAGAAAACCCGCCCCACGTGCTCCCGGTAGATCCGCTCGAAGGCTCTGCGATCCCCGCCGGCAGCCAGCGCAACGTCGGTCATGCCCTCGTCGGCCGTGATGGGGACCGAGTCGCTCGCTGTGGCCAGCATTCGCTCCGGTCGTTGGTCCTGTGTCACGGGGTCAGATAACCTCGTGGTCAAAAAGGTTTGAAGGGGAGACAGGTCGGCCCAGGGAGGCTGTGGCCGAGCCTGGCCAATGGCTACGCCCCAGGGAGGCTGTGGCCGAGCCTGGCCAATGGCTACGCTGACGTGGCCTGATGGCAGCCGCGGCAATGGCAACGCGAATACAGCTGCCGCTGACCTGGTTTCGAATTCTGACAACTGCGCTGCCGGGTTGGCTCGGCGGGTATCGCCGTGCGGAAGCGCTACTTGCGCTCGCCAACTGCCACCACGAACTCCGCCGGAATCGCGTACCCAAATCCCTTCCGGTGCGGCTCGATAGACTCAAGGTACTCAGCGTGCGCGCTCTCTCGCGTTGGCTCGTCAAAGCGAGAGTAGGCTAGCGCTACCGCACCGCCCATAAACGCAGCCCCGGCGGCATCTTCGGCGGAGTCATACTCCAGCACCACCGAGAGGTGCTCGG
>CAZWSO010000169.1:0-5684 GCA_964636485.1 uncultured Gemmatimonadaceae bacterium
TTCGGCCAACTTGGCACCCGCAGGATTACCGGCGCGGAACGTGCCTCCACCATGCGACCTGGGACCTCTTGCGACGAAACTGCCCCGAAATTCTGTCATGTCCTCTCAGCAACACACCAATCCCGACGGCAGCCGCCGCACGGCGATCATCGACGGCTCCAATGTCGCGCATTCCGCGCCGCAGGCGAAGGCGCGGCTCGACTACATCCAGCACCTGCGCACCAAGCTGGAGGAGGAAGGCTACGAGCCGATCGTCATCGTCGATGCCGCGCTCCGCCATCAGATCGACGATGCGCCGGCTTACGAGGCGCTCCAGGAGGATGGCCGGATCCGCCAGGCGCCCGCCGGCACCGACGCCGACTGGTTCATCCTCTCGTTCGCTAGCGAGCTGGACGCTATGATCGTTTCGAACGATCGGTTCCGAGAGTATCGCGAGGAGTTTCCCGACCTTCGCGAGCGGCAGATCCGCTTCATGATCGTGGAGAATGAAGTCGTGCTGCGCTCGCCGGAGGAGGAGGAGGAGGAGCAGCAGCAGTAGAAGCAGCAGGAGAACAGCGAGCGCAGCCGCGGATCACGAGGCCCGCGAGGTGGAGACGCGGACCGGAGCGGTGGATGAACGGAAGGAGTCTGACCCCCGATTCTGACCCCGGATCTGTGGAGAGCAGCCGCAGCCACGAACGGCACTGACCGCTACTCGTCAGAAGCAGCAGTTCCACTGCTGCTGTGTGTTGTCTGCTGTGTGTTCTCGCTGCTTACCTCAGCCAAATTGATCGATGCTCAGCAGCAGTGTCTCCGCTCCCCTCGCCCTACCTTTTTTTGTTGCGTTCAACCGCGCGCTGGAATGTTGACATTGCGCACGGTTGCCAACAACATGTGCTCATCAGTGGTTCGCGAGGGCGCCTCCGAATCGCCGTTCGGTCATTCAGCGCCCCAGAGATTCGCATTGCGCGTTGCTCCTTCCTCGATAACTGCCTGAAACGCTGTTCTCAAGCTGGCATCTGTGGCACCCCAACGCTCCTGCCCGGTCGCCGTGCCAGCGCCGCAGCGGAGCCGGCCGCTCCGCAATCGCTCTGAACGACATCCATCGTCGGAGGGAAGATCATGTATCTCTGGTCAGCATCGTCGTTCGTTCGTCGGCGCAGGCGCACCCCCAACGCCCCGCCCTCACCGCGGCCAGCCGTGCGCTCTCTGGCCACAGGTCTCTTAAGCGCTCTCGCCGCGGCCTGCTTCATCACGGCTGCCCCTGCCGCCGTCATGGCGCAGGAAGCTGTGGGAGGCGTTGTCTTGTCGGAAAGCACACTCCAGCCTGTGCCGGCGGCGCAGGTGACCATTCAGGGCACCGGAAGGGCGACCACCACGGACCAGAACGGCCGCTTTCGCTTCGAGGCAATTCAGCAGGCGGAAGTGACGCTTGCGGTGCGCCGAATCGGGTACAGAGCGGCAACGCAGGTGGCCCGCGCGGGAGACACGAACCTACGGATCCTCCTGGCCGACCGGGCCGTCGACCTCGACGCGATCGTCGTCACCGGAACCGCCGGCGCGCAAGCTCGGCGAGAGATCGGCAACGCCGTCACGCAGGTGAATGTGGCCGAGATCACGCAGCTCACACAGATCAACTCCTTCCAGGAGCTGCTCAACGCTCGCGTGCCCGGCCTCGTGATTCAGCCGGGATCGGGGAGCGTCGGTACAGGATCGCGCATCCGCGTTCGAGGCGTCGCCTCGCTCTCGCTGCGCAACGAACCACTCGTCTACGTGGATGGCGTTCGTATCGACAACGCGAACACCACCGGAATCGCCAACCAGGGGTTCGGCTCCAGTTCGATTTCGCGCTTCAACGACATCAACCCAGATGACATCGAGAGCATCGAGGTCATCAAGGGACCGGCCGCGGCAACGCTCTACGGTACGGAGGCCGCGAACGGCGTCATCCAGATCATCACCAAGCGCGGCGCCGCCGGGCCGCCGAGGTGGAGCGCAACAATAAAACAGGGCGCGAATTTTCTGCCCAACCCAGAAGGGCTCTTCCCAACAAACTATCAGGTTGTCGCTGGCGACACGGTGACGATCCGGATCGTCGATCTCGAGAACGCCCGTGGCACGCCCATCTTTCGGACCGGCCGCGTGCAACAGTACGACCTGAACGTGAGCGGCGGCGCCGAGCGCATTCGCTATTTCGTCTCCGGCGGCTTCGAGCAGAGCGAGGGCGCGGAACGGTCCAACGATCTCGAGCGCTACAACGCCCGTGTCAATGTCTCGCTGAACCCTTCGGATCGTATGGACCTGGACGTTCGCATGGGCTATACCAGCGGCGTTACGAACCTCAGCGCTGAGGGTGGGTTCGGCGGACGGGTCTGGTCCACCGTCCTGGCCGATGCGCGCAACCTGGCCAACCCGCAGCGCCGCGGATTTCACACAGGTACACCCGAGGCGTACGACCTGCTCAACAACTTCGAGCAGGGCGTGAACCGGTTCGTCGCCGGCATCCAGGCGCGGCACCGCACCACCGCCTGGCTCGATCAGCGCCTCACCTTCGGTGTCGACCTTACCCGTGAGGACAATATCTACTTCCAGCCGCGCGTCGACTCGATGGCGCCTGGCACACCACATCAGGCGGTGTGGGGGTCCACGGCGCTCGGTGCGAAGGAAGTGATCAATCGTAGCCTGAACTACCGTACGGTGGACTACAGCGCCACCGGCCGCTTCTCCCTCACTCCCGACATCACGTCGTCCACGACCGTGGGTGGACAGTACTATCGGAGCTTGCGCGAGTTCGTGCTTGCCTCCGGTTCCATCTTCCCGGCTCCAGGTCTGACCGCCGTGTCAGCGACGACTACCAACCGCGTCAACGCGCAGGATCTGGAGGAGGAGGTCAGCATCGGCCTCTTCGTGCAGCAGCAGTTCGGCTTCCGCGATCGGCTCTTTATCACAGGTGCCGTGCGATCCGACGACCACAGCGCGTTCGGGCAGAACTTCGACCGCGTCTACTACCCGAAGGTGAGCGCGAGCTGGGTGATGTCCGATGAAACCTTCTGGCCCTTCGCTTTCACCGAGTCGTTCCGGTTGCGCGCAGCGTACGGCGAGAGCGGGAAGGCACCCGCCAACTACGCCGCGCTGCGTACCTACGGGCCGGTGTCTGGGCCGGGTGACAGTCCTGCCGTCACACCGCAGTTCATCGGCAACCCGGACCTGGGACCCGAGCGCAGCAGTGAGGTGGAGGTCGGTTTCGACGCGGCGTTCCTCCAGGACCGGCTCGGCCTCGAGTTCACCTACTATGACAAGCAGACGCGCGACGCTATCCTCGAACGAGAGATCGCCCCGTCAGCAGGCTTCTCCGGATTCCAGCCCTTCAACATCGGTCGGCTGAGCAACAAGGGGACCGAGCTCGTGGTCCGCGGTCGCCCGCTGCAACGCGAGCGGACAACCCTCGACCTCTCACTCTCGCTTGCCACCAACAGCAACAGGTTGGTGGATCTCGGGCTCGATGGCGTCGAGTTCGTCAGCGCCGGACCACTCTGGCGCCATCAGGTCGGGCTGCCAGTTGGTGCGCTCTTCGACAAGCGGATCGTTTCCGCGGAGCTGAACGCTGCCGGCCAGGCGATCAACGTCATGTGCGACGATGGGCAGGGCGGTGCCATGGCGTGCGCCAACGCCCCGGCAGTCTACCTGGGTCGTACGACACCTGATCTCGAGGGTGCATTCTCATCCACGCTCACGCTGTTCCGGCAGTTCCGGGTGTATGCGCTGTTCGACTTCAAGCGCGGTCACCGGAAGATAGACGGTGATACGCGCGTGCGTTGCGCCTTCTTTGGCGGACGGTGCCGCGAGAACTTCTACCCGCACGAGTTCGATCCCAAGCGGATCGCTGGCATCCAGTCCAGTCCGCTGATCAGCGATTGGTTCATTGATGACGCCAGCTTCACGAAGTTCCGCGAGCTGTCGGTAACCTATACGCTACCGGACCGCGTCAGCGGATGGGTCGGCGCCGACGGTGCCGCCCTGACGCTGTCAGGCAGGAACCTGTACACCTGGACCAGCTACGGCGGCCTGGAGCCCGAAGCAATGTTCCTCGGCGGCTCGCGAGGGGGCAACCACGGTGCATGGCAGCAAACCATGATGCCGCAGCTCCGGCAGTGGATCACGACCCTCAACGTGCGGTTCTAACGATGACTTCCTCTCACGGCATCTCACTCATGCACGAACAAGACCCTGTTGCCAGGGAGCCATATATGACGACTGCGTCAACCTACCAGCGCACCGCCCGGCTGGCGGTCGCCCTGCTCATCGCGCTCGCACTCGGCGCCTGTGACCGGCTCGACCGCCTGCTCGGTGTGGAGGCGGCGAGCCGCATTCCGGCCGAAAATCTCGAAAACCCCGCCAACGCCGCGTTGCTGGTCAATTCCGCCATAGCGGATTTCGACTGCGCCTTCGGCGCCTATGTGGTACTCGGCGGCCTCATCGGCGACGAGTTGATCGACGGAACGCAGACGGCCAACCGCTTTCCGTACGATGCGCGGCGAACGGTCGACTCGGACCTGCGCTACTCCACCTTCGGGTGCGTGGATCTGGGTGTCTACACTCCGCTCAACACGGCCCGCGCTTCCGCCGACAACGTCCTGCGCAACCTGACCGAGGTTTGGACGGACGAGGAGGTCCCGAACCGCGCGAACCTCACCGCCATCTCCGCGGCCTACGCCGGCTACAGCCTCGTGCTCCTTGGCGAGGGGTTTTGCTCGGCCGTGATCTCGCGCATCAATCCGGATCGTTCTGTCGATTGGGGAGCCGAGCTGAGCCGCGCTCAGGTGTTCGCCGAGGCTGAAGACCGGTTCACTACCGCCATCGCTGCGGCCACGACGGCGGCCAACGCGGACATCCTCAACATGGCGCTCGTTGGCAGAGCGCGAACGCGGCTCAACCTTGGCCGCCCGGCCGATGCGGGCGACGACGCCGAGCTGGTGCCATTCGCATACGAGCGCGTGATGACTGCGTCCCCGGTTTCGGCCAGACGTACGAACCGCGTTTGGGCGCAGAGCTCGTCTGTCAGCAGCGCCGTGTCGGTTGACGAGGGCTATCGGGATCTGGGCGACCCGCGGGTTCCCGTAAGCGGGCCGCACGGCACCACTGCGCTCGGTATACCCGTGTTCCGGCAGGAGAAGTATGCACTTCAGGACAGCCCCATACCCATCGCTTCGGGCCGCGAAGCGAGACTGATCGTGGCGGAGGCGCTACTGGAAGCGGAGATGCTCCCGCAAGCAGTGCTCGTGCTGAACGAGTTCCGTGAGCGAGGCAATCAGTTGCCCTTCGTAAGTACCGATGCCGAGGAGATCCGCGCCGAGCTGATCGAACAGCGCCGTCGCGAGCTCTTCCTCGAGGGGCAGCATCTGGGAGACGTGATCCGGTACGGCATCTCGCTTTCGCCACCGCCCGGTGCACCGTATCACGGCGATGGCACCTATGGCAATCAGCTTTGTCTGCCGCTTCCACTGATCGAAAAGCAGAACAATCCACGGCTGGGCGGCGCGGGCTGAACAATACGTTGCGACTCGCCGCGCTTCGCGAGTGCTCCATCGGAAAGGGGTAGCGGCCAGTGCCGCTACCCCTTCTTATCAAGTATCTACATCATTGCGTTCCGCGGGCGCGGTATCAGCCCTTCTCGCCCCATGCAAGGAGCGCCGGCATCGGTATCA
>CAZWSO010000170.1:0-5676 GCA_964636485.1 uncultured Gemmatimonadaceae bacterium
GGCCAGGTGAGCGATGCCGGCATTGACCGGTGAGCCTTCTCTGCAGAAGGCGGAATGCGGCGCCCATTAGGCTCATCACCCGGCGCGCGGCTTTTGCTTGCGAACTTGGCGAGCAGCACTCGGCGACGAGCTGCTAATACCGGGCGGGGGTCACGCCACTGACGCCGAAGTCGGCATATGCGGCGAAGCAACGGACGGGGAGACGTACTGCTGGGGCAGTCAGAACGCTGCTCAGGGCGAAGATAGCCGGCGAGGTTGCAGTTGGCCGGGTTGACCACTATGGTAGCTGCCTGTGGAGCCCTGGCTCGCGGCTCGCCGCCCCTCCCCCTCCCACGCCGGGTTGACACACATAGCGGGCTTTGCGGTGAAACCGCTCGACGCTCCGTAGTAGCAGCCTTCGGCAGCGCCGCGGCGAAACGCTGGCGCGAGGGCGTCGAGGAGGACACGAACCCATATGCGTCCCATCACCGGCGGCGACATCACCCGCGTTCTGGCCGAGCTGCGCGAAGCGGGGCGGGAACAGGCGCTGGACCGACTGGTGCCGCTGGTCTACGCCGAGTTGCGAGCCATGGCCGCCGCGCACCTCCGCAACGAGCGCGCCGGCCATTCGCTTCAGGCCACCGCCCTCGTGCACGAAGCCTACCTGCGGCTGGCGGGAGACGAGCTCCCGGCCTGGAGCAACCGCGCGCACTTCTTCCACGCCGCGGCCGAGGCAATGCGCCGCATCCTGATCGAGCACGCGCGCAGCCGCGGCCGGGCGAAACGAGGCGGGAAGCGCGTCCAGGTATCTCTCGCGGGTCTGGACCTGGCCGCCGATCACGATCCCGAAGAGATCCTGGCCCTCGATGACGCGATTTGTCGCCTGGAGAGGCAGGACCCAACGGCCGCTGAGGTCGTCCGGCTCCGGTTCTTCGCCGGCCTGTCGGTGGAGGAGACGGCACGGGCGCTCGATCTGTCCGAACGGACGGTGAAGCGGGAGTGGGCCTTCGCCCGGGCGTGGCTCTACCGCGTGCTGGGCGACCTCGGCACAGAAAGCGGCGGAGAGTGACCCATGACGGATGCGAGATGGCTGCGCGCCAAGCAGGTGTTCCACGAGGCGCTCGAGAAGAGCGGGCCGGAGCGAGCCCGGTTCCTGGCGGCGGCTACGGGCGATGACCAGGAACTGCGTGCACAGGTGCAGGGGCTGCTGGCGGCGCACTCGGAGGCTGGCGAGTTCCTGTCGTCGCCCACGGGGCCACAGCCGGACGAAGCCGCGCGGGCTGCCGCAAGAGTGCTCGCCGCCGGACCACCTGAGGCGCCGGGCTCGCGCATCGGTCCTTACAAGCTGCTCCAGGTGATCGGCGAGGGCGGCTTTGGCGTGGTGTACATGGCCGAACAGGAGCATCCGATCCGCCGGCGCGTCGCGCTCAAGATTATCAAGCTCGGCATGGACACGAAGGAAGTGATCGCGCGGTTCGAGGCCGAGCGTCAGGCGCTGGCGCTGATGGACCACCCCAGCATTGCCAAGGTACTCGACGCCGGAGCCACGGACTCGGGACGTCCGTACTTCGTGATGGAGCTGGTGAAGGGCGTGCCGATCACTGAATACGCCGACGCCAGCAAGCTCACGACGCGCGAGCGGCTGGAGCTGTTCGTCCACGTGTGCAGGGCGGTCCACCACGCGCACGAAAAGGGGATAATCCATCGCGACATCAAGCCGTCGAATGTGATGGTTACGCTCCACGACGGAACGCCGGTGCCGAAGGTCATCGACTTCGGAATCGCCAAGGCGATGAACCAGCCACTCACGGAGAAGACGCTGTTCACCGCGTTCGGCGAGTTCGTTGGGACGCCGTGGTGCATGAGTCCGGAGCAGGCTGCGATGAGCGGTCTGGAGATCGATCGCCGCTGCGACGTGTACGCCCTTGGCGCGCTGCTCTACGAGCTGCTGACCGGGACGACTCCTTTCGAGTCGGAGAGCGTGCGCACGCGCACGTTTCTCGAGATCATGCGAATTGTCCGCGAGGAAGATCCACCCACGCCGTCGGCGCGGCTGAACACGCTGGGCAACCGCCTGGAGGAAGTGGCGCAGCGCCGTCAGTCGGAGCCTCGCGCGCTGGCCAGGCTGATGCGCGGCGACCTGGACTGGATAGTCATGAGGGCGATGGAGAAGGATCGTCGCCGGCGCTACGACTCGGCCAGCGACCTGGCGGAAGACCTGTCGCGCTTCTTCCGGCACGAGCCGGTGACGGCTCGTCGGCCGAGTGCCGTCTACCGCGCGGGCAAGTTCGCGCGGCGGCGCAGAGGTCCGCTGCTGGCAGCGGCGGCCATGGCCTTCGCGATCATGACCGGCAGCGCTGTATCGCAGGTGGGCACGGCCGGTTCGCGCAGCGATCACGGGCTGCCGGTCATCGAGCCTACTCTCACCAGGATCGTGGGCTCCGATACGCTGAACATTCTGGACCCCGCGCTCTCCCCGGACGGCCGATGGGTGGCGTTCTCCCTGCAGCGCATCGGCGCGCTATGGATCGTTTCGTCGAACGGCGGCGAGCTCAGGCAACTGGTGCCCGCGGACGCGTCCGAGGCCACCTGGTTTCCTGAAGGAGATCGCATTGCGTACCTCACCCCCCACGGTATCATGACGCAGCCGTTCGACGGCCGAACTGGAGAAGCAACCGGTTCACCACGGTCGGCGGTGCCGGGACGTATTGCCGGCGGCTTCCGTATCTCGCCGGACGGACGGTGGATCGCGTATCGGGCGTGGTCGGACAGCTTGCGGATGTGGATCAGGATCGTCCCGGCCGATGGCGGAGAAGCGACCACGGTGGTCGATGGCCATGGCAGGGTGTTTCTGATGGACTGGTCGGCTGACGGCAGGTACATCTACTATCGTGCGCAGACGCCCGCCTCGCGATTCTACCGCGTGGCGATAACAGGGGGGACACCGGAGGAAGTACGCAGACCTCCCGAAGGAGCGTCGGCGCCGCGCGTACCATATCAGATCACGCGCATCTCCGATCAGCCCGCGGCGAGTCTACCGTTGGAAGTGCAAACGTACTCCGGGTCACCCGTCGCACGCATCGCGCTGCCGCAGGGCGCCTTCACGCAGTCCACAGGGCGGACGTTTGCCGCGGGCGGACGCCAACTCCTCACGGTAGTGTCCGGTTCGGTGGCGCCGGTTCGAGTGGTTCCCATCACCGGCGGGGCTCCACGTCAGATAGGTGAAGCGCGCGCCATGGAGATGCCGCTGGCATGGTCTGCCGACGGGAGCGAGATATTTTTCGCCACTCCGCTCGACGGACGGAACGTCATCATGCGCACTTCGGTTGCCGGTGGCGCCGCCCGTGAAGTCGGTCTGATGCCCGATCGTGGTCCGCCGCTCGTGAACGAATGGGCGAACCCGGTCACGTTTTCCGCCGACGGGCAGTACCTGAGCTACTCCCGGCCCACACCTGGGAGCGACTATCGCACGCTCGTGATCCGTCCGGTGGCCGGTGGCAGGGAGCGGATCGTCACGACTTCGCTCTTTCATCAGTCTGCGTTCCGTCTGGCGGGACCGGGTGGGACACCGAACTTCGCCGGTGAAGACTTCCTGTACCTGGAGCTGCGCAACGGACAGGTGGAGCTTCGCGCCGTATCACCCGGCGGCTCTTCACGGCTGCTGAGGTCCTTTCCCGAGGTGGACGGAACGGTACCCAAGGGCGTGTTCGGACGACGCGTGGCGTACGCTCCCGAGCCCATGGGCCGCTATCCCGCTGTTACGGACGCGGCGCGTAACCGAATCATGGTGGTCGATGGCCCCGACGGCGAGGAGAAGGAAGTGGCGGCGCTGCCGAGTGTGTTGGCGTTCGACGACATCGTCTGGTCGCCCGATGGGCGCTGGATCGCCGCCAGCGCGTACGTGGGTGAGCTGTCGAACTATACGATTAAGATCCTGGTCGTGGGCGTCACGCCGACCGGCGACGTGTTCAAGCCGGCGCGGCTGATAGATACGCCGATCATCTACGCGGCATGGGGTCTCCGCTGGACGCCCGATGGCCGAAGCGTGGTCCTCACCGGCCAGAGCCCGCCCAGTGGCCGATACGATGTGTGGGTGGTGCCCGTGCACGGTGAGGGATCGCCAGTTGCGATCACCAGCGCCGAGCAGGACCCGCTCGCGTTCAACGTGCTGTCGCCCGATGGTCGCCACGTGGTGTACCGGTCGCACGTCGAGCGAGGGACGTCGCTGTGGCTGGCGGACATTGGAGACGCGTTGACCAGGCGCTAAACCGGGGTGAAATGGGATCAGATCACTGCCGTCTACTTTAGCAGCTTGAATGCGTGAGTCCGCTCGTTGAGGCGCGGGTGGCGGCGCCATCGAGCCACGGCCGGGTTCGTGAAGTTTTCTCCGGGTCGACGCGCAAGATGTGCCGGGGCGGATCTACAGCTTCACCGCCCGCTGCCGATGATCCGATCGGATCCAGTAATACGATGAAGGATGTGGTGACGCGTGAACCTCCCGCCGAGTCGGCACCCGCGCCCCGCCCGTCGACCCTCGGCCCGGAGACCACCCATGTCCCACCGTCGTTCCTCGTCCCCGTCGTGCTCCCCGCGGTTCCGCCTCGTCCCCTTCGCCGTGATCGCTCTCGCGGGTTGCGGGGCCGACGCTCCGATCGACGCGGCGGACGAAGTGCCCGACCCCCCTGCCGTCGCAACCCGGTCCTTCCGGGCGGCGCTGCAGCCGGAAGGCTTCGCCGCGCCCGTGACGTACCGCTGGTCACCCGAGCCCGGCGGCGGGCAGGGCACACCCCTCGCCCGGTACGGGCTCATCGCGTTGGAGGAGGGCACCGTGGGGGTGACCGTGGAGGCGTGCGGGGCGCTTCAGTCCCATGTCCTCGAGCTCGTGGCAGCGCAACCCGCGGCGGCGACCGCCCAGGAGCCTGCGGACGCCGACGACTTCGGGACCCTTCAACTCAATCAGACCCTGTCCGGCAACATCCAGCAGGCCGGCGACTTTGACGTCTACTGCTTCTTCGGCACGGTGGGCCAGAGGATCAGCGTCCGTATGGATCGGACGAGCGCGGATCTCGATCCCTCTCTCCACCTGCTCAGCCCGAGCGGCGTACAGGTGGCCTTCAACAACAATGGTGGCGGGGGCGTGAACTCCCGCAACAACGGCTATCTGAGTCCGCAGGATGGACCGTACACTATCTACGCACGTGACGCGCGCGGCAGCGTGGGAACCGGGGGGTACCGCGTCTCGGTCCAGTCCGGGGCCGAGGCCTTGAACTCCGCTCCCTCCATCACGCACCTCTCCCCCAGTTCGGCCATTGGCACCGTCTTCGGCTCGGATTTCTGGGTCGCCATCTACGGGAATGGGTTCACCGCGGACTCCCGGCCGCAGTGGAACGGCTCGTTCCGTTCGCATTACTTCAGCCACAGCGGGCTCATGTACATCCGGGTGCGCGGCAGCGACCTCGGCCTTCCCTGGCCCCGGGCTGCGTTCGTCACCGTCCACAACCCCGCTTCCAGCGGAGGAAGGTCGAACTCGCACCTCTTCACGATCAACGTGCCCTGGAAGTAAATGTCGCCCGGCTCGTACCATGCCTCGGGTCGGTCGCCAGTCTGTTGCACCACGTTCTGCCAACTGGCGATCTGTCGCGCGTTCAGATCACGCTCTTCGCGCATCATTTCAGGGCCGCGGGCCGGATCGATTTC
>CAZWSO010000171.1:0-5641 GCA_964636485.1 uncultured Gemmatimonadaceae bacterium
GAGCGTAGGGGCCACACCCGTTCCCATCCCGAACACGGTCGTTAAGCCCTGCAGCGCCGATGGTACTCCGCCCGAGAGGGCGCGGGAGAGTAGGCCGTCGCCGGCGTCTCATTCACGAAGCCCCGGTTCGCACTCGCGAGCCGGGGCTTCGTGCATCCAAATCCGAGGGCGGGGAAACAAGGCGACTGCCGAGGGGCGATATGCTGCATACCGCGACACCCGTCGCTTCTCTCGCTCCGCCGCACGCTCCTTGCTTCGAATCACGGTGTGAGACAACAGCTCATGGGTGCGGCCGGCCTTGCCGGCATACTCCTGTATCTTCGCGACCGACGCGAACGGCGGCGAACGGAGCGATTGGCCGCGGCCTCGCTCGAGTCATTGCTTGGCGCGATCGACGCCAACGACGAGGCGACCGGCGCGCACGTGAGGCGCGTGGCCTGGTACGCCACTCTGCTCGCGCAGGCGGCGGGTCTGCGCGAGAAGGAGGTCCGCGCCGTAGAGCGCGTCGCGCTTTTTCACGACATCGGAAAGATTCACGCCGCCCTTTTCGACATCATCCATGACGGCGACGACAACCTTTCGTCAGAAGAGCGCGAGCGTGTGGCCACTCACCCTCGGCGTGGCGCCGAGGTGTTGCGTCCACTGGGCGCTTTCTATCCCGAGCTCTCGGAAGGCGTGCTCTCACACCACGAGCGATGGGATGGTACGGGCTATCCGCGAGGACTCCAGGACACGGCCATCCCGCTGACGGCCCGCGTCGTCGCCATTGCGGACACCTTCGACGCGATCACCACGGGCCGTCGCTACCGAGCGGAGCGTTCGCTGGAGGAGGCACGACGCACGATCACGGAGGGGCGCGGCCGTCACTTCGATCCCGGTCTGGCAGATGTGTTCCTGCGCCCCGATGTACAGCGACGCGCCGAGGATGCGATTCGGCTCATGTCGGCACAACCACGTGAGACCGGCCGTCGAGGCGGCTCGCCAGAGAGACGCCACAGCGCGCCTGACATCACCTTCCGATGGCGCGACGCAGCCGTCGCGCCATCTCCTCCGGGTCTTGCGCCGCGAAGAGGGCCCTGATCACCGCCACCCCGGTCGCCCCGGCGGCAATCACAGCCGGAGCGTTCGTCTCATCGATTCCGCCAATCCCGACGGAGGGTACGCCGCACGCTCGTGAGAGGCGTGCCAGCGCCTCCACTCCTATCGCCGCACCGGCGTCCGCCTTCGACATGGTTGCGAACACGGGCCCGATGCCGACGTAGTCCGCGCCGGCGCTCTGCGGGACATCCATGTCACCACCCACCGAAGCGCCGATAATGAAACCTCGTGGCGCCAAGCGTCTCACCGCCTCCACGGGGAGGTCGGCGGCGCCGACATGCGCACCGGCAGCACCAGCGGCGAGTGCCACATCCACCCGGTCGTTCACCATCACCGGGACCGGCAGGGCGGCGATGAGTCGGCGCGCCACATCCACCTGCGTGCGGGCAGCCACGTCCTTCAGACGGAGTTGTACCATAGTAGCTCCGCCGCGCACCGCCGCTGCGGCGCGCGCCACGAGCGCGTCCGCGCCACCGCCGAGATCATCCGTGACGGCCAGAAGCGTCAGCAGCGACGGCTCGAACACGATTATCCACCCCCGCCCGGCCGCGCCGCGCCGGAAGCGCGCTGCTGTCGGCGAATCTCCTCACGCGCCCTCCGGTGTTGGTCGAACGTCTCACGGAACTCGTGGCGTCCGTCGGGTCGCGCGACGAAATACAGGTACCGGACATCGGCAGGGTAGAGCGCCGCCTCGATGCTCGCCCGCCCCGGCGACGCGATCGGACCCGGTGGCAGACCGGGATGCCGGTAGGTGTTGTAGCGCGAGTCCACCTCCAGATCGCGGAACAGGACGCGCTCCGTGTGTCGGCCCAGCGCATACTGTACGGTCGGATCCGCCTGGAGTGCCATGCCGATGCGCAACCGGTTGTGGTAGACCGCCGCGATCACCGGCCGCTCATCGGCCACGCGAGCCTCCTTCTCGACGATGGAGGCGAGCGTCACGACCTGGTGCCGCGTCATCCCCAGCTCGGTGAGTCGTGCATCCCACGTGGGATCCCACATCTCCTCAAAGCGCCGAAGCAGCTCGCGCACGGCGTCGCGCGCTGAGGTCCCGTACGCGAAGAAGTAGGTGTCGGGGAAGAGATATCCCTCGACCATCGGTGTTGGAATTTCGAGCCGCTCGAGCCAGGCACTGTCTGCTGCCGCGGCAGTTACGGAATCCTCCGGCACCTGAAGTGCGCTTGACAGATACGGGATGATCTCGCGCAACTGCCACCCCTCCGGAATGGTGACGCGAGCCTGCAGGGCGCGACCGCCGGAGAGAACGGCGAGCACCTCGCCCCAGCTGGCGCCAGGTTCGATCTCATAGGTGCCGGCTCTCAGATCCCGGTCGCGACCGCGTATTCTGGCATACATGCGAAATGCTCGTGGCGACCTGATCACGCCGGCGGCGCCGAGACTCTCCGCGGCCATCGCGAAAGTGGCGCCTCTGGGAACTGTCACTCGTGCTGGTTCGTCATGTTGCGTCGCGCATCCAACGAACAGCACTGCGGCGAGCGCCGCGACGGCGATGCGGCGCCGCCGCTCAGCCATCGAGTCGCAACGCATGTGTCAGCAACACCGTGGCCGCGAGTGCATCGACATCGCCCTTGCGGTGGCGGGTGGAGCCTCCCATCTCGCGAATGGCGCGAAGCGCCACCGCGGTCGTGTAACGCTCATCAACGAGCCGCACGTGTGCCCCCGTTCGTCGCCCTATCTCGCTTGCGACCTTCCGCACCTCAGCGGCGCGGACGGTATCCGATCCCTCCTCGTCCAGCGGCAAACCCAGCACGAACTCAACCACCCTCATCTCCTGCGCCTTCCTCAGAATAGCCGCGATCGGTGGCCGCTTTCCCGCGCGGCGCACGATGGTACCTGCCGGTGACGCGATCATGCGAGTGGGGTCGCTCACTGCCAACCCGATTCGCTTCTCGCCCCAGTCGATGGCCATCACTCGTCCGGCGAAACCAGCGGTCGGGTCGGGATCATCGCGCATACCGCAAGATAAGCGAAACCGACGGGAACCAGGGGAGGGGCAAGCGGGGACCCGGCCAATGTGACGCGTGGAACTGGTCCAGGCCGCCGGTCACCGGCTCCGACGCCGGTCTGCTCCACCACCTGTCCTGGCAGAGTCAGCCGCACGCTCAAACGCCAGGCACCCTCAGCCCTGAGCCATGCTCGCGAAGAACTCCCGATTGTTCTTCGTTCGCTTCATCCGTTCGAGCAGGAATTCAATTGCTTCCGTGGATGGCATGTCACTAAGAAAGTTTCGCAGCAGGTACACCCGATTCAGCTCCTCCTGCGAGAGGAGCAGCTCCTCACGCCTCGTACCGCTGCGCTGAATGTCTATGGCGGGGAATACACGACGATCGGCGATCTTGCGATCGAGGACCAGCTCCATGTTGCCGGTGCCCTTGAACTCCTCGAAGATCACCTCGTCCATGCGCGAGCCGGTCTCGATCAGCGCCGTTGCGATGATCGTGAGTGAGCCGCCCACCTCAATGTTGCGCGCAGCACCGAAGAAACGCTTCGGCTTATGCAGCGCGTTGGCATCCACTCCACCAGACAGGATCTTCCCGGAGTGCGGTACGACAACGTTGTGTGCGCGCGCCAGTCGCGTGATCGAGTCGAGAAGGATCACCACATCGCGCCCGTGCTCGACGAGTCGCTTGGCCTTCTCGATGACCATGTCAGCCACCTGTACGTGGCGGTCCGCGGGCTCATCGAAGGTAGAGCTGATTACTTCAGCACGGGCACCGACGTTCTGCTGCATGTCGGTGACCTCCTCCGGTCGCTCATCGATGAGGAGAATGATGAGCGACACCTCGGGATGATTCTCGAGCATGGCGTTGGCCATCTTCTGGAGGAGTATCGTCTTCCCGGCCCGCGGCGGTGCCACGATCAGGCCGCGCTGCCCCTTGCCCACCGGCGTGATCAGATCCATGACGCGCATCGAGATGTCGCCGTCCAGGGTTTCGAGGCGAAGCCGCTGGTCGGGATAGCGTGGGCGCAAATTGTCGAACGCGATCCGGTGTTTCGCCTTGTCCGGTTCGTCGCTGTTGATGGCTTCGACTTTCAGGAGCGCCAGGTAACGTTCACCCTCCTTGGGCGGGCGAACTTGTCCGGCAATCGTGTCACCGGTGCGCAGATCGAACCGCTTGATCTGTGACGGCGACACGTAAATGTCGTCGGGTCCGTAGAGGTAGTTCCAATCCTGACTGCGCAAAAAGCCGTAGCCTTCGGGAAGGATCTCGAGCACGCCCTCTCCCCGCAGCACTGTGTCGGAATCGAGCAGGTTCTGTTCGATTCGGAAGATCAGGTCCTGCTTTCGCAGCCCCGAGTAGTTGGAGATATTGAGGTCCTCGGCCAGCTCGTGCAGTTCGGCCACAGATTTCTGCTTCAGGTCGGCGATATCCACGGACGCGTGCTCCGGGCGCGGGTCGCTACAGTGCGGTGAGTTTCTTGCTGGAAAGGGGGCCCACGGCGCGCCGGATAATGGCGCCGGTGCTGTTGCGCTAATCGGAACAATCCGAGGGAAGGCGTGCGCGGCGGGGACTGCAGGTGGCGTGCAAGCGGTGCCAAGGTAACTTCGGCCTGTTGGGTGGTCAAGGGTGAAACCTGTCGTGGCGACGGACTATCTCGTGTATTGGCGCAGACTTGCGCTACCGGGTCGGGAGATAATAGAAGGGAGTGTCGCACCTGAGCATCGCGGTCCGTCGGCGGACCTCCAGCAAGCGCTGGACGCGTGGCACGGACACTACTACTGGGAATCGCTGGACGGTCGGCGTTGGCTGGTTCTGGTTCGAGAGGTGACCGCCCGCGAGGAACGCTGGTGGCGGCACGTCGTCCTGCTAGCGCTCACTCTCCTCACCGCCTCTCTTGGTGGCGCAGCGCTGGCGGGTTTTGGAACCGGGCTGTGGATCCCCCTCAACGTCGAGATGATTCGCGTTGGGCTCCCCTTCTCGGTCCCGCTGCTCGCGATTCTGCTCGCGCACGAATCGGGCCATTACGTGCTCGCCAGACGCTATCGCGTCGACGCCAGCCCGCCTTATTTCATACCATTTCCGGCACAGCTCAACGTGCTGGGCACCATGGGTGCGTTCATTCGTCTGCGCTCTCCGGTGTACGATCGCCGCACACTGTTCGACATCGGCGTTGCAGGTCCGCTGGCGGGGATCGCGGTCGCGATCCCTACGCTCCTCATCGGCATTGCCTTGTCCGAACCGGTTGCCAACGCGCCGGTGCGAGAGCTCGCGCACCAGTATGTGCGCATCGGCGTCGGCTACCTCTTCCTGGGCGATTCGCTGCTCATGAGCGGTGCGCGCGCACTGCTTGGACGTGATGAAGGTATCCTCCTTCTGCACCCGGTGGCGGTAGCAGGTTGGGCCGGCGTTCTCGTGACCATGCTCAATCTCCTGCCGCTCGCGCAACTCGACGGTGGGCACATCACGTTCGCGGTCTTCGGGCGCGGGCAGCGCTGGATCGCGCTAGGTTTCTGGCTGCTTCTGCTCGTACTCGGCTCGATGTTCTGGATGGGGTGGTGGTTGTGGGCTGCCCTGGGACT
>CAZWSO010000172.1:0-5631 GCA_964636485.1 uncultured Gemmatimonadaceae bacterium
TCGGCCGCGAGCGTCGGTGCTACCGAGGCCCCCCTGGGAACTGCTACCGCGTGTTGACCAAGCCGACTTCCTAAAAATGGCAGGGGTGGTCATTGCCAGCAAACGAACCTTTTAGCCACTACCGCTTAGTCATTACCGCGAAAAGCGGGAATCCAGAGCGGTTTGAGTGCTTCTGGATTCCCGCATGCGAATGACAGGACGGATCCGCGAACAGCCCGCCGCGAATCAGAACGTCTTGAAGTTGAACGTTGGCGTCGGTTTGGCCTTCACGTCATTGACGAGGATGCTGATCGTTCCCGATATCACCTTCGGACGGTCCGGGTTCGACAGCACAACCTTGAATGTGCTGAGATTATTGACCGTCTCGCAGGCAACGGCAGCTACCGGAGCAGCAGCAGACTTTCCGCTTTGGTGGATGATCGCCTTGAGGTGAGCCACCCTAGCCGTAGTACACGAATAGTTCTCTCCATTCAGTTTGACGGAAAGCCAGAACTCGAACGTGAAGTTCTGTCGTCTGAACGAGAGGGTATTTGTCGGCGAGTCATAAGAGTTCGGGCTGTCTATCCTCTCCACCGCGGCGGTGTACTCCTGAATTCCAACCGCGAAGGGACTGAGGGGTGCGTCTCCGCCACTATGCCCAGCCAGCCCGGCATGCACCGCGTATAGCGGCCTGGGTGCGAACACGGACGACAGGAAGGAACCAGCCGCATCGAGCCCACGCGCGAACAGCGACGCATTGGCCGGCCTGCTGCCAAGAACAGCGCCATCGCAGGAATGGCCCGTTGCCGCGTCCAGCCGCTCAGCGACTTCTTCGTCCGCCTTCTGATGGAACATGCCGAGATCGGCGTAATCATGGGGGTGGTACTTCAGACAGGCCGAGATCGTTACGCCGCCCGTCCCCTCCGCCCCCTTGTTTGCCTTATGCGTTGCCTTGACATTGATGATCTCCTCGTGGATCGCGAAGCCAAGGGGCATGTTGAACTCCACGTCGCCCTTCTTCTTGATGGTCACGGTGACGATGGCCGGGTCGTCAAATGAGCCCGGGTAAACCGTCACCTGGGCGCGGTTCCCGTTGCTTTTGATCTCGGTTTGGCCCGTATTGTCCTTGTCAAAGAAGCCGACGGCGTCCTCCGGGCCCGTGGGCACGCCAACAATGTACTGCGGCAGCCCGGCGTACTGGAATAAGTCGTCGTGGAGCTGCAGAGTCCGCGAGTTCACCGTTTCATCCGGCGGTGTGAGAAGCCCGCTCTCCCCTTGATGGTAGCGCTGAAGTTTCGAGAGAAGGATCGTCTGGAAGATCAGAGCCTCCCCTTCAACGTCGCCGTTGTTGTCGAGCGCAATGTCCACCTTGCCAATCTGCCCGTTGACCTCCCCCCGATCCGGTATCGAGGCAATCAGAGCGTTAACCTGATCACGGAGATCGTTCATACTCACCGCCGCCATGTCCACGGCTTGCGGCGCCGTAGGTCGCTCTATCTGGTCAGCGCAGCCAGCCAGGGCCAATCCCGTTGCGCAGACCAGCACCTGCCTCATTCGCCGTATCATTTTGAACCCCCGTCGCGCCGCGCGACTGTAGACAATTAGACCGCCATGGCAGGGCCCGCTTGCGCTCTACCTATTTTTTTGGCAGTGAAGACACGTATGTGGCAGTCAAGGCACTCGTACCGCAGACCTTGCAAGAACGCCGCACTGAGAGCGGATACGATACAGGCAGGTACAGCTCGTTGCAAGTAGGTGCGAGTGACCGTTGCATCCGCAGGCAGGCGATCCGCGAAAGAATGTTGCAGAATCCGCCACACCCATGTCCGCATAACGGCGCCTCGCTGGTCACCGTGCTTCACGCGCCCGTCCCCGTGAGCTGCTGAAAACGAGGATCGCCCAACAGGTCCCTCCACCACCAATTGGCGTCACCCCGGAATCCTTCGCGATGCGAAGGATTCTCCAGAAAGTAGCGCTGAAGCGTGGCGATGGCGTTGTCCTTGTCACCCATCATCGTCCATACGAACGCCTCAACCCCCATCAGTTCCCCGTCCGGGTCAACTTGGGGATTACCCCGAGCCGATGCGAGGAGCGAGCGCGCCCGCTCTGGACGACCGGTTCGAACCATGATCCCCGCCAGCACCATTTGAGCTTCCCTCCAGGTGTATTCCCAGTGGGCGGGCGGGGTGATTTTCTCGAGCTCGGTGATCAGCTCCTCGGCACGGACCGTGTCCGGCGCCGCGGCCGTGGTGGTCATCAGCCAAAGCTGACAGCGCAAGAAAAAGCGGTTCTCCGGAAAGCGCTCGCGCCCTTCGTCGCACGTTCTGCGAGCTGACGCGTGCTGTTCGAGCGAGTAGTAGATCGTGTACAATCGCCAGAGTATCTCCGGCGCGCGCTCCAGGAACTGGTCCGACTCGTATGCTCGCCGAGCCGCGGACGCCGAGTTCACCAGATCCGGAACCTGTGCGTACATCTGGCTGAGTACGTACCAGGCCGAGGCCTGCCGCGGCGAGATTGTCGTGGCCTCGGTAAGATCCTGAATTGCGGAGTCGAACAGCCGCCGCGCCGCCCGGGGTTCTGTCTCCAGGTTTGCCAACCAGCGGGAATAGCGAAGCGTGCCTCTCACCTCGAGCGCATCGGGGTTGCGCGGCTCCATTGACAGAGCTCGATCGGCGTGCTCGAGGCCGATTTCGGTCCAGCGCGCGCTCGCGGTACGGTCACCGCTGCGAGAACGCTGGTAGGCCAGGCGGGCCCGCTGCCAGACTGGCTCCACCCAACGCGGGTCAGCCTCCTCGGCTGCCCGCATCAGAGAATCCGCACGCGCGAACTCCCGCGACGCAGCCTCCACGCTGTCCGCCGCGTACAGCCTGCGGCCCACCTTGCGCGCCAATTCGGCCCGCTGCAGCGCCGCCCACGCAGCGGCACTCCTGGTTCCAGAGCGGCTCTCGGCAAGCGCGACAGTCCGGCCAACCTGCGGCAGGATCAGCTGCGTGGCGCGAATCGTCACTGCTTCCCTCGCAGCGAGCAGATCGGCTGCTGGGACGGAAAAGGTAACAGGCTCCCTGCCAGCCGTCTCATCGTTGGCGTTCACCAGTCGGAGCGTGACGCTGATCTTGTCGTCCTGCGGCGCAACGCTGCCTCGAACTACCAATCCGGCCCGAAGCTTCCTGGCGACCGTGTCGAGGGCGGTGCTGCCACGGAACGGGAGCACGCCGGCAGCGGACACAACGTCGACCGCTTCCATGCGGGCGAGCTCCTGAATCAACGCCTCAGTAAGACCATCGGCCAGGAACTCGAGATCGCCGCCGCTCTTGTCCTCAAAGTACATCACGGCCACACGCTCGGACCCCCCGCTCGCCCCTCCTGGCGAGGTGCCGGACGCCGACCGCAGAGGGCCAAACTGCCATGCCGCCAATCCGGCAACGACCAGAAAGACAGGCGCGAGCACCATCGCTGCGAGCGCCCGGCGAGACAGGCCGCGAGAAGCCGCCACCTGTGCGCCGGACAACCGCGGCACGGATATGGACGCCGTGTACTTCGAGACTGCGCCGCCGCTCACGTCTCTAAGTGCGGCGACGAAGTCTGACGCGCGCGCGAAACGGTCGGCCGGCACCTTGGCCAGCGCCACACGGATCGTTTGCTCCACGTGCATCGGTACGGTGCGGCGGATCGTCGTTATATTCGGCGGCTCGTCCATGATGTGCCGAGCCGTGATCGCCTGCGCGTTAGGCCCCGTAAAGGGAGGCGTCCCTGCAAGCATCTCGTACAGGACGCAGCCCAGCGCGTAGATATCGGCGCGACCATCGAGGTTACGCTCGGCGGTCGCCTGTTCCGGGCTCATATAGAGCGGCGTGCCGAGCGTCATCCCAGTCTTGGTGAGCCGCTCGTCACCCACGGAGCTTACGGCGCGCGCAATGCCGAAATCGGCCACGACCGCCTCGCCGTCCTCGCCGAGGAGGATGTTCTCCGGCTTGATGTCGCGGTGAACCACACCGTGGCGGTGCGCGTGGTCGAGCGCGTCCGCCACCTCGCCCGTGATGCGCAGCGCGTCGGGCACCGGGAGCTGGCGCTCGCGATCAAGGCGCGCTCGGAGCGACTCGCCCTGGATATAGGGCATCGCGTAGAACAGCGATCCATCCACCTCGCCGGAATCGTAGATGGGGAGGATGTGCGGATGGTTGAGCTGCGAGGCTACCTGGATCTCGCGACGGAACCGCTCGGGGCCGAGCACACTCGATAGATCGGGTAGCAGGACCTTAAGGGCGACCAGCCGGTCGCTCTTGCAGTCGCGGGCGAGATAGACGACCGCCATCCCGCCACGTCCAATCTCGCGCTCGACGATGTAACGATCGGCGAGCTTAGCCTGGAGTCGTTCGAGGACGAGTTGAGGCTCCTCGGACACGCGTAGCTCCTGCGGGAAGGAACGGCTCTGTCGGCCACGCAACGGCACCGGCCATCATGGCTGGCGCACCACGCGTCCAACAGACAGACGCCGCGGCCTGAATCCACATGTTACAACAATAAGCATCTCTCCGCCAAAGGCGAGGGGGGTGTTACCTGCTCCTTTAGCCGGGTCACCTCGAAAGAATGATCGGTGGACCCCTTCTGGTTCAGGTAAGGGGTTCTCTCCCGCTGGCGGCGCGCCTTGGAACCCCGCCCCCTATAAAGAATTGGCTGCCGATATCGCGAGCGCTCAGACCACTATGTTCAACAGCCGCCCGGGTACGAACACGACCTTCCTGGGCTCGCCCGTCACAAACCGTGTGACGCCCGCATCGGCCATCGCCGCCGCCAGTGCCGACTCCTGGGTCACGTCCCTGGCTACAGCCACCCGTCCCCGCAGCTTTCCGTTCACCTGGACGACCAGTTCCACCGTCTCCTCGGCGGCAAGCCCCTCGTCCCATACCGGCCATCCCGCCTCGAGCACGCCGGTACTATGTCCAAGCCGCTCCCACAGCTCCTCGGCCAGGTGCGGGGCGAACGGAGCGACCAGCTGCAGTAGCGGCTCTACCTCATTGCGGTGCGGCACTCGCTCGCCGGCGCGCAGCACGTTCATGTACTCCATCATCGCGGCGATGGCGGTGTTATAGCTCAGGCGCCCAATATCCTCGCCCACCTTGCGAATCGTCTGGTGCAGCTTGCGCAGGACGGCGACATCCGGCTCGCGTTCCGCTCCGGCCTGCTGCACCGACGTCCACAGCCTGTCGAGAAAGCGCCGCACGCCGGAGATGCCGCGATCCCGAAAGTCGCCCCCCTCCTCGAACGGCCCGATGAACATCAGGTACATTCGAAAGGCGTCGGCGCCCCACTCCTCTATGTATTCGTCCGGGATCACCACGTTGCCGCGGCTCTTCGACATCTTGGCGCCCTCTCGCACTATCATGCCATGCGCGCGGAACCGCTTGAACGGCTGCTCGAAGTCGAGGTGGCCGGCGTCGTGCAGAGCCATCGTAATGAAGCGGGTGTAGAGCAGGTGCAGCACGGCGTGCTCGTTCCCTCCGATATAGAAATCCACCGGAAGCCAACGTTTGGTGCGGGCAGGATCGAACGGACGGTCGTCGAACTCGGTGCTCGGATAGCGCAGGAAGTACCAGGCGCTGTCGAGAAAGGTGTCCGACACATCGGTCTCCCGCCGCCCCATAGCGCCGCACC
>CAZWSO010000173.1:0-5630 GCA_964636485.1 uncultured Gemmatimonadaceae bacterium
CGCACCACGAACGGCGTGAGTGCGAGCGTCGCCGCGATGCGCAGCGGGCGAACCACCTTCGTGGTGAGGTAGGCGGCCGTGAACGCACCCACGTTCTGTGCGACCCCGCCGACGTCCCAGCCGAAGTGGATGGCGCCCCATGCCGCGAACAAGACGAAGAAGAAGACGGCAAGGTAGACCACTACTGCCGCGGCGCCGTACTCGGCCAAAAAATGCTTCAGCGACTTTCGCACGAGAGATCCCGACGGTGCGTGTCCTGGGCGCTCCGTTCCGCCCGATCCAGCTTCCATAGGATAATACGAATTCCGCAGATGCGGGGGGCCATCCGCCCGGCGATGGCCCGCTGAAGCTGAAATGGGCGGGGACGGTTGGCCGGGCGGCAACACCGATGCTAACCTTCTGAATGCCGTTCACTTTCCTCGCCCTGCTGCTGCTTGGCGACCCGACCATCGGTCGTGCGCCCGGCGCGTTACCCCTCGACTCCCTAATGGCGCCCGGGGTCTCCCGGGAGCTGGCGCAGCACCGTGCCGGACAGCTTCGCGACGTCAGCTACGATCTCCAGCTCGACCTGACCGCACGAGACAGCGCCCGCGGCGAGGTGACGATCAGATTCGAGCGCCGGCGCCCTGGCGATGTGATCCTGGACTTTCGGGGCCCGTGGCTCGGCGCGGTGCGGGCCAATGGGCGCCCGGTGCAGGCGGCTGAATGGAACGGCGCGCACCTGCGGCTGCCGGCGGCATCGCTCCGCAACGGACCCAATGAGATTCGTGTCCGTTTCACCGCCGCGATCGCGCCATCGGGCGCCAGCATCATCCGCTTTACCGACGCCACAGACGGCAGCGACTACCTCTACACGCTGCTCGTCCCGGCCGATGCGAATCAGCTCTTCCCATGCTTCGATCAGCCCGACCTCAAGGCCCGATTCACCCTTTCGCTCACCACGCCCCCTGACTGGACAGCGCTGTCGAACGCCCCGCTCGTCCGCGCCGACTCCAACGCGGGCACGCGCACGCACCGTTTTGCCTCCACCAAGCCGATCAGCACGTATCTGATGGCCTTTGCCGCGGGACCGTGGGCAGCAATCACACCGCAGCATGATGAGCGCTTTGGGGAGATCACGCTTTACGTACGCGCGTCACGCGCGGCGGAGGTGGAGTCGGATTCGATCGTAGCGCTCAACGTGCGCGCGCTGCACTGGCTGGAGGAGTATTTTGACAGACCATACCCGTTCGGGAAGCTCGACATGCTGCTCGCACCGGCTTTTCCGTTTGGTGGTATGGAGCACCCGGGCGCGATCTTCTACAACGAAGACCGGATGATCTTTCGTGAGCGGCCAACGCTCAATCAGCTCATCTCCCGAAAGGCGCTGATCTATCACGAGGTCGCACACCAATGGTTCGGCGATCTGGTGACCATGGAGTGGTTCGACGACCTCTGGCTGAAGGAGGGGTTCGCCACCTACATGGCCGCCAAGATGCAGGAGGCGTTCGAGCCTGGCACAGATGCGTGGAAGACCTTTCACTTGCGGAACAAGCCGCCCGCCTACGCCGTGGATGCCACGGCGGGCACGACCCCGGTATGGCAGGAGCTGGACAACCTGGATCAGGCCAAGAGCGCCTACGGCCCGATCGTCTACAACAAGGCTCCGTCGGTGCTCAAGCAGCTCGAGTACCTCGTAGGCGAGGATGCGTTCCGGCGCGGCGTGCAGGATTTCCTTCGACGCCATGCCTTCGCCAACGCCAACTGGCGCGATCTCCTCGCCGCCATTGGTGGTGCGGCGGAGCGGTCACTGGACGAGTGGGGCACGCGCTACATTCTTCAGCCCGGCATGCCCGTCCTCGAGCAGCGCGTCGAGCTGCGGAATGGCACCATCGAGCGACTGGTGCTGCAGCAGAGGCCGGCGCGCGAGCTTGCTGCTAACGCCATCTGGCCGATGCGTACGCGAGTCGTGCTGTGGTACCAGAACGCGCCGCCGGTGGAGCTGGCTGTCGAGCTCGAGGGCGGCGCCACGGAGGTCGCGGAGGCCGTGGGCGCTGCGGCACCCGCCTTCGTCTATGCGAATGCGGGCGATCATGCCTACGCGCTCGTACTTCCCGATTCGCACTCAGTCGCATGGCTGGAGTACGGCGTCGGCACCGTGCCGGACGATTTCCTCCGTGCCATGCTCTGGGGGTCGATGTGGGACCTCGTGCGCGAGGCGCGTCTTGCCCCGGCACGTTACATAGAGATGGCGCTGCGAGGCCTTCCCGCGGAAACCGACGAGCAGATCGCGTCGATGATCCTGGCGCGTCTGGTGCGCGCAACGCGGGCATACCTTTCCCACGAGCAGCGGCAGCAGGTGATCGCCACGGTGGAGACGATGCTCCGGGCGGGAGCGGAAGATGAAGCCAGGCCTTACGGCCTTCGCAAGCCGCACCTGGACGCACTGATCGCCCTCGCCGAGCGTGCCCCCACGCTGGCCGCACTCGATTCGCTGCTCGATGCCACGCACGCGGCTGGCGAGCCGCTTCGGGGCCCAACTCGCTGGTCGATCGTCACCATGCTTCTGGCTCGCGATGCACCATCCGCCAGGCAGCGGCTGGCGGAAGAGGTCAGTCGCGACACGACACCGGATGGTCGCCGACGCGCCTTCGTCGCCAACGCTGCCGCCCCCGTGAGTGCCGTCAAGCAGGAGTACTTCCAGCGATACCTTACGGATGAAGCGCTGAACGAGGACTGGGCGACGGCCAGTCTCGAGGCGTTCCATGCACCCGGTCATCAGGCCCTGACACTGGAATTCCTGCTGCCTGCACTCGACACGCTGCCATGGATACAGCGCAACCGCCGCATCTTCTTTTTGGGTTCCTGGCTTTCCGCGTTCATCGGGACGCGCGACGATCCGGAAGCGCTCGCCATGGTGCACCAGTTCCTGCGTGAGACAGGCGGCCACGCTGAAGACCTCAGGCTGAAGGTCCTCCAGGCCACTGACGAACTGGAGCGCACGGTCGCCATACGTCGTGCGTTCGGGACCGATGCCGTGCATCCCGTGGACTAGCGGGCGTTATCTCCAGGTGCAGCTGCAGCAGTATTCGCGCAGCGGATCGAGCTGCGGATGCTCTGGCGCATGACCGGCGCCGGTGACACGGGCGCGCAACCGGAATGCAACTTGCCGGTTCCGAATGCAACTCGGACGAGAGGGAGCCATGAGCAGAGCCGTCACCCTGGTGATGGTGCCGCTCCTGATGTGCGCGATGCCCGCGCAGGTGGTGGCGCAGGAGACGCTCGATCGCACCGCGCAGTTTGCTGGCGGGTGGATCGGCGTACCAGGCGCCCTGGAGACCCACCTTCGTCAGCTCATCTGGCGCCCGGAAGGTGAGGGTGCCTCGCTCGTCAGCACCTCTAATCTGTCCCTCGGCTTCACGGTGCACCGACGGCTGCTGGTTGGGAGCACCGTGGCAGTGCAATCGGCAACTGTTCCCGGCTCATCCACGGAGTGGGAGCTGTTGACTCGCGCACGACTGCTCGATGAGCGCTCTGCACCGGTGGATGCGTCGTTCACGGTCGCGTACAACGGTGCGGCAGGCGGCGTGGGTGGTGACGCTTCGCTGGGAAGGTGGTTGGGGCGGGTGCGACTGCTTGGGTCGGCTCGCGCGTTCAGTAATGCCTTCGATGAAGGTCGGTCCCGAACTGCTGTCGGCGCCGGTCTGATCGTGCACCCTGCCGAGGGAGCGATTCCGATCGCCGTGAGCGGTGACCTGCTCGCCTTAACCGATCGGAGCGGTGGCGAGCGTATGGCGTGGAGCGCGGGCCTTCACGTCGGCATCGCCCACACCAATCACACAATCGCGCTGTTCGCGACGAATGGGACGAGCGGCACGCTACAGGGGACGTCTCGGGGCACGGCGCGAACCCGTTACGGCATCGAGCTCACAGTGCCGATGGCGATCGGGCGCATGTTCGGTTGGTACCCATCTCGCGAGGACGCCCTCGAGGCCGTGACCGAGGACGCTCAGGCTGAGCCGTCTTTCCGTGCCGGCATGCGGCGTCACCTTTTTGAGCCCCGCGCGATCGAGATCAGAGCAGGGGAGACCGTGGAATGGACCAATCGCGACGCCGTCGTACATACGGTAAACGCCGAGGATGGGACGTGGCGGTCGGGCGCGATCGAACCGGGGGAACGGTGGCGCGCTACATTTGGACAGCCCGGACAGTACGTCTTCTACTGCGGGCCGCATCCCTACATGCGCGGTGTCGTAATCGTCCGTTAGTCTTCGGACTCGACAGTCCATCGCTGGGGATCCCAACGATCACAGTACGCGAAACGCCGGAAATCCTGCCGTCGTCCGCCGCACATCCGGATTTGCCTGGAGGTGCGATGCCACGTGCGCTACACAGGGAAACTCGATGACCTACGATGCGGTGATCGTGGGCTCCGGTCCGAACGGCATGGCGGCCGCCATTACCATGGCGAGAGCGGGCCGATCCGTGCTCATGGTGGAAGGAGCGGACACGATCGGCGGTGGGATGCGCTCCATGGAGTTGACGCTGCCTGGATACGTGCACGACGCCTTCTCGGCGGTTCACCCCCTCGGCATCAGCTCGCCATTCTTTGCCTCGCTACCGCTGTCGGAGCACGGGCTGGAGTGGGTGCACGCCCCGGCTCCCCTCGCACATCCGTTCGATCAGGGGCAGCCGGCCATGCTGGAGCACGACATCGCCGCCACTGCGCGGGCGCTCGGCGAAGATGTCGACGCGTATCGCAGCTGGATGGAGCCGCTGGTGGAGCGGTGGCCTGATCTTCTTCCGGACATCCTGGCACCGCTGCACTGGCCCGAGCGTCCTGTGCTGCTCGCCAGATTCGGGCTGCGGGCGCTGCGCTCTGCCGAGAGGTTCAGCCGCAGCGTGTTTCGCGGTGAAGCGGCTCGTGCGCTGTTCGGCGGCATCGCGGCGCACGCTACCATACCGCTGGAGAAGGTGGCTACGGCATCCTTCGGTCTCGTGCTGCTGATTGCCGGACATGCCTCGGGCTGGCCGCTGGCGCGAGGGGGGTCGCAGCGCATAGCCGATGCGCTCGCATCCTATCTCCGCTCGATTGGCGGGGAGATCCACACAGGCCGTCGTATTCAGACGCTCGATGAGTTGCCCTCGTCGCGCGCTATTTTCCTCGACCTGACGGCTCGGCAGTTTCTGCACCTCGCCGGAGAGCGCCTGCCAGCGCGATATCGGCGCTCGCTCGAGCGCTACATCTATGGCATGGGTGTGTTCAAGGTGGACTGGGCGCTCGAGGCGCCCATCCCCTGGCGCTCACCGGAGTGCGCACGCGGCGCGACCGTGCATCTGTGCGGCTCCTTCGAGGAACTGGCCGACGCCGAGCGCCGCATCTGGAAGGGTGAGCATGTGGAGCGCCCGTATGTGCTGCTCGCACAGCCATCGCTGTTCGATCCGACGCGTGCTCCCGCCGGGAAGCACGTCGGTTGGGCATACTGTCATGTACCGCACGGCTCCACGCGCGACATGACGGAGGCTCTGGAACAGCAGGTAGATCGATTCGCGCCGGGATTTCGCGACATCATCCAGGCACGCCACACCATGAACACGGCAGAGCTCGAGGCGCGCAATCCAAACCTCGTCGGAGGAGACATCAACGGGGG
>CAZWSO010000174.1:0-5629 GCA_964636485.1 uncultured Gemmatimonadaceae bacterium
ATGATGTCGCGCGCGTTGTCGGCGTGGCGACGGGACGAACCATCGTATGGACGGAATGAAGGGATCGTTGCGGCTGCTCGCGGTTCTGGCGGTCGTTATGTTCATTGGCGGCTGTGGTCGCGATCGTGCGCCCGCCCGAGCCACCGGCGATGGGCCGTTTGCCCGGCAGCTCGCCGAGGCCGTGCCCCGTATCGAGGAGGCCGTCGGCCTGTTGTTCCGTGAGCCGCCTCAGGTGGAAGCACGCTCGCGCGAGGAAGTGCGGCAGTTTCTCGTGCGCCGCATTCGCGAGGAGCGCACCCAGCACGAGCTGCGGGCGACGCAATTACTCTACGCGCGCCTTGGCCTGATCCCGCAGGACATGGACCTGGAGGCGTATCTTATCGAGCTGCTTCAGGAGCAGGTCGTCGGGTACTACGACCCCACAACCAAGGTGCTGTACGTGGTGGAGGGTGCTGCGCCCGATCAGGCTACCACGGTGCTCTATCACGAGCTCGTACATGCGCTCCAGGATCAGTACATGGATCTCGACTCCATCCTGCGGATCGAGGCGAACAGCGACCGTCAGCTGGCCGCACAGGCGGTGATCGAGGGGCAGGCTACGCTCAAGTCGATGGAAGCGATGCTTGGCGAGGATGTCTTCGCCCGCCTGCCCGGCGGATGGGATCGAGTTCGGCAGATGATTCGCGAGCAGTCAGCGTCAATGCCGATCTTCGCCACGGCGCCATTCGTGCTCCAGGAGTCACTGATCTTCCCGTACCTGAATGGTGCCGAGTTCGTTCGCCGGTTCGACGAGAGAAGGCCCGGAGCTTCCATTCTGGATGCGCTTCCCACGGCCAGCTCGCACATCCTTGATCCCGACACTTATTTCGGCGCGGATCGGCTGGAGCCGCTCCAGCCCGTCCTGCCAGCGCCTCGCAGGGGCCAGCTGGTGCACGAAAACAACATGGGGGAGTTCCTCATCCGGATCTTTCTCTTCGATCACCTGCGGAGCCAGCCCGAGGCGATTCGCGCGGCGGCAGGGTGGCGCGGCGACCGCTATCAGCTGCTCGACACCGAACAGGGGGACGCGGTAATCTGGCTTTCCCTCTGGGCCGATGATGGTGAAGCCGATGAGTTCGTCGCGTCCATGTCGCGCTATCCGGCGCGCCGGTATCGCAACGTCATCGAGTCACCTGCCGCGGATGGAGCACGCCGGTTCACCAGCGCGGGCCGCGAGCTGCTCCTCCGCCGCGCCGTGGTGGCGGGCCACGCGGCCGTCCTCTTCGTTGATGCGCCGTCGGCGGTAGGGGTGGAGCTTCTGGAGTTGGGGAGGGTGGGGGTGCGGTAGGCGCTAGCCCCGCGTGATAGTCCCCGTCACGAACGACACCAGCCCGATGAACGCCCCCAGCAGCCAGCCGAGGTAGACGATCAGGTCCAGCTCGCGCTGAGTGACGCGGCGGATGATCTCCTCCATCCGCTCCACACTGAAACCCAGCACCTTCCGTTCGACCATCGCTTCCACGTCGAGGCGCTGCGTCAGCGCCGGGATCTGCGTCTGAATCCAGCTCCACAGCGCTGGACCCAGTACCCCCGCCAGTCGCGGTGCGGCGTCGGGCGGAAGCCACCGCCCTGGCCGTCCGATGGGACGCACCAGCGCTCCGGCGATCGCCACACGCGTCGACTGCTCGATCCAGTCGCGCACGCGGTCAGTGCGCGCCCCCTGCACGATCCAGCCGGCAATCGTCCGGTCATCGAAGGCAGTGAGCACGTCGCCAAAGGTGCGATTCTCCGCGCGTTCCAACACCTGATCGAGCTTGTCGCCGAGAAAGCCGTGCGTCTGCTCTGCACGCAACAAACGGAGTACGTAGTCGCCGGCCACATTGACGATCTCACCCACCCGTTCGCTCTCCGGTCCGCCGACCACCTCGCCCAGCGGCTTTCGAAGGTATTCGACGATGGCCGAGTTGATTGTGCGCGAGATCTCGTCGCGCACCAGCGGATCCTCGAGGAGCGCGACGAGCTGCTCCACTCCTTCCCGCTCGATCGAGTCAAGCGCCTTGTCGAAGGTGCGCTCCGTGACCATGAGTCGCGCGATCACCCGCTCGTGAAAGCGCAGATCGTCCACGAAACGCGCGAAGAGTCCGTGCAGCGACTGGCGGATGCGCTCGCGCGAGGCCGGCTCGCTCAGAAAATTGCCGACTTTCTCGACGGCGAGCGGGAGGTACGATTGAATCGCCTTCTCCAGCGCCTCCACAAGCGGGGCGGGAATCCGCTCGATCATCGGCTCTGGCGCGGCGACGAGGTCGTGCGCGTGGCGCTCGAGGTACTCGCGCACACCCTGCTCGAGCTGGGGAGACGCCGACAGCTCTCCTGCCCACCGACTCGCGCGTTCGCGAATCTCGGCGCGGCGCTCGGGGGTCAGCACCGTGCCCAGGGGGCGGGGTGCGAGCTCTGCGCGCGCGCGCGCGACGAACTCGACCACGCGCCGCTCGAACTCCTCCTCCCCCAGGAAGGTGGCCGCGCGCTCCGCGACGATTGGTGCCACACCGGTCAGCGCTCGCTCCACCTCGGCGTAGACTTCAGGCGGGAGAAGGTCACGCAGCGAGCCGCGCTCCGTTTCGAGAAGCCCGGTGATCAGCTCGATGAGTTTCGCATCGAAGCTCTCGCGAATGCCCCCCCTCCCGAGCTCGCCGGCGATGTCGGTGGGAGTCAGCAGTCGCTCGCCAACGGTGCGTCCGATGCTCTTCGCCAGCCGCGCCTTGTTCTTCGGGATGGCGCCCTGCAGCCCGAACCGTCGCTCGTAGGGGTGGAAGAGCATCCACACCGCCACCGCATTCGTCACCCCGCCCGCGATCGCGCCGAAGGTGACGTTGAGGATGAAGGTGAGGAGGAGGGGATCCACGGCGTTGGAGGCTAGGGGGCGCGCGCGAGGGAACGACGAACTGAAGGACGCGCGACGTGAGCATTGCCGGTCGGTGCCCCGCTACCGCCCCCGTCCCGGCATCCGCATTGTGGACCGCGGTCCCTCACTGCGCCGGGCTCTCGACCTCCACCTTCCGCTCTCCGCGCGATCGGCGCGGCGCGTCCGCATCACGCCCGCTGGGGAGATCGGCCGGCTGCGGCGCCGGAGGCGGCAGGAGCGCCAGACGGAGCACCTCGTCCATCGTCGAGACGTACGTCAGCGCCATATTGTTTCGGACCTCCTCGGGGATGTCACGCACATCCTTCTCGTTGGTCTTGGGAAGGATCACCTCACGCAGTCCCGAGCGGTACGCTGCCATCACCTTCTCCTTGACGCCGCCGATCTCCAACACCTTGCCACGCAGCGTTACCTCGCCGGTCATGGCGACATCGCGGCGAACGGGCCGGTCGCTCAACGAGCTCGCGATCGCCAGTGTGACCGTAATCCCCGCGCTCGGTCCATCCTTGGGCACGGCGCCCGCCGGCAGGTGGATGTGCAGGTCCACATCGCGGAAGGTCTGATCCTCGATGGCTAGCTGGCGCGCCCGCGAGCGGACGTAGGAGTATGCCGCATCAACGGACTCCCTCATCACGTCGCCTAGCTGACCCGTCACGATCAGCCGGCCGGTTCCGGGCATCCGCAGCGCCTCGATCACCATGATGTCGCCGCCAGTAGCTGTCCAGGCGAGACCGGTGACGGTGCCGACCTCCGGCTCCTTCTCCGCTTCCTCCTTGGGGTACCGGGGCACTCCGAGTATGTCCTCGAGCATGGCCTGGTCCACCACCCAGGCGCCCTCTTCGCCATCCGCCTTCTTGCGTGCACGCTTGCGCATGATCGCCGCGACGTTGCGCGCAAAGCCGCGCAGTCCGGCCTCGCGGGAATAGCCGCTGGCGATCTGCATCATCACCTCATCGGTGAACTGGAGATCCTTGTCGCCGATCCCGTGCTCCTCGAACAGCCTCGGCAGCAGGTAGCGCCATGCGATCTCCACCTTCTCCTCAATGGTGTAGCCGGCGATGCGGATGATCTCCATTCGGTCGCGCAGAGCCGCCGGGATATCGAACACGTTGTTCGCCGTGCAGATGAACAGCACCGAGGAGAGGTCGTACGGGAGGTTGATGTAGTGATCCACGAACGAGTGGTTCTGCGAGGGGTCGAGCACCTCGAGCATCGCCGCCGTCGGATCACCGGACATGCCGCCGTGCGACATCTTGTCGATCTCGTCGATCATGAGGACGGGATCCTTGACCTGCACGCGGCGCAGCGACTGAATGAGCAGTCCGGGCATGGCGCCGACATAGGTGCGCCGGTGTCCGCGGATCTCCGCCTCGTCACGCACGCCTCCAACGGAGATGCGGTAGAACTCGCGGCCGATGCTCGACGCGATTGCCTCACCGAGCGATGTCTTGCCGGTGCCTGGCGGTCCCGCCAGGCAGAGGATCGGGCCGTGCGGGTCACCGCCGCGAAGCTTGCGGACGGCGAGATACTCGATGATCCGTTCCTTCGCCTCGTGCAGTCCGTAGTGGTGGCTGTCGAGCGCCTCCTCCACCTTGGAAAGCCCGATCTCTTCGTCTCCGGTGCGCTTGTTCCACGGCAGCGAGATCAGCCAATCGAGGTAGTTGCGGATCACCTGATACTCGCTCGACGCCGGCGACAGCATGCGCATGCGCTCGGTTTCCCGCCGGGCTTCCTGCGCCGCCTTTTCGGGGAGTTGCGCCTCATCGATCTTGCGGAGGATGTCCAGTGCGTCCTTCTCCCCCGGATCCGTCTCGCCGAGCTCCGCCTGGATGGCGCGAAGTTGCTGGCGCAGGTAGAACTCGCGCTGGTGCTGCTCGATCTTCACCTCGGTCTGCCGCTTGATGTCCTCCATCACTCTGGCTCGAGCCACTTCCCGCTCCAGCCGGCTGAGCACGAAGCGGATTCGCTCGCCGATGTCGAGGCGCTGGAGCACCTCGTCCTTCTCGGAGATGCGGAAGTTCATGTTGGTGGCGGCGAGATCGGCGAAACGTCCCGGGTCGGCCATGTTCATCTTCAGGATGGCCGGGACCTCATCGGGGATGCGGTCGACCAGTTCGGCGAGCGTCTCGGCGGCGGCCACCAACCGCGCCATTAGCTCCTCCCCTTGCAGCGGATCCAGCGGCGTCTCCCGCGCCGGATTGATTCGCGCGACGGGAAAGGGCTCATGCTGCGTGATCTCCTCGACTACGATGCGACGCAGCCCCTGGAGCGTGATCTGAATCGTGTCGCCGGGAAGATTGATCCGCTCGTGTACGCGGGCCGCGACGCCCACGCGACCGACAAAGCTGTCGGGGTTGATCGGCTCGTCCAGATCCCCGCCCGCGACGACCAGACCGACGATCAGGCCGTTCTCCTCGTGCGCGCGGATGACCTCGAGGTTCTCCGGTGCTCCCATCTGCACGGCGATCGTGCCGAGCGGATACACGATCGTTGAGCGCAACGCCATCAGTGGCAGCGCGGGCGGGAGCTCGGAACGGAGAATCTCGTCTCGGCGCTGGACTCGGGCCATGGGACCGGGGTTCGGAGTTCGGGGTTTGTGGGCTCGGAGGTCCTGTGTCGCGGAGGTGGGGTGGAGCAATCCCGTATGCCTCCCGCCAGCATCCGGTGGCGACGGAAGTTAGCGCCTCGGCGAGTTTCTGGACACCCGAAGTAACACAATTATCCATGCCG
>CAZWSO010000175.1:0-5621 GCA_964636485.1 uncultured Gemmatimonadaceae bacterium
CATCGCGCTGCCGGCCAGCATCAGTGCTGCCGTCACGAGCGCCGCGGGACGAGGCATGTTCATGAGCATCTCTCCGACCGGGCGCACGACGCGCGCACCCTGCAGGAGGACGTTCCAGACCGCGCCGCTTGCACACCGCGCCTCCCGCCGGCGATCTCGACGAACTGCGCACCGGGGATGCGCGCGACGAGCCCGGTACGCACCGGGAGCGCAGGTGTGTGCTCAACCGCCGCGCACGAGCGCGAGGATGCGCGCGCGCCGCCGCCGGCTCACGGGCAGCTTCGTACCATCGCGCAGGATGAGCATGGTGCGTCCGCGACCCATCGAGCGCAGCTCGCGGATGCGATCCCGCCGCACGATCGCCGATCGATGCACGCGGACGAACGCGTGCGGGTCGAGTTGGCGCTCGAGCGATACGAGCGATTCCCGGAGAAGGAACCGCCGTCCGCCGGCGTGCACGGCCGCGCGGTAGTCAACGGCCTCGATCCAGTCGATTTCCTGAGCAGTGAGGACGACCTCGCCGGACTCCATTGGCACGGAGAGTACGCCTGTCGCCACGTCCGCTCCCTGCACCTCCGTCGCGATCGCCCGATCATCCGATGCGCGAACGAGGCGCTCGGCGCGCAGCCGTTCGCGCACGCGTTCGAGCGCGCGGTCGAACCGCTCCTGCGAAACCGGCTTGAGAAGGTAGTCGACCGCGCGCTCCTCGAACGCACGCACGGCGTAGCCGTCGTGCGCGGTGACGAACACCACCTGCGCCGTCAGCCGGTCCCCGACGAGTTCCAGAATGTCGAAGCCACTGTGGAGCGGCATCTGGACATCGAGGAGAACGAGGTCGGGCTGCGCGGAAGGGAGCGCGTGCGCCATGTCGCGCCCGTTGCGGCAGGAGGCGACGATGCGGCAATCGCGGTGCGCGGACAGGAGCTGCTCGAGCCCCCGGCGCGCCAGCGGCTCGTCGTCCACGATCATGATGCGCATCATGCCGGGCGCTTGTCCGGCTGTCCGCATGCGGGGTGTCCCTCGGTCCGGTCCGCTGGTAAGATGCTGCTGCTCCCGTGCCGGCCGGAAGGAGGACGCGCATGGCTCACCCCGAGCAGGTGATCGACACGCAGCCGTGGCGGGCGGAGACGCCCGGCGGCCCGATTCGCGTGCCGCCGCGCCTCTGGCTTCTCGTGGTCGCCGGGTGCCTCGTGGCGGGCGTGCTCGATGCCGCGCAGTTCGCCGCCCGCGGGCTGCTGCTGGAGGACGGGCGTGTCGATGTCCCTGGCATGATCTGGCAGGGGAGCGAGTGGCTCTTCCTTGCCGCCCTCACGCCGCTGGCCTTCGTGCTCGGCCAGCGCTACCCGCTCCGCCGCCAGGGACTCGGGCGCGCGCTCGGCGTGCACGTGCTGGGGGCGCTGGTCCTCTGCGTGGGCTGGGCGACGCTGGGGGTGATTCTGCGGCGCGCGCTCGGGCGCGGTTGGGTGGATTCGTTCGCCGAGGAACTCGGCGGCTGGATGCTGTTCAGCCTCCCCTGGTCGTTCTTCATGTACTTCGCGCTCGTGGGGGTCGTGCACGCCTTCCGCTACTGGGTGGAGGCGCGCGACCGCGAGCTACACGCGGTGCGGCTGTCTGGGCAGCTTGCCGAATCGCGGCTGCGCGCGCTCCGCGCGCAGCTCCATCCACACTTCCTCTTCAATGCGCTGAACGCGATCACGGTGCTGGTGCGCGACGCGCGCATGGACGCCGCGTCGGGGATGCTCGAGCGGCTGAGCGAGCTGCTCCGACAACTGCTCAGGATCGATCCGGAGCAGGCAATCGCGCTCGAGCGCGAGCTGCACCTGGTGCGAGAGTACCTGTCGATCGAACAGGTACGGTTCGCCGACCGTCTCCAGGCGGTGTTCGCAGTGGACGAGGATGTGCTCGCGGCGCCGGTGCCGTCGTTCATCCTCCAACCGCTGATCGAGAACGCAGTGAGGCACGGCGTGGGCGCGTCCACCGAGCCGGTGCGGATAGAGGTCGGGGCACGGCGCGACGGCGACGAGCTGGTCCTGTGGGTGGAGGACAGCGGGCCAGGACTGGGCGCGGTGATCACGGAAGGGGTGGGACTGGAGAATACGCGCGAGCGGCTGCGCGCCCATTATGGAGCGGCGGCCCGGCTCTCGCTCGTGCCGGTGCCGGGCGGCGGCACGCGCGCGGAGATCAGGTTGCCGTTCGCTTCACGGAAGTGACCGGTGGCTGCAGCGGAGTTGCCGCGGCCGGTCTGGCCGGCAATGAATTCGGGGTGAGACGTGAACTCGAACACCGGAGTCCTGCCATGCTACCTGCGCGCCACACACTGATCTGCGCCCTCGGAATACTCATAACGGCCAGTGCTTCGCCCGGTGAGGCACAGACTACGAACGACAGCTCCGAGGCGAAGCGCGAGGCATCCTGGAACGCGCACCACCGCGACTTCGACTACCTGTTGGGCGAGTGGGAGTTCGAGGCCGAGCACGCGGAGTACGTGCACTTCCGCGGACGATGGACGGCCGTGCGGCTCGCTCACGGCCAGGTGCTCGACGAGTATCGCGTGCTGGGCGACAGCGGGGAGACGTTCTACGTGACGACGACGGTGCGGAGCTACAACACCGAACTCGACCGCTGGGAGCTGGTGGGCATGGACCGCGGTGGCGGGCTCCAGGACACGGGCACCGCGCGCCGCGTGGGGAACGAGGTGCACATCGAGCAGCGCTTCGGCAGCTCGCTCTGGCGGATCCGCTACCACGAGATCACCGACAGCAGCTTCTCCTGGGTGGCCGACCGGTCGGTGGACGGCGGAGAGACGTGGCACCGCGGCTACATGCGCATCACCGCGCGCCGCACCGGCCCGCCACGCGAGCTGCCGGCACTGACGAGGGATTACTGAGCGTGGACACCGCTGCGCACCGCCAGCCGCGGATGTGGGTCTGGCTCGGCTGTCGCGACGTGGCGGCGCTGCACGACGAGCTGCGCCCGCGGCGCGCACGTGCGACATCCGCCTACGAACTTCCCCGCTCGTGCCCGATGACGCGCCGAGCGGGAGCTGGTAGCGAGCCGGTCCCTGGCGGCGCTCATTTGCCTGGCTCCAGACGGCCGCGCAGAAGCGCGGCGACTACCGTATCATCCGCCTGTCCCGTCGCGGCCGCCATGGTCAAGGCATACAGTTCCTCAGGTGGCGCACGGACTCGCGAGCCATTGACGGCAAGAAAAACAAGCGCACAGGCGAGGCCCGTGCGCTTGTTTCCATCGTTGAATCCCTGACTCCTGGCGAAGCCAACGAGGTACGCTGATGCCAGATCCGCCAGGTCGGCGGAGGGATCATACGCCCGCCGGTGCATGGCCCGGCTGAGCGCGGAGAGCACAACGTTCCTGTCACGCACTCCATGAGCGCCTCCGTAGCGCTCGATCTGCTGCGCATGGATTGCGAGCATCGTAGGCTCGGTTATCCAGCGCGGCTCCTCCATCCCTCGCAGAGGTGCTACTTCGCCAGAGCGCGGAAAACCGCGTCGTACTCGGCCATGATCCGCTCGTGGGCCTCGAGCGCAGCAGCCAGTTCCGGTGTATGGGGCACCACCCGGAAGCCGCCCATTCCGTCCTCGATCCACTGAAGCTCCTGGCCTGGCGGGATTCCCAGGCGCCGCACCACCTCAGCCGGCAGGGTTGTTACCACCGACGCACCCTGGGCTCGGGTCTTACTGATGAGAGTGGGCATGGGGACTCCGAGAGTTGAAACGCAGAAACTACAGCGACTTGGCTCCGTAGCGCCTTCAAGTACCAATATATGTGATTTTAGTTACACTGTCAAGATGACGCTGCATACGGCCAGCATGTAAAATCGGGCAGATTGGCTCGACACGTTCCGCTCTCATCGTCCACCACCCCAGTGCCGAGGCGGCCGCGAGGCCGGTTTCCTGGAGGGCTGGCGACCACGCGGTCGACTCTCGTGAACTATAGTTGACGATGCTCGGTTCTACCGGGATCTCGCATCCCCTGCTGCGGCGACGACGACGTCAGCAGGCATGCTGACCCTTCCCACTCCGAACCAACGACTCTGATACTGCCATGAAATACCTCTGCCTGGCCTACGAGGAAGAGCAGAAGCTCAACGATCTGACTGAAAGCGAGTGGCATGACCTGAGGCAGGAGACCCTAAACTATGTCGACACACTGCGTCAGAGCGGTCGCCTGATCGCCGCGCAAGCGCTCCAGAGCGCCACGACAGCATCGATGCTGCGTATTCGCGACGGAAAGCTGTCTGTCACCGACGGACCGTTCGCGGAAACCAGGGAGCAGATCGGCGGCTTCTTCATGCTCGAGGCAAGCGACTTCGACGAGGCGATCCGGCTCGCGGCGCAATGGCCGTCGGCCAGGATCGGAAGCATCGAGGTGCGACCGGTAGAGGAAGAGTTGAGGCTCGATCGTCGCTATTAGCTACACTGCCGGATCCCGCACGCCACTGGCGGCCGGCGCTCGCATGAAGAACGACGTCACCCCGGCCGCCAACAGCAGCACCGCAACCGCCAGCGTGGCCGGCGCCGCGGAGCCCTCCACGGTGATGAGCGCGGCGACCAACGCGGGGCCGAGTGCCGTTCCTCCGTTGCGGACGCCGTTCACCACCCCCTTGATCTCTCCCAGCGCCCCGATGCCGAAGTAGGCAGGCCAGATGATCGCGTTGGTGCCTCCCGACACGCCGTTGGCCAGTCCCATCAGGCCGCCGTAGAGAAGTGGGCCTGGCGCGCCGGAAAGGCCGACCCAGACGACCGCAAGCGCTGCCACCGCCGCCACACTGCTGGCGGCGATCCCCCACTTGGCGTCGATGCGATCGAGCGTGAGTCCGGCGGCGAGGTTGCCCACCACGCCAAGACAGGCGAAGGCGACGAACGCGCCGGCGATGCTCGCCGTCGACCACCCTGCCCAGGTGAAGATCGCCACCTGATGAAAGATGATCCCGGTCAGAACCATCGGCATGACGGCCAGACACGCCAGCGCCAGCCAGAAGACCGGCACACGGATCGCTTCGCTCATCGAGTAGTTGGGAGACAGGAGCCAGCGCCCCGACGGCGAGCGTTCGCCGCCGGCCGCAGCCGCACTATCTCCAGTGGGCGGTGCCCCGAGCGGCTCACCCGGCTCGGGCTCGCGCACGAAGTACCCGACAATGGGAGTGAACACCACCACGTATACGACGGCGATCAGAAGAAGCGAACCGCGCCATCCGAGCCATGATATGGACGCCAGCACGGAGCCTGGAAAGATCAGCTCTCCAACCGCATAGCCCAGCGTCACGACGGCGAGCGCGCGGGCGCGGTAGCGCACGAACCATCGAGCAGTGCTCGTTGCCGTGCCGAGCGCGATCGCCCCCTGGCCGAGCAGCCGCAGCGCGAAGATCGCGACCGCCAGCAAGACAACGCTGCGCGCCAGAGCGAGTAGCGCCGTGGCCGCCGCCATCAAGACGAGAACCCCGGTGAGGAAGACACGCCCGGAGCTGCGGTCGGCCACACGTCCCACGAAAGGGAGACAGGCGGCCGCGACGAGAGTGCAGGCGCCGTACAGCGTGGCCATCCCCATGCGTGTGATGCGCAGCTCGTCGAGTATCGGTTCCAGGTACAGCGAGAGCACAAAAG
>CAZWSO010000176.1:0-5607 GCA_964636485.1 uncultured Gemmatimonadaceae bacterium
CAAAGAACTCCGCCGCGTCCGTCGCGCCGTACTCGTCGAGCATCGTTGGCCGCCCGGCCTCGGCATCGCGCTGGAGCCTCTCGAATTCGGTTCGCAGCACTCGCGCCCATTCGGCGGGCTCCACCTCGCTGCCCAGCGGCGGCACTCCCTGTGTGGAAGTATCCTCCTGGTCGAGCTGATGGGCGAACTCGTGCAGCACGAGATTGAAGCCGTCGTCCGGGTCGGCGGCGCCGCGGAGTACGTCACGCCAGCCGAGCACGATAACTCCGTCCTCCCAGGCCTCTCCAAGCCGGTCCTCCTCTCCCTCCGTCACTACCGCGTGCCTCTCCTCGCGAACGGGCGCAACGTACGCCCCAGGATAAACCAGAATGGTGTACAGGCGCGGATAGTAGTCGCTGCGGCGGTGCAGCAGGAGGAGGCACGCCTGGGCGGCAATGGTGACGCGCATTTCGTCCGTCAGCGCAAGCCCGCCGCACCCCTCAAAGTGCTTCTCGGCCAGAAAAATCTGCATGTGGCCGTGCAGCTCGCGGCGCGTCTCCTCGGGCAGGTGAAGGTAGAGCGGAAACCGGCGCTCGAGGATTCGGCGCCACGCATCGGGAAATGGACGCGCGCGCAGCCGCTCCCGCCGCCGGCGTTTCAGGAAGCCGAACATTCGACCGGCCGTGCCGGCGGGGGCGGCGGCTGGCTCATCCCGAAGGCGAGCCACGCGAGACGCTCACCGATCATCGGGCGGCGTGCACTGGCAGGTCGATGGCCGCGTTCAGCCAGCGGACAAGCGGAAGCATGCGGGCAAAGTCCGCGGCGGCAGCATCCACGAGCCGCGGCGATGACAGTCGCGCATCATCGATCCCACGCGAGACGGTGAAAGAGCAGTAGCGAAGCCAGTGCGCCGCCGGGTGCCCAGCGGCGAATCCGCGCGGCATGCGACGGAGAACAGCTTCATCACTCAGCACACCAAACCGCCGCCGGAAGGCGCGATGCGTGACGATCTCTTCGAGCTCCTCGTGGTTCGTGGCCAGCACCTGACGAATGCGGGCCAGCGTCGGCCGGGGCGGCATCCATATACCTCCGGCCACAATGGAGGCACGGGGCTGGAGGTGAAAGTAGAAGCCAGCGCCGCCATGCGCGGCCTCGCTCCCCACTCCCCTGCCACCATCGCGATGAAAGAACCAGCACGCGGCGTTCGTCTTGTACGGCGATTTGTCGGGCGAAAAGCGCACGTCGCGGTGAATTCGGAAAGCGGACTGCCTGGGATGGCCGATGATTTCCGGCGCGATCGTTCCCAGTCGATCATCAATCTCCTCGATGAAAGCCAGCATGGGCTGCCGGATCTCGGTCTCGTACTCGGCGCGCCGCGCTTCGAACCAGTCGCGGCGGTTGTTGCGCGCCAGTCCTCGCAGAAAGGCAAGGGCCCGGGGGCTGAACCCTTCGAAGCTCACGTCCCGAACTCCCGTGGCAGTCGGCCGACGCAAGTGCGTCGCCAATCCTAGGTAACACCGCGGGCGCGCTCGAGACCTGACTCTGCGCACCAGCGTATCCGTACGCATCCCCTTCGAGAAAGCTAATCGCGCTCGGCGGCTGATGCCCCTGCCGTGACAAGGGGCGCCACGAGCGCGTACCGTCGCGAGACCGGTTTCCGGCCGCCGGTTCGGGCACTACTATCAACACTGAGACTGCTCAGGAGCCGGTTGCCGCCCATGCCACTCGATTCCAGGTCGCCGACCGCGAGGGACACTGCCGACTTGGCCGAAGCTGACCGCCGTCTTCGACAACTGGATGTGCTTCAGCGTCTCACGGAGGCGGTGAATCGCGCGGACAGGCTGGAGACCGTCTGCGACGAGGCAATCGACGGGATGGTACGGGCGCTCGATGCGGATCGTGCTGCCGTGCTGCTGTTCGACCGTGGCGACGTGATGCGATACGTGGCCTGGCGAGGACTGTCGGCGGAGTACCGCGAGATCATGGAGGGACGCTCGCCCTGGCATCGTGATACGCCTGCACCACGCACGATAGTCATTGCCGACACGCGTGACAGCGAGTACACGCGCGCCCACGTGGATGCGCTCGATCGCGAAGGCATCCGCGCCCTGATGATCGTCCCACTTGTCGATGCCGGAGAGCTGCTGGGGCGCGTCGTCGTTCACTACGAGCGTCCCTACGCCCCGGATGCACAGGATGTGCGACTCGCCGAGAGTATCGCCGGCCACGTGGCGCTCGCGATCACACGCCGCCGGTCGTGGGATGCACTGGCCGGCCGTGAGGCCTCGTTCACGGCATTGGCCGAGCAGGCGCCGGACATCATTGCGCGCTTCGACCGCGAATTCCGCCACGTCTACGTGAATCCCGCCGTCGAGCACGCCACCGGTATTCGGCGCGAACGCTTCATCGGCAGAACCAATGCCGAGCTCGGAATGCCGGAGCCAGTGTGGCAGCTCTGGGAGGAGGCACTTGCTCGTGTTTTCGAGACTGGTTCAGCGGATACCATCGGCTTCGATTACGTCGCGCCCCCCGGCAAGCGCTACTACGAAGCGAGCCTCGTACCCGAGCGGAACGCCGCCGGCGAGGTAATCTCCGTACTGGCAACCACGCGGGATCTCACCGACCGCAAGCGCGCCGAAGACGGCCTGCGCTTCCTGACCGAGGCGGGTGCGTTGCTCGCCTCCTCGCTCGACCTGCGCACCACGCTCGATGCCATCGTGCAGATCGCCGCTGCCTCCCTGGGGGATGGGTGCGCGATCGACATTCTGCGCGACGACGGCCGAGTGGAACGTATCGCGATGCACAGCAGCAGCGCGGAAGTCACAGCCCTATTCGCAGAGATGGAGCGTCGCTATCCATCGGACATTAAGGGTACGGCTGGGAACATTGTGGCGCTGCGCACCGGCAAGCCGCAGCTCTATCCGGAGATCACGGAGGAGCTGATGCGGGCGGCTTCGCGGGATAACGGCCATCTCGACCTGTGGCGGCGGCTCGGACTGCACTCCGCGATGTGCGTTCCGCTTATAGCGCGGGAGCGACGCCTGGGGGTGATTACCGTCTTCTCCACCGACAGTGCCCGCTCGTTCACAGCCACGGATCTGGACGTGTCGGTCGAGCTCGCCCATCGCGCGGCCGTGGCAATGGACCACGCCATGCTCTTTGACGAGATGCGCCGGGCACGAGATGACGCACAGGAGGCGAACGCTGCGAAGGCAAAATTTCTGGCCGTCATGTCGCACGAGTTGCGCACCCCGTTGGCCGCAATCCTCGGATATACCGAGCTCGTGGCTGATGAGATCGTTGGGCCGCTAAACCACACGCAGCGCGATCAGCTCGAGCGCATCAAGGCGAGTGGTACGCACCTGCTCATGCTCATCGAGGAGATTCTGAGTTTTGCCCGCATCGATGCCGGACATGAATCGCTGCGGATCGAGGAAGCGGACCTGCGCGACGTCATTCAGGAGGTGGTTGACGTGGTGCAGCCGCTCGTTCAGAAGAAGCGGCTTGCCTGCTCGGTCCACGTTCCGGACGAACCGATCGCCATCATCACCGATGCCGGCAAGGTGCGGCAGATCCTCCTCAACCTCCTGGGGAACGCGATCAAGTTCACCGAGAGTGGCGGCATCGCGATCTCCGTGGTCGTGGAGAGCTCCCGCGTGCTGCTGTCGGTCGAGGATACGGGCGTCGGTATTCCTGCACAGCACCTGGAGCACGTGTTCGACTCGTTCTGGCAGGTCGAGCACGTGACCACGCGCCGGAAGGGGGGTACCGGGCTGGGGCTCAGCGTTGCCCGGCAGTTGGCGAGACTGCTCGACGGGGACATCTTTGTCGAGAGCGAGCTTGGCCGGGGGAGCAGGTTCGTGCTGGATCTCTCACGGGCGGTCACGCCAATGTAGCGTTCCGCCGTCAAGGCCAGTACGGGCGGCTCTTCGGCAGCGTGGGTGGGTGCGGTGTTTTCGTGTGCCTGAACTGCGCTGCTCGCGCTGGAGCTGCGCTTTACCTCACGCTCTCTCAGTCAGCAGCCCAGGAACGAACATGGCCGAGGCGATCATCGATGTGCGGTCGAGCCCCAAGCCGGAGGCGTATGCTGAGGTGAACGCGGCCATCGAGGCGCTGCTCGCCGGGGTGGACGATGAGATTGCGGCCATGGCGAGCATGGCCTCCGTGCTGCACCACGGCTTCGGTTATCTGTGGACAGGCTTCTACCGTGTGGTGGAACCCGGCCATCTGCTGCGAGTGGGCCCGTATCAGGGAACCGTCGGCTGCCTGGAGATCGAATTCGGCCGCGGCGTCTGCGGCAGGGCGGCTCTAGAGAGGCGGACTGTCGTCGTTCCCGACGTGCAGGCATTCCCTGGGCACATCGTGTGCGATGCCCGCGCCCGGTCCGAGATCGTCGTTCCCGTCTTCAACACCGCCGGCGACCTGATCGCCGTGCTGGACGTGGATGCCGAAGAATCCAACCGCTTCGACGAGGACGACGTGCGCGGGCTGGAGGCGCTGGTCGGCTGGTTTCGACCGCGGCCAAGCCCCCTGGCCCCGAAGCCCTGAGTCACACCACCTTTCCCCCATGACCGGCTACTCCGACAGGATCAATCACGCGCTTGCCTACGCAGCCAAGCATCACGATCAGGAGGTACGCAAAGGTACTCGGTCGCCGTACTTCACACAGCCGGCGAATGTTGCGGTCATTCTCACCGCATATGACCAGGAGGAGGACACGGTCGTGGCCGGCGTGCTTCACAACGTCGTCCTGGACTACTCGACGGCCGGAGCGATGAGCGAGCTGCTGCTCGCACGGATCGCCGAGAAGTTCGGTGCCTCGGTGCTCGAAACGGCGCATGCCATCACCGAGCGACGATACGATCCGGAGGGGGCGGAGATGTCGGTGGACGAACGTCGCCGGGATCTTCTGCGCCGGCTCGAGTACGCCAGCGATGCCTCCCGTTGGGTGTGCGCAGCGGAGGCTGTTCACGATGCCGGCACGCTGCTGGCGGACTTGCACCGTACCGAGTTCCCGGAAACCGTCTGGAATCGCTTCGCCGCCGGTCGCGAAAGCACCATCGGCTGGTACCCCCGGCTGCACCAGGGCCTGCGCGAAGTGGGCTTTACCGTCGCGATCATGGATGAGCTCGGCGCCATGGCTACGGCGCTGGAGCGCTACCGTGATGGTTGAAAACGGTGAGCGGGTGAATGGCTACGCCCGGACCTTCGTCTCCGCCCCGTAGCGCTCGCGCACGTAGCCATCGAGGATCTGCAGAAACTCGGCGACGATCCTGTCCCCCTTCAGTGTCGTGTACAGCTTCCCATCCACGTACACTGGGGCCTTTGGCTCCTCGAACGTACCGGGAAGCGAGATGCCGATGTTCGCGTGCTTCGACTCGCCGGGGCCATTCACCACGCATCCCATCACTGCCACCTTCATCTCCTCCACGCCGGGGTGCCGATCGCGCCACAGCGGCATCTGCTCGCGCAGATACGCCTGAATGTCCTCGGCCATGTGCTGGAAGAAAGTGGAAGTCGTACGGCCGCAGCCGGGGCAGGCGGTCACCTGCGGGGCAAAGCTCCGCAGACCCAGCGACTGGAGCACCTGCTGCGCCACATGCACCTCTTCGGTGCGATCGCCGCCGG
>CAZWSO010000177.1:0-5556 GCA_964636485.1 uncultured Gemmatimonadaceae bacterium
TTTCAGAAATCGTGCAGCTGGATCCTGCCAAACGCCTTCCCCCGTCCATTCCGGAGGAACTGATACCTTCCATTGCCGGGTGGCAGCCGGCCCGAGCCCTGGAGCTTAGTCACATGCCCGTCGCCATGCGCGCCGCGCACTTCACCGAATCGGTTATTCGTGAGATGACGCGGATCGCCGATCAGCACGAGGCGATCAACCTCGCGCAGGGGTTCCCGGATTTTCCGATGCCGGAGCCGATGAAGGAGGCTGCCTGCGCGGCGATCCGCGGCGACATCAATCAGTACGCGATCACGTGGGGCGCGGCGGCGCTTCGTCTGGCTATCGCGGAGAAGTACCGCCGTTGGTACGGCATGGAGGTGGACGCCGACACCGAGGTGACGGTGACGTGCGGGGCCACGGAAGCGATGGCCGCCGCCTTTCTGGCGATCGTCGATCCGGGCGACGAGGTCATACTTCTCGAGCCGTTCTACGAGAATTACGGTCCCGACGCCATCCTCGCGGGTGCCACGCCGGTATTCGTGCCACTGAAGCGGCCCGGATGGCGGCTGGACATCGACGGAATTCGGGACGCCGTCACGGCGCGAACGAAGGCAATCGTACTCAACACCCCACACAACCCAACGGGCCGCGTGTTCACGCGCACCGAATTGCGCGCACTCGCGGAGCTTTGCGTGGAACGTGACCTGTGGGTTTTCACGGATGAAATTTACGAGCACATCCGGTATGCCGGCGAGCATCATGTGATGGCGACGCTGCCCGGCATGCGCGGGCGCACGGTGACGATCTCCGGGCTGTCGAAGACGTTCAGTTGTACTGGATGGCGACTCGGCCACGCGGTGGCGCCCGCGCGAGAGACCGGAGCGATCCGGAAGGTGCACGACTTCCTGACCGTGGGTGCGCCAGCGCCGCTGCAGGCCGCCGGCGCCGTCGCCCTGGCATTCGACGCCGACTACTTCAACCATCTGGCGCTCGACTATCGGACAAGGCGCGATGTGCTGGCTTCTGCGCTGCGTGACTCGGGCTTCGCATTCGAGGTCCCGGAAGGCGCGTACTACATCCTCGCCGATTTCTCTGCGATCAGCGATCTGAGCGACACGGAATTCGCCCGGTGGCTCACTCGCGAGGTTGGCGTCGCCTGCGTGCCTGGATCGAGCTTCCGCATGGATCCCGAGCGGGGGCGGCGCGAGGTGCGTTTCGCCTTCTGCAAGCGCACCGAGACGCTGGAGCAGGCGGGCGCGCGATTGCGCGCAATCTCCCGCTCCAGCTGATCCGGCGCTCCGTCCGTCACTTCCGCCGCATTGCGCGCACCACGCTGGCCACCGCCGCTCCCGCACCCAGCGCGAGCGCCGTAACCTTCGCCGGGTTTTCGCGGATCATCGCGCCGATCCCCCGGCGCGCGCGCTCGCCCACTTCCATCGCTCGCTTCTCCGCATGTTCGACTGCATCGGCCATGCGTGCGTGACCTGTCTCGAACGCGCCGCTGGCGCGACCCAGCGGAGTGCCGACACCCACACCCATGTCCTCCAGGCGCTCGAGCGCCCAGGTGTAGTGCCGCTGCTCATCGTCCGCGGAGCGCCGGATGATCGCGGTCACCTCCGGATCATGCGCGCGATTGGCGGCGCGCCGGTACTTGTCCCGCACCTGCCGCTCGTTCGACTTGTAGGCGAGGAGGATTCCCTTGTCCCCGCCCGCGGCACCCACACCCTGAACGGCGAGCTTGAATATGCCCGTGGGCAGGTGCGGAAGGTTGATCGGATCTCCGCCACGTGACCTGATCAGCTGCGTCAGGTCGCGGATGTGCCGTTCGTGATCCTCGCGAAAGGCCGCAATCGCATTCTTCGCCTCCACGTCGCCGAGCCGCTCGATCGCCACCGTGTATGCCTGCACGGCGTCGTAGTCGAGCTGCAGCAGATCGTTCAGTTCGGCGAGCAGAGATGGATCCATCTGCACGTTGGTGGTCTCGGTCATCGCATCGTCCTCCGTGAGTGGGCAAGCTTATTATTATGCGCAAGCGATGTTCCGCTGACGCGCACGGCGTCGGAGTTCGGCGTTCGGAGCCCCACGACCCTCCCCGAAGTTGCGTATGCGGCACGAAGCTCGGTCCGCACCTCCCAAACCCGACACCGCAGCCCGGCCGCTGGGCTTGCTTTCGGCGTCCCTTCGCCCTACTCTGTCCACCCGATGTCGCGTGCGGAGATCACCACCCCGGAGGCGCTCACCGACGAGTCGGTGGTCGAGTTGTCGCTGCGCCCGCAGCGGCTGGAGGAGTTCATCGGACAGGGCAAGGTCAAGGAAGCGCTGCGCATCTACATCGATGCGGCGTTGGCCCGCCGGGAGCCCCTCGACCATACCCTCTTCTACGGACCCCCCGGGCTGGGAAAGACCACGCTTGGGGAGCTTGTTGCCCGCGAACTCGGGGTCAACATTCGGACCACCTCGGGGCCCGCGCTGGAGAAGCCGGGCGATCTGGTCGGCACGCTCACCAACATGCGTGAGGGCGACATCCTCTTCATCGATGAGATCCATCGTCTCCGCGCGATCATCGAGGAGTTCCTCTATCCGGCCATGGAGGACTACCGGATCGACATCCGATTGTCCGAGGGACCCAAGGCGCAGACCATCACCATGCCCATCGAGCACTTCACGCTGATTGGTGCCACCACGCGCTTCGGTATGCTTACGGCACCCATGCGCGCTCGGTTCGGCATCGTGCAACGGCTCAACTACTACCCGGTGGACGAGCTCGAGCACATCGTGACGCGCTCGGCGGAGGTGATCGGCGTCCATGTGGACGAGGGCGGCGCCATGGAGATCGCCAGGCGCAGCCGGGGAACACCGCGCGTCGCCAACCGGCTGCTCCGCCGCATCCGCGACTACGCGCAGGTGAAGGCCGATGGCCGGATAACGCAGCACGTGGCCGATGCCGCCCTCGCAATGCTGGATGTGGATCAATTCGGCCTCGACGACATGGATGCCCGGGTAATGCGGACGATCATCGAGAAATTCGACGGCGGCCCTGTGGGAATAGCGTCCATCGCCGCCGCCGTGGGCGAGGATCCTGGCACGATCGAGGAAGTGTACGAGCCGTATCTCGTGCAGAACGGGTTCCTCCAGCGGACACCTCGCGGACGCCTGGCCACGCCGCAGGCATACCGCCACTTCGGCTACACGCCGCCGGCACCGGGCATGTCTCCCGAGGGGGGTGCTCAGGGGAGTCTGCTCTGAGCCCTCGCGTCGCCGATGGCACGCGTACGTCGGACTACGACTTCGAGCTGCCGCCGGAGCAGATCGCGCAGTATCCCACCGAGCATCGCGACGAGAGCCGTCTCATGGTGGTCCGTCGAGCGAGCGGACGCATCTCGCACCGGCGCTTTGGCGACGTCGTAGAGCTGCTCCAGCCCGGCGACGCGCTGGTGCTCAATACCACCCGCGTGTTTCGGGCGCGGCTCCTGGGAGCGCGTGAGACTGGCGCGCCGGCAGAGTTGCTCCTGCTGCGAGAGCACGAGGATGACGTATGGGAGGCAATGGTCAGCCCGGGGGGTAAGCTGCGCCCCGGAAGGCGGGTCACCATCGCCCCGGGCTTCACTGCAGAGATCCTCACGATCACCGACCGCCGCACGCGCCACGTCCGACTGGAAAGCGCCGGGGAACCTGTGCGTCAATCGATCGAACGGTTTGGCCACATTCCGTTGCCGCCCTACATCGATCGCGCCGACGAAAGCGGCGATGCCGAACGGTATCAGACGGTGTATGCGCGCGAGTGGGGCTCAGTAGCGGCGCCAACCGCAGGCCTGCACTTCACCCCCGCCCTGCTCACCGAGCTCGAGGCTCGGGGAGTCCGTCGGGTGGACGTGCTGCTGCATGTAGGTGCGGGAACGTTTCGCCCCGTGGAGGTGGACGATCCCGCAATGCATGTGATGCACGAAGAGGTCTACTCGTTGTCCGATGATGCAGCCGCCACACTGAACGCAGCGCGCGACAGCGGACGCGACATTTGGGCGGTGGGCACGACCAGCGTGCGCACGCTGGAAAGCGCGCTTGGCGCTGACGGCCGGACCAGGGCCGGATCCGGAGAAACGCGAATCTTCATCCGCCCTCCACAATCACCGCGCGCCGTCGACAAGCTGATCACGAACTTCCATTTCCCCCGCTCGACGCTGATAATGCTCGTCGCCGCCTTGGCTGGCTACGAGCTCACGATGCGCGCATACCGCGAGGCGGTGGTCGAGGGCTACCGCTTCTACTCTTATGGCGACGCCATGGCGGTGATCTGAGGTGGAGCTTGTGCTGGAAGGGGGGACGACCGGCTTCACGTTCAGGATCGGCGCAACCGACGGCTCGGCCCGTGCCGGCGTCTTCGAGACTCCTCACGGCGTTCTCGATACGCCGGCCTTCATGGCCGTCGGCACGCAGGCCACCGTCAAGGCGCTCGCCCCCGACGATCTCCGCGCAGCTGGCGCCCGGATGATCCTCGCCAACGCCTATCATCTGCACTTGCGCCCCGGTGAGGACATCGTCGAATCGCTCGGCGGGCTGCACCGTTTCATGGGCTGGAGCGGGCCCATTCTCACCGACTCTGGCGGGTTTCAGGTCTTTTCGCTGGAGACGCTGCGCCAGGTTCGCGAGGAAGGTGTGGAGTTCCGCAGCCACATAGATGGCTCCCGCCGCGCATTCACTCCCGAATCCGTGATCCAAATCCAGAGGTCGCTGGGCGCCGACGTCATCATGCAATTCGATCACGTGATTCCGGGCCAGTCGGAGGAAGCGCTGGCGCGCGAGGCTAGCGAGCGCAGCATCCGCTGGCTGGAACGCTGCCGCGGCGAATTTGTCCGCACCGCCGGGGAGAGGAGGGACCGCCCACCCCAGGCGCTCTTCCCCATCGTTCAGGGAGGGATTCACGCGCAGATCCGGCGTGATGCAGTGCGCGCCATCGCGGGCATGGATCGGTGGCCGGGCTACGCGATCGGCGGGCTCTCGGTGGGGGAGCCCAAGCCGCAGATGCTTGGCATACTGGAGGTAGTGGACTCCGTGTTGCCGGCTGACAGGCCGCGCTACCTCATGGGTGTCGGCTTCCCCGAGGACCTGATCGAGGGCGCGCGCCGCGGCGTGGACATGTTCGATTGCGTGGCACCAACCCGGATGGGGCGAACCGGCACCGCATTCACCAGCACGGGCCGCTTGAACGTGCGGAATGCGAAGCTCCGCGCCGACCCGGCGCCGCTCGACGAACAGTGCGACTGTGGCACCTGCGGCCGCTTCAGCCGGGCCTACATTCGGCATCTATTCATGTCGGAGGAGGCTCTGGGACTGCGCCTCCTCTCGCTGCATAATGTACATTTCCTTGTCGCTCTGATGCGCCAGGCGCGACAGGCCATCGCTGAACGGCGAATGGAGGCGTGGAGCCGGGGCTGGCTCGAGCGCTATCACTCGACACCGAACGATTCGACATGACCGTCAATTTCGCCTACCTGCTGATCGCCGCGGGCTCGCCCGAGGGCGGCGGCAGCCCGCTCCTGCCGATCCTCATCCAGTTCGGCGCCATCTTCGCCATCT
>CAZWSO010000178.1:0-5425 GCA_964636485.1 uncultured Gemmatimonadaceae bacterium
ATTCATGATGCAGCCCGGCGGCGATTACCGGCACCGCACAAGTTGTGGCACGGACACGGACTGTGTGTTCTTCGTCGAGAGCGGCGGAGCCTTCGATATGTTTGTCGTGGAGGACACGCCGAGCCGGGACTAGAAGTGCATGCTTCGCTCCGCGGGGGGGGGCACGGAACACGGCTCGGCCCGGCAATGAGCGATTCCAGGCCGTCTATCTGCGCCTGGGCCCCCACTTCGAACGTGCCGTAGCCGCCGGCTAACGTGCGGTGAACCTGACAGTCGGCACCATCGATCGCGCGCTCGCCGGAATTGCTCCAGAGCGACGTCGCGGTCGCCGTAGCGTTCGTCGCTCTTTGTGCCGCTTGCAGGTTACCTTGGGGCGTTGGGCAGCCGCAAACCACAGCGCGAGACGAAATGACTGGCAGCGAGCAGCGACCAGAACCATACGCGGCAGCTCAGCGGCTCTGGTCCCATCGCTATCCGTCAGCGAGCATCCTCTTCTGCGGTGGCTCCGTGGTGCGTGGCAAGGGATTCCCGTCGTCCGATCTCGACGTAGTTGTCAGCTTTGTCGATGACGGGCTCGATCAGCGGCAGCGGGCGGCGCGCTCATCCTGCCAGAGCGGAGGGCGTTGAAGGCGCGTTCGGTGCCGTAGGGCGGGTCGTTGACGATGAACAGGGTCTTCATGGTTGAGCGCTGATGCTGGATTAGGAGGTGACCTTCTCGGATCCCGCGGCCGTTGCTCGATCGGACCTGCCAGTGCTTGGGATTGAATGTCCCGAGACAGGCAGATATCCCCGCGCGATCAGGCCGGAGACGGCGGTAAGCAACGCCACTAAGCCGATGGCGACGCGGAAACCCAGCAGGTCGGCGAGGATGCCGGCAAGCAGACCTCCGGCGACGTAGCCCAGGTCGCGCCAGAGACGGTAGATGCCGACGCCGCTGGCGCGGTCCCTCGGCGTCACCAGGTCGCTCACCTGCGCGATCAGGGTCGGGTAAACCGCCGCCGTGCCGAGCCCCAGGATCACCGCCGCGACCGCCCACCAGAGGAAGCTGCTCGCCAGGGCGAAGATGGCGAGCCCCACCGCCTGGAGCATCATCCCGGAGACGATGAGCGGCCGGCGTCCGGTGCGGTCCGAAAGTGCGCCGGTGCCGATCTGGGCCATCCCCCAGACAGCGGGATAGAGGGCGGCCAGCCAGCCGATCTCGCGCAGGGACAATCCGGAGGCGACGAAGAACAGCGGAAACAGTCCCCAGGCGAGGCCGTCGTTCAGGTTGTTGACGAAGCCCGCCTGGCTGGCAGCGAAGAGCGGCCGATGGACCCAGCTTGCCTGCCACAGCCGGGCCCGGAGAGTGCTTGGCAGCGAGTCCGGTCCGCCCTCGATCGCCTGATCAGCCATCGCGTGCTCCAGCTCCACGTGATCTCCCGTGTCGCGGACGAAGAGGAGCGTGACGAGGATGCCGAGCAGTGCGGCCGCCCCGCCGATCCAGACGGGACCGCTGCGGGGACCGAAGTCCGCGGCCATGTACCCGGCCCCTAGCGCGGCGAGCGCGACGGCGAGGTAGCCCGCGAATTCATTCAGGCCCATGGCGAGGCCGCGCTGCTTGGGCCCCACCAGGTCGATCTTCATGATCACCGTGGCCGACCAGGCGAGGCCCTGGTTCACACCGAGCAGGAGGTTGGCGAAGATCACCCAGTTCCACGAGGGCGCCCACCAGAGCAGCAGCGGAACGGGCAGCCCGAAGAGCCAGCCGATCAGCAGGATCCGGCGGCGGCCGATGCGGTGAGCGAAGTCGCCTGCCACGAAGTTGGCGATCGCTTTGGTCAGCCCGAAGGCGATCAGGAAGGAGAGCGCGGCCGTGGCCGAGGCGACGCCAAACTCATCTTGCGCCAGGATCGTGAGCACCGACCGCTCCACGCCCACCATCGTGCCCACGAAGGCGTTGACCAGCACCAGCAGGGCGAACTGAACCCAGTTCTCCCGAAGCCCTAGACGAACTGGCGACCGCGCATCCGTAGGCGATGGAGTCGTGCCGCCCATCGCCTCAGACGTCGGCGGTGGACGGGGACCCGAGGTTTTCCGCACGTATCTCCGCGGCACGTTCCGGCCGCGGCGGGATCTCCTTCAGCATCAGTGCGACGAACTCTTCTTCGTTGGTGATCGAGAAGGCTCGGTTGAAGCGCCGCTCGAATCCGACCGTCGAGGTTGCCTTGCCGCTCAGACCCCGTCCACAGACGGATCCCGAGAAGGCACCCGGGAGCACCTCCAGGTGGTCCGGCATCTCGCGAAGCCGCGCAGCGCTCCGGAAGAGCGCGCGGGCACCCTCCTCGGCACTGGTCGCAAGCTCGGTTCGCCCCATGTCGCCTACCATCAGCGTGTGACCGGTGAGGACGAACCAGGGCTCGGGCCCGCGCGTGCGGTCCGTCACGACGAGCGAGATGTGCTCGGGCGTATGCCCCGGCGTGTGGAGCACGCGGGCGGTTACGTTGCCCAGCTCCAGCACGTCCCCGTCGTCCACCCCGAGGAAGGGGTAGTTGGCGCCCGCTCCGGTGAAGAGGACGTACTCGGCACCGGTGGCTTCCGCGAGGCGGCGGCCGCCGGAGATGTGGTCGGCGTGTACGTGCGTGTCGATCACGTAGCGAATCGGCAGGGCGAGCGCCTCGGAGTCGCGCATATACCGTTCGATGTCGTCCGTCGGGTCCACCACTGCGCCCGTGGCCTTGCCCCCGCAGCCGAAGAGGTAGGAGGCGGCGACCACCGGGCTCGTGTCGAGGTACTGTCTCAGGATCATGGGTCTGTCTCCCTTCGCTGTGAGTCAGGCTTCATTCTGTCGCGACGGGTTGACCGGCAAGACGCCAATCGGCGACACCGCTTTCCAGGCGGTAGGCGGCGAAGCCGTGGCGCCGTAGCGTGTCTGCTGCCTCGGCGGCGAGTACGCAGAACGGACCACGGCAGTACGCGATCACAGGGCGGTCGCGAGGGACCTCCGCGAGCCTGCGGTCCAGTTCCTCCATCGGGATCGAAACAGCGCCGGGGATGTGCCCTGCCCGGTACTCGTCATCGGGTCGAACATCCAGCAGGGTGACGTCTCCCGCCTCCAGGCGGCGCACGAGTTCACCCATGTCCACCTGCTCCATCTCGGCCGGCGACTCGAAATAGAGGCGCGTGATCCGCTCCACCTCGGCGAGGCGCTGCCGGGCCAGCGCCTGGAGTTCGCGCACGACCCGCAGCACAGCCTCGTCGGCGACCCGGTAGAACACGTACGGCGACTCCTTGCGGGTCTCTACGAGTCTCGCTTCCCGCAGGACCCGCAGGTGTGCGCTCGCGTTCTTGATGCCGAGTCGCGCCTGCTCGGATACCTGCTCGACCGTCTTTTCTCCCTGCGAAAGCAGGTCGAGGATCTCCAGGCGTGCCGGGCTGGCCAGCGCCTTCCCGATCCTTGAGAACTGATCGTAGAGCAGAGTTTTGGGATGGTCGCTCACGGTGATCCCATCATTCTATGGTTCGTTAGATCGCTCGCAGTAACTATACGCTTTGGCCCAGAAGGGTGTCAAGGCTGGGGGCGAGTCTGCTGCGCGCATACGACCGCTCCCTCTTTGAGTGGTGACGAGGTGACGGCCCCGGTGCGTCGGTTTATTGCTGGTGGTCTTCCATCCACCTCTCGGCGGGGTTGAGGTCGATGAGGGCTCGCCCTGGAGCTGGTGCCACAGCTCGGTGTGGTGGCGCATCCGATAGCTGTTACCGCGGATCGAGAGGATGTGGCAGTGGTGCAGGAGCCGGTCGATGAGGGCGGCCGCCATGACCTCGTCTCCTAAGATCTCGCCCCACTCCTCGAAGCTCTTGTTGAAGGTCAGCACCGTGGAGGCCCGCTCGTAGCGACGGGCGATCATCTGGAAGAAGAGCGTTGCGCCGGTGCGGATAACTGGCAGATAGCCGATCTCGTCGATCACCAGGAGCGCCGTCAAGGAGGCATTGGAGCGAGCTGGCGCGTCACTTGAGCAAGTCGTTCGGACACGAACCCTGCTTACCAGGATTGAGGATTGGCCGGCCGTGGCTTCGGTGCACGGCGAGTTCTTCGGCTCGATTCGTCCCGCAAATACCATTATGCAGGTGTCGCGGTTCATTGATCCGGACTGGCTTGTCGAGTTCGAGGCCGATGCGGTCGTCGAGAAGGAAAAAGAGAGTGGGGCTACAACCGCGAGCCCAGCGGCTCCCTCACCATCCGGCTGGTGCTCATCCCGCACCCCACGCGGGAGGAGAGTGTCTGGGGTGCGTTCGGCGGCGGGTTCCTGCTGGCAGCAGGGATCGAGTCGTTCCGCAGCATGATGATCCTGCTGGGCGTCGCGTCGCTCGGTGCCGTGGCGGGCTTGCTCTTCCGGGTGCTCGGAAGTCCCGTGTCACATTTGACAGCGATCGCCGCCTGCTGGTTATCAGAAAGCGACAGCTTCCCTTCAGCGAAGTCGGGGGCGTCCACGTGTTCTCAGGGATGGAGGAGGAGCGGGTCGACGGCAGGAGTCAGGGCAAGATCAAACGATTCGAGACGTACGTCCGTCTTGGCGACCGGCGCCTGGTTCTGGGGAAGTTTGATGAGCGCGGGCCGGCGGAGGACCTGGCCGACGAGCGGCGGACGATTCTTGCGGGGGAGCGCTGGCTGGGTCGGTAAACCGCTTCCCTCAACGCGCGCGGCTCAACAGTTCCCGGAACCGTGGATGGGGGCGCAGCGGATCCCATCGCGGATCCAGCGCGAAGGTGTAGGTCGACACCCGGGACGCTCCGTTGAGCAGTTGCTCTACCTCATCAAGGGCTGCATCTGCGTATCCGGCCTGCGCCAGCATCATCCCCTTCATCTCGGCCACCAGCGGACCGAACATGGCGTCTTCGCGGATCACCGACCGGGCGAGCCAGTCCGCCTCTCGGAGCACCTCCGGCCCACGGCCTAGGCCGGCCAGCGCCAGCCCGCGCGCGGCGTGGATCCGGTAGTCGTCGGGACGCTCAGCAGCCACGGAGTCGATCACCGTCAGCGCTTCCGCAAACGCGTCCCGTGCCGCTACGTCCGCGCCGCGGATCTGGTGGGCCCACGCCGCATAGAGCGCCCTCGGCGTGAAGTGCGCCTGTCCGTCGAGCGCCGGCTCGCGCATCGCCTCGAGGCGGCTGAGCAGCATGTCGGCGTCTCGTTCCCAGAACGCCAACTGGATTGACCACTCCAGATTCAGGCTATGGCGCAACGCCGCGAGCGCGTCGAGCTCCACTTTCGGACCAGTGGAGTTTCGAGCGCGGCAGGTGGGGTCCGTACACCAACGCTTCAGAACGCTTGACTTTCAAGACAGTTGCTAACGACGTCCTGCGTAAGCTGCGGAGGGCGCGGACGGGACCGCGCTGGGGCACGAGCGCCGCCCGCCGTCGGCTTCACGCGGTTGTTAGGGTCGCATCG
>CAZWSO010000179.1:0-5404 GCA_964636485.1 uncultured Gemmatimonadaceae bacterium
TGCAGTGGGTGATGCTGGGGCTGAGCTTCCTGATGATCAGCCACGTGCTGTATCCGGCGTCTCCGACCTTCGGACTGCGCAACTTCCGCGGCATCGTCACCACACTGGTCACTCTCGGAGTGATCTTCGCGCTGGCGACGGGCCAGCCTGAGTATCTGTTCGTGCTGCTGATGGGGTACGTCGTATGGGGATTGCTGAAGACGGTGTTTCTCGGATTGCTTGACCGGCTGCCGACCGGTGACCCGCTATTCGACGCCGCTGACGATGAGGACCCCACCACCGAGCCGCTCGGACGACCTGTTGTTCTGGCAGAAACCGTGGGCGGCAGCCGGAAGCGCCGCCGCCGCCGCCGCGCCGCGGGCCCGGGCCCAGTACCACGTGACCTCGACCACACCGCCGAATGACCCGTTACCGCGTTTCGATCCACGTTCTCCCGCGCCGTGGACTTCTCGACCCCCAGGGCGAGGCCGTGGCCGGCGCCCTGCAGTCTCTTGGCTTCGATGGCGTGGCAGATGCTCGGGTGGGCCGGCACATCGTGCTGGAGATGGACGCCGCCGACGAACGACAGGCGAGCGCCGCGGCCCACGACATGTGTGACCGGCTGCTCGCCAATCCTGTAACCGAGGACTTCGAGATCGCCGAAGTGCAGACCGCATGAAGTTCGGTATCGTGACTTTTCCGGGCTCCAACTGCGACTACGACGCGTACCACGCCGTCACGGGCGTGTTGGGCGCCGAAGCCACCTACCTCTGGCACAAAGCGCACGATCTCGAGGGCGCCGACGTGGTGATCCTTCCCGGAGGCTTCAGCTACGGCGACTACCTGCGCGCCGGCGCGATCGCCCGGTTCAGCCCGATTATGAGCGAGGTTGCGGAGCACGCCCGGCGCGGCGGGCCGGTGCTCGGCATTTGCAATGGATTCCAGGTGGCGTGCGAAGCCAGGCTGCTTCCAGGAGCCATGGTCCGTAATGCCGGCCTGAAATTCGTGTCCGATACAGTCCGCTTACGTGTCGAGAACGCGGAAACGATGTTCACGCACCTTTACGATCGCCGTCAAGTGCTGCGCATCCCGATCGCGCACGGCGAAGGTCGCTACGTAGCTGATGACGACACCCTGCGGCGTCTCGAGGAGGAGAACCGCGTGGTGTTCAGGTACGTAAACGCCGCCGGCGAGGTGGACGGGCTCGCCAATCCCAACGGGTCCATGAACGCCATTGCCGGCATCGTCAGCGCCGAAGGCAACGTGCTCGGCATGATGCCCCACCCCGAACGGGCGGTCGAACAGGTTCTCGGCTCGGCCGACGGTTTGAAACTGTTCGCTGGCCTGCTCGAGCGGGTGTCGGCGTGAATCGACCACCGGGAAGCCACCGCCTGATCGGCCAGCGACAGCCTGCCCTCACACGCCCAGCACGGAGAGCCCATGTCCACTGACGAGAAGCCCAGCAGAAACGAAGACGAGTACTTCAAGAAGCTCGATCAGGAACTCCTGAAGGCGCAGCGCGCGCAACGTGAGGCGGAGGATGCGGAGAAGAACCGCTCCGCATTTTACATGCGCTGCCCGAAGGACGGCGCTGCGCTCACCGAGCGTGACATGGATCGCGTGAAGGTCGATGTCTGCTCGAGCTGCGGCGGCGTCTGGCTCGACCCCGGAGAGCTTGATGCGCTTCGCGGTCGCGACCAGTCGGGGGTCGGTCGGTTCCTTGGCAATATCCTTGGCCGTTGAAGTGAGCGCCAGCCCCCGTCCTGGCGATCCGACCATCACCCCCGCGCTCGTTACCGAGCACGGGCTTACGGCCGAGGAATTCGACACCCTCGTCCGGATGCTGGGCCGCGCGCCGACCTTTACCGAGCTGGGGATCATCAGCGCGTTGTGGAGCGAGCACTGCTCGTACAAGCATTCGCGGCCCCTGCTGAAGACGCTGCCCACCGAATCGGAGTATGTGCTTCAGGGCCCGGGGGAGAACGCGGGCGTGATTGCCGTTGGTGACGGGCTCGCCGTGGCCTTCAAGATCGAATCGCACAACCATCCATCCGCGGTCGAACCATACCAGGGCGCGGCAACAGGGGTGGGTGGCATTCTGCGCGATGTCTTCACCATGGGGGCGCGGCCCGTGGCGCTCCTTAACTCGCTTCGATTTGGCACGCTGGACCGTCCTCGCGTGCGATACCTCTTTGCCGGCGTCGTGAAAGGAATCGGCGACTACGGCAATTGTGTGGGGATCCCGACAGTCGGTGGTGACGTCGTCTTCGACGGGGCCTATGAGGGCAACCCGCTGGTGAACGCGATGTGCGTGGGAGTGATGCGCGAGGAAAATCTCATCCGCGCTGTGGCGCAGGGCGTCGGCAACCCGATCATGGCGGTGGGCGCACGCACCGGGCGCGATGGCATCCACGGTGCGAGCTTCGCCTCCGAGGACCTGTCCGAGGCGAGCGATGCCAAGCGACCGCGGGTGCAAGTTGGTGATCCGTTCAGGGAGAAGCTGCTCCTCGAGGCGAGCCTCGAGTTGATCCGGAGCGGGCACATCGTGGCCATCCAGGACATGGGGGCAGCCGGACTCACATCATCCTCGGCGGAGATGGCGGCGCGTGGCGATGTCGGCGTCGTGATCGACGTGGCCAGGGTGCCGGTGCGTGAGCAGGGGATGACGCCGTATGAGATCCTGCTCAGCGAATCGCAGGAACGGATGCTCGTCGTGGCACACCGCGGTCGCGAGGACGCGGTGCGCGGCATCCTCGCCAAGTGGGATCTGGAGGCCGCGGTGATCGGCGAGGTGATTGCAGAGCCGGTGTACCGGGTGATGGAAGGCGACCGTGTCGTTGCCGAGTTCCCCGGCTCCCGCCTTGTCACAGACTGCCCTGTGTACTACCCGGAGGCGCGGGAGAGCGATGCGATTCGGCGTCTCCGTGAGACGGACGTTTCAGCGCTGCCGGAACGGCCGGAGGAGAAGGACCCCGTCTGGGTTCTGGAGAAGCTGCTTTCCACCCCGACCATTGCGAGCAAGGCGTGGGTGTATGGACAGTACGACTCGACCGTGCGCACCGGAACGGTGCTCCGCCCCGGGGAGGCGGATGCCGCCGTGATCCGGTTGCGCGGCACCGACCGCGCGCTTGCCCTCAAGACAGACTGTAATGGGAGATACGTGTTCCTGGATCCGCGTACGGGCGGCCGTATAGCCGTAGCGGAGAGCGCTCGCAACGTCGCCTGCTCCGGCGCTCGGCCGAGGGCGATTACGAACTGCCTCAACTTCGGCAACCCAAAGCGCCCGGAGGTCTTCTTCCAGTTGCGCGAGGCCGTGGCTGGCATGGGTGATGCCTGCCGGGCGCTGGGGACGCCGGTGACCGGCGGCAATGTATCGCTGTACAACGAGAGTCCCACGGGGGCGGTGTATCCCACGCCCGTGGTTGGCATGGTGGGGGTGCTCGACTCTTTGGAGCACGCTACACCAGCGGCGTTCCAGCAAGCCGGCGATGCCATAGTGCTCCTCGGCGAGCCGACAGAGGAACTGGGCGGCAGCGAGTATCTCGCACGCATTCATGGGATCGTGGCCGGCGCACCGCCGCACTGCGATCTGGAGCGGGAGCGAGCGACGATCGACGCGCTTTTGGAGGCAATCCGTGCCGGCCACGTGCGTTCGGCGCACGACTGCAGCGATGGGGGGCTTGCGATTGCCTTGGCTGAGTGCGCCATGGGGGATCGTGAACGTATGCACGGTGCCGAGGTGGACCTCGAGGCATGGCGGGAACTGCCGCTGCGAGCTCTGCTGTTCGGCGAGGCTCAGGCACGGGTGGTCATCTCTACCGGCGAACCGGAACTGGTTCTCGCGATCGCCAGTACGCATCGTGTACCGGCGCACCGCATCGGCGTCGTCAAAGAGAGCGGTTTCGGCTTCCGGATGACCATCGGAGGGCGGGTGTTGCAGGCGACGCTCGACGGGCTTGCGGCGGCGTATCATGACGCGATCCCAAAGATCATGCTCGGCAGCACGGCGGAGAGTGCCGTACTCGAGCAGCACCCGGCCCCTGCAATCTGAGCTGACGGCCCATGTGTGGAATCTTCGGTGTGTACGGTCTGTCGAATGCATCGGCGGCGGTGCACCTTGGCCTTTATTCGCTCCAGCATCGCGGGCAGGAGTCCGCCGGCATCGTCGCTGTGGACGAGCGAGGTGTGGCGCGTCTCCATCGCACACTTGGACTGGTATCTGAAGGCATGCGGCCGCCGCAGCTTGAGGCGCTTACGGGCAGCATGGCCATTGGGCACACACGGTACAGCACGGCCGGCTCCTCCACGATCGAGAACGCGCAGCCGGTGCTGGTGCGGTTCCGCGACCGGCACATCGCGCTGGCGCATAACGGCAACCTCGTGAACGCGACGGAGCTGAGGCACGAGCTCGAGGATCAGGGTTCGATCTTCAGCTCTACCATGGATTCGGAGGTTCTTGTTCACCTCATCGCCAAATCGCGGCGCGAGCGGCCGGACGACAAGCTGGCAGAGGCGCTCGCCGTTGGCGAAGGTGCGTTCTCCGTGCTGGTGGCCATTGGCGACACGATCATGGCGGCGCGGGACCCGCGCGGGTGGCGGCCCCTCTGCATCGGCACGCTGAACGGAGCAACCATATTCGCCTCTGAGACTTGCGCGCTCGATATCATCGGCGCCTCGCACGTGCGTGATATCGAGCCAGGAGAGATCGTGGCGGTGGATGCGTCGGGAGTGCGCAGCACACGCTTCGCGCCGGCGCGCGATCTGCGTCGATGCGTCTTCGAGTACGTCTATTTCGCCCGCCCTGATAGCCGGATCTTCGGTGGCGGCTCAGTGGACCGTGCGCGCCGTGCCCTCGGCCGCCATCTGGGCCGAGAGTGCCCCACGCCTGGCGCGGACCTGGTGTTCGGCGTCCCCGACTCCGCGAATGCTGCCGCGCTCGGATACGCCGAACAGACGGGGCTTCCACTCGAGCTGGCGCTCATCCGGAACCATTACGTCGGCCGGACGTTCATCCAGCCCAGCCAGCGCGGACGCGATGAGAAGGTGAAAGTGAAGTACAATGCCGTGCGTGAAGTGCTCGAGGGGAAGAGCGTCGTCATGGTCGATGACTCCATCGTCCGCGGAACGACGACTCGCGGTCTTGTCGCGATGATTCGGGGGGCGGGGGCTCGGGAAGTGCATATGCGTGTGGCATCGCCACCGGTGACGGGGCCCTGCTACTACGGCATCGATACGCCGTCACGCGAGGAGCTGATTGGCGCCAACTATGCCGTGGACGAGATCGCTCGGCTGATCGGTGTGGATACGCTCGGCTATCTGTCACTTGAGGGGATGCTGGATTCCGTCCCCGATGGACCTGAAGGATTCTGCCATGCCTGCTTCTCGGGAGACTACGCGACGCCGCCCCCAACAGACCCCGACAAGC
>CAZWSO010000180.1:0-5354 GCA_964636485.1 uncultured Gemmatimonadaceae bacterium
GTGGTGCTGCACTGCGCCGGACCGTTCAGCCGCACCTCGCGCCCCATGGCCGATGCGTGTCTCCGGGCCGGCGCTCACTATCTGGACATCACCGGCGAGATCCCGGTGTTCGAGTCGCTGGCCGTGCGTGACGCGGAGGCGCGTGCCGCCGGAGTGATGCTGCTTCCCGGTGTCGGTTTTGATGTCGTGCCCACCGATTGCCTGGCGGTCCACCTGGCTCAGCGTCTGCGCGGGAGCACGCATCTCATCCTGGCCTTTCACAGCGTTGGCGGCGTGTCTCGTGGCACCAGAACCACTATCGTCGAGAACGTATCGGGGGGCTCGATGGTGCGGCGCGACGGTGTGCTGGTACCGGTATCTCTCGGACGCGGCGCGAGACACATCGACTTTGGCCGCGGCGCGCGGCTGTCGGTTTCGCATCCCTGGGGCGACCTCTCCACGGCGTACCGGAGCACCGGAATTCCGAACATCGAGGTCTATCGCGCGGCGTCATCAGCAGAGCTGCGGCTGCTGCGCAGTGCCGGCGTGCTCCTTCCGCTGCTGGCTACACGCCCTGCGCGGCAGCTGCTCCGCTGGGTGGTTCGCCGCGGGTCCGCAGGCCCGGACGAACGCGCTCGCCGCAGGGGATTCTCGCTCTTCTGGGGAGAGACGACACGCTCCGACGGCTCGCGCGCGTCGGCGCGGCTGCATGCGCCGGAGGCCTACACCCTTACCGCGCGCACCGCCATTGCGTGCGCGGAGCGTGCTCTGCGGGGTGAGGTGCTCACCGGGTTCGCCACGCCAGCGATGGCGTACGGTGCCGATCTGGTGCTTTCTGTGGAGGGTGTGCGGCGCGAGGACGTGGACTGAAATCGGCGCGATCAGTGTTCCGCTCGCCCCTGCACGGGGCTATTCTAATAGATGGAAAATTCACGGAGCGACAAGGTGCAGAGCACGCGACGCCGCCTGACTATCGGGATCTTCATCGCGGTCTTTCTGGCGCTGATCGCAGTGCCCGCGCTGATCCAGTTCGTCACAGACTGGTTCTGGTATCAGGAGATCGGGCACGAGGTCGTATTCACGCGCGAACGCATCACCAGGGTGCTGCTCTTCACCGGAGTGGGCCTCGCCGTGTTCGGTTTTCTGTACGGCAACCTGCGCGTGGCGCAGCGCGGCGTCGTTCCCGACCCGCTGGTGGTGCGGATCAACCCGGACGCACCGCCGGTGGACTTCACGCACACGCTGCGGCGCCTTTCGCTCCCGCTGTCCGCCTTTCTCGCGTTTCTCTTTGCCGGTGCGGCATCGGGCGCGTGGCTCACGGTGCTGCGCGCGCTCAACGCGTCGAGCTTCGGCATCGCCGATCCCGTGTTCGGCCGCGACGTAGGCTACTACGTCTTCACGCTCCCCCTCGTGTCGGGAATCCTGTCGATGCTGATCGCCGCCACGGTGCTGGCGATCCTGATGGTTGTGCCGATCTACTTCATGCGGGGTGATCTCATCCTGCCCCCGCGCCGCACGCGCGTGGAGCCGTCGGCGGGATTTCACCTCGCCGCTCTCATCGCTGCGTTCCTCGTCCTTACCGGACTGAACGTCTGGTTCGTGCGCACGGCGGATCTGCTCTACTCGACCACCGGCCCGCTTCTGGGCGCGAGCTACTCCGACCTCGCGGCGCGACTGCCGGCGCTCCGGGTCGCGGCGATCGTGGCGCTCCTCGGTGCGGCCTGGGTGATCGTGGGTGCGGTACGGCAGAAGCTCGTCTGGCACGTCGCCATCGCCGCCGGCCTCTACGCCGCCGTGTCGATCATCGGCGGGGCGCTCATTCCCGCCGGCCTCCAGCGGCTCGTGGTGGCCCCCAACGAGATCGCGAGGGAAACACCGCAGATCGCCTCACACATCAACGCCACCCGGCACGCCTGGGGGCTGGCCAACGTGCAGGTGCGCGACCTCACCGCCAGCGACATCCTGACGGCGGAAGACATCGCCGTCAACAGGGCGATCATCGACAACGTGCGGCTCTGGGATCGCGAGCCGCTGCTCCAGACGCTTGGCCAGCTTCAGGAGATCCGCACGTACTACGACTTCAAGTCGGTGCACGATGACCGCTACTGGATCAACGGCGAGTACAGGCAGGTGCTGCTCGCGCCACGCGAGCTCAATCCGGCGTCGCTCCCGCAACGGACGTTCATCAACGAGCACCTGGTGTTCACTCATGGCATGGGAGTCGCGCTCGCTCCAGTGAACCAGGTGACGCCCGAGGGTCTTCCCGTTCTCTTTGTGAAGGATCTTCCGCCCATTAGCACCGTCGACCTGGCGGTGACCCGGCCGCAGATCTATTACGGCGAGCTGACGAGCAACTTCGTGTTCGTCAACACTCGCGTGAACGAGTTCGACTATCCGGCGGCCGAGGGGCCCGTCTTCAACCGTTACGAGGGAACCGGCGGCGTGCCGATAAACGGCATCGCCCGCAAGGCGCTGATGGCTGCCCGTTTCCAGTCCATGAAGATCCTCCTCTCCGACGATATCACCACGGAGAGCCGCGTCCTGTACAACAGGACCATCCGCGAGCGTGCCCAGCAGGCGCTTCCCTTCCTCCTGTTCGACAGCGATCCGTACATCGTGATCGATGACGAAGGGGCACTGCACTGGATTCTCGATGCCTACACGCGCAGCAGCCGCTATCCGTACTCGGAACGGCTGAGCGACGGCACGAACTACATGCGGAACAGCGTGAAGGTGACAGTCGACGCCTACAACGGCTCGGTGCGCGGCTACATCGCCGATGTTGAGGACCCCATGGCGCAGACGTACGCGCGGATCTTCCCGGGAATCCTCCATCCTATCGAACAGATGCCGGCCGGCCTTCGCGCGCACGTCCGCTACCCGGAGGACCTTTATCGGTACCAGACGGCGCTCTACCGAATCTACCACATGGACGAACCGGAGCTGTTCTATCACCGCGAGGACCAGTGGCAGATCCCGGTGATGGACCGCCGCGGCGCGCGCGATCTCTTCATGCGGCGCATCATCATGCGGCTGCCCGGGGAGGAGCGCGAGGAGTTCATCTTCATGACACCCTACACGCCGCGTGAGCGCGACAACCTCGCGGCGTGGATGGTGGCCCGCAGCGACGGCGAGCGGTACGGCGAGCTGCTCGTCTACCGCTTCCCCAAACAGAGCCTCGTCTACGGCCCGCGGCAGGTTGTAAACAGGATCAACCAGGACACCGAGATCGCGCGGCAGATCTCGCTGTGGGACCAGCGCGGCTCCGAGGTCATACGTGGCGAGCTGCTAGTCATTCCGCTGGGTGAAACGCTGATCTACGTGCAGCCGCTCTATCTGCGCGCCGAGGGGGGACGCATCCCCGAGCTAAAGCGCGTGATGGTGGCGTACCAGAACAGCGTCGTGATGGAAGAGACGCTGGAAGAGGCGCTCGAGATGCTGTTCGGCGAGGCCGGGCCCCGGCCCCCGCCCACGCAGCTGGCCGCCGCGACCGAAGACGCGGTGTCGCCGACCGGTGCGGTCGCAAGGCCGGTTGCGGACGTCGCGCCCGCCTCAACGGATCTTCTTCGCCGCGCCCAGGAGCACTACGATCGGGCGCTGGCGGCACAGCGTGCCGGCAACTGGGCAGCGTACGGCACGGAGATCGAGCGGCTCGGCCAACTGCTGCGGCAGCTCAATGGGAGCAGGCAGGACTAGCCATCACCCCCGTGGTGCTTCCACCAGCTGCGCCGTCATATCCAGCTGCCGCAGCCCGCGCACCACGCGGACGTTGATCTGCTGGCCTGGCCGGTGCTGTCGCAGCACGCGGCGGAGATCGCCGCCGTGGCGGATCTCCTGATTCCCGGCGCGCGTGATGATGTCTTCCGGCCGGATACCGGCGCGCGCAGCCGGGGAGTTCCCCTGCACTTGCCCCACGATCACGCCGTGCTGAACCGGAAGGTTGAAGCGCTCGGCCACGATCGGCGACAGGTCGGCGTAGCCAATCCCCAGAAAGGCATGAACCACCCGCCCCGTCGTGAGAATCTGCTGCACGACATCCTGCGCGAGGTTGGACGGTACGGCAAAGCCGAGCCCCGTGACGCCGCGGATGATCATCGTGTTGATGCCTATCACCTGGCCGCGTGAATCCAACAGCGGGCCGCCGGAGTTCCCGGGATTGATAGCGGCATCCGTCTGGATGAGCGCGGTGCCGAGCGGCAGGCCGGCCGGGCTGCGATCAACGGCCGAGATCACTCCGCGCGTCACGGTACGCTCGAGCGCGAGCGGATTCCCTATCGCGATCGCCAGCTGGCCAGGCTCCACCGCATCCGAGTCGCCCAGCGGCGCCACTGGCAGGTTGCTCGCCTGCACACGCACGACGGCAATGTCGACCAGGGGGTCGGTGCCAAGAACCTGCCCCTCTAGCTGCCGGCCATCAGCCAGGCCCACCATCACGGATCGGGCGTTTCTGACGACGTGAGCGTTGGTGACGATCACCCCTTCGCTGCGCACGATCACACCGGATCCTGCACCCCCGCGCGGCGCCATTGGGCTGGCCGGTAACCCGATGCTGACAACGGTCGGCATCATCTCCCGTACCATCTGTATGATCGCCTGCTCTTCCGTCAGCTGCTCCTGTGACAGCGTGGCATGCGCAACCGACTCGTAGGTCGCGGCAGCGGGAGACTCCAGGGCAGACGGCGCAGGTGTCGCCGCAGTGGCCAGCCACACCACTATCAGAACGGCCACGACCGCCATGATTCCACCCGCCACCCATCGCGATTCAGACATCGTTCCCTTCTCCTTGCCTATGCGACCGGCACCGCGCGCTCACCGGTGGACTGCCGGTATGGAGCACGGCCAGCCGCCAACGGGGCGTCACAATCCATGCGCCACGGAAGAGTGGCTCTCGAGCCTCGACATTCCCATACACCGCGGCCATCTTTTTGGTCATGCTGACATGGGTCATGAAGTCGCGGGCGGTGCTGCTGGTCATCACCGCCGTTGTGGTGGCGTGCGCGGCACCGACGACCACGCCGCCCGCGTCGCTGCGGCCCAGCGGACAGCCAGTGGACAGCGCCCTGGCGCTGGCCACTTTCGACAGCGCCTGGAAGCGGATCGCAGACACGCACTTCGATACGGCGTTCGGCGGCGTTGACTGGCGCGCGGTGCGCGAGGAGCTGCGTCCCGAAGCGGCCGCCGCCCGCGACAGTGATGCCCTCCGCGCCGTGCTTCGACGGATGGTTGGCCACCTCCGCGAGTCGCACTTCGGCATCATACCCCGCGAGGCCTCCTCGGCGCTCCGCGGGGATGAGGACGACGATTCGCCCGGATCCGGCAACGGAACACCTGGTTTCGATATGCGGCTGGCCTCGGGGCAGCTTCTCGTGACGTCG
>CAZWSO010000181.1:0-5319 GCA_964636485.1 uncultured Gemmatimonadaceae bacterium
CAGCATCCTCACTGCCGGAAATCGGTACCAAATCGAGACCCCCGACCTATAGAGCATACCAACGTAAATCGAACGCCACTACTGCCAGGACATCGGTCTTCTTCCGCGCCGCGCTGAATCAGCGCTCGTCACACGGTGGCCAGCTCGGCGCTCGCCGTCCGCACGCGTTCGAGCAGGGCCTCAAATCGCGAATCGCCGCGCAGGTCGTCCAGAAACCAGTCGTGCTCGGCGAGGAACTCGTAGTTGACGAGCCCGAGTTCCACAGCGTGCTCCAGCCAGTCCAGCGCCTGCTCGCGTTCGCCCGCCAGTGCCAGGCATTCCGCGGCCGCGCGCGCGAACATCTCGCTGCCACGCGCAGCCGCAAAGATCGGCGTGATCGCACGCACGGCGTCGCCCGACTGGCCGCGCAACGCATGTGCGAGCGAACCCGACCACGACGCAAACGCAGTCTCCGGGAAGCGGGCCGCCACATCGTTCAGCACCGGGATGGCCTCGTCGAAGCGGCGAGCGTACGCCAGCACCCAGCCGAGGCTTGCTGCGGCGATCGGGCTGTTCGGGTCCATCTTGCAGAAGCGGCGATACGGCTCGATGCCGTCGGCGAATCGTCCCTCAAACACAGCAACGAAGCCCGGCAAGCCTTGCGTCAGCGGCGTGAGAGGGTCGAGCTCGACGGCACGCTCGAGCAGGGCGCGCGCGTCGGCGTTGCGGCCGGCGTGCGCATAGACGTAGCCCAGCAGAAGGAGCGTATCCGGTTCGTAAGGCTCGATGGCGAGCGCTCGCTTGCCCGCCTGGATCGCGCCCCGCAGGTCTCCGCTATAGAACGCCACCCACGTCTTGAGCCAGTGGCCGCGAGCGGAGTGCGGATTGAGCGCGAAGACCTTCTCTGCGAGCTCGGCGACGCGCTGCACGGCGGCGGTGTCCGGATCGGTGCCGACTTCCTGGGACAACGCCGTGATGTGTCCGAGCGTACTGTAGAGCAGCTCGTTGTCGCCAACGATTGCCAGCGCCGTCTCCATATACCGCTGCGCGCGTTCCAGCCCTTCGCGTGAGAAGCGCCACGCTTCGTACCGGGCCCTGAGGTACGATTCGTACGCTCGTGCATCGGGAATGGGCCGATCCGACAGCGCCAGTTCCTCGGCGGGTGAGAGCCGGATACGCAGCGCCTCCACGATCGAGCCTGCGACCTGCTCCTGTATCTCGAACAGATCATTCATCGTACCGACGAACTTGCGCGCCCACAGGTGCTCGTCGCTGTGCGCGTCGATGAGTCGCGCGGTGATCCGTAGCTCGTTGCCCGCCTTGCGCACGCCACCCTCCAGCACGTAGCGCACACCCAACTCGCGAGCAATCGCACGCACATCCGTGCCGGTACCCTTGAGCCGCATCGACGACGTACGCGAGATCACCCGCACGGTCCGGATGCGCGAGAGATCGGCAATCACCTCTTCCGTCAGTCCATCGCTGAGATGGTCGTTGTCCGGATCCGGGCTGATGTTGACGAAGGGGATCACGACTATCCCTTTGCGCTCTTCGGCGTGTCGCGGCTGGCGCTCGCTGTTCGCCTGGGACACGGCGCGGAGCTCGGCAAGCAGTACGTCGGCGCTCTCAGGGCGGTGGGCTGGTTCCTTGGCCAGGCAGCGGTGCACCAGACTCGCGAGTTCACCGGAGACGTCGGGGCGGAGACTCTGGAGCAGGGGCGGCTCGTCATGGCGAATGCCGTAGACGACGGCCTCCTTCGCGTCGCCGCGGAACGGCTGAATGCCGGTGAGCATCTCGTAGAGCACTACGCCCAGCGACCAAAGGTCGGTGCGATGGTCCACGCCGTCGCCGCGCGTCTGCTCCGGGCTCATGTAGAGGACCGTCCCGAGCCTGGTGCCTTCCCCAGTCAGCTCGGCGCCGGTGACCTTCGCCACCCCGAAGTCCAGAATCTTGACCGTGCCGCGATCGGTCACGAGCACGTTGGCCGGCTTGATGTCGCGGTGGACGATCCCTGCCTCGTGCGCCACGGACAACCCGTCGGCCAGTTGGATGGCCCAGTCGATGGCATCGCGGATGGGCATCTGGCCGCGGCCGATCTTCTGCTCGAGCGTCTCGCCCGGGTAGTAGGCCATGGCTATGAAGAGCTGACCACCCTCGGGATCGTCCAGGGTAGGCCCGGCAATACCGATCTCGTAAACTACCGCGATGCTGGGGTGGTCGAGCGCCGAGGCGGCTCTGGCTTCGAGCTTGAGCCGGTTCCGGGCCTCGGTGTCGCCCGCAAGGAAGGACGGGAGGAACTTCAGCGCAACCAACCGATCGAGCGCCAGGTCGCGGGCCAGGTAGACCACGCCCATCCCGCCGCTGCCGAGTCGCTCGAGGATCTCGTAATGCGCCACGACTCGACCGCCGCGAACACCCCCTTCCGAAAGGGCGTGAAGCGCCGCCGGCAGAACGTGCTCGGCCAGACGGTCGAGGTAGTCTGGTGCTGCTACGTTGAAGGCCAGTAACGAAGTCAATTCCCCACGCAGCTTGGTGTGGCCGCCACATGCTTCGTCGACAAACGCGTCACGCGCCTCCGGCGGCAGCGACATCGCCTGCTCGAACAGCTCGCCCAGTCGCTCCCGCTCCGGCGCGGATCGCTCGTCTGTCACAGCCGAGACTCCATCTCCCTGTGCAGCCATGCCTGCGCCACCGCCCAGTCTCGCTTGACCGTTCTTGCCGAAATCCCCACGGCTGCCGCTGTTTCGTCGATCGTGAGTCCACCGAAGAAGCGGCATTCGACGACCTTGCTTTGCCGCGGATCCAACTGCTCTAGTCGTCGCAGCGCCTCGTCCAGCGCCAGAAGCGCCTCCGACGGTTCCCCGATCGACTCCACCTGCTCGGGCGACACCGGCAGATCGTCGAGCGCGAGTCGTTCGAGCCCTCCTCCGCGTTTTGTCGTCCTGCGATCCCGTGCGTAGTCACAGAGGATGTGTCGCATAGCTCTGGCGGCGAGCGCGAAGAAGTGAGCTCGGCTCTCGACGCCGACATGCTTCCGGTCGACCAGCTTCACGTAGGCCTCGTGAACCAGCGCCGTGGTGTTCAGCGTGTGGTCGCCATGCCAGCGTCGCCGCTGCCGGCGGGCCAGCGCGTGCAGCTCCTCGTAAACGAGGGAGAACAGCTCCTGGAGGGCAGTGTGATCGCCACCCTCCAGGTCGGCGAGAAGTCGCGTGACGGTGGTCTGAGTATGGTCTGCCATGATCACCTTTTGCTGCGATGCGCGCCCGCAGTGGGCTGCACGCGCCTGGTCCCGCTTCACCTCAGCAACAGGTTACGCCTCCTCGCCCCGCGACGCCACGGGGCCCCTGCCGACACTCCTCTGCATGCGCGCCGCTCCAGCCGATGGCCCACTCTTTTGCCGGATCCGCGTACGGGATGTTAGGGGCAGGATCGGATGTGACGAGGCACGAAGATGATCCACATACAGAACAGCCCTGGTCAGGTGAGCGTCTGCACGATTCGGACAGCAATTGCCGAGGCCTGCCGCTCATTCACGAGAGCCTGGCGGCGTGGCCGCTGCACGGAGGAAACAATGAAGACGATGACATCGGCGCGAGCATCTCTGTTCACGGCCGCTCTGGGGATGGCAGCGTTGCCCGTGTTTTTCTCGGCCGGGTACGTTTTTCCCGTTTCCGCCTCCAGCACACAGGGTGCGACGCAGGCGCGGTACAACGTTCCCGCGAACACGATCACCCTGCCCGGCATAGTTCCCAACCAGAATCTCCGTCCCGCCGGCCGGCTCGAGGACGGCGTGCTCACCCTTCGCCTCGAGGCCGGCGACGGCATCTGGCGGCCACACGCAGGCGACCAGGGCGCGATCCGCATTGGCGCGTTCGCGGAGGAGGGCGGCCCGCTCCAGATCCCGGGACCGCTGGTCCGCGTCTCAGCCGGGACCGAGGTGCGCACGACGCTGCGAAATTCGCTGGACCGCCCGCTAGCGGTCATTGGGCTCGGCGCGGAGCGAGGACTCTCCGGCGACAGCGTCCTGGTGCAGCCCGGGGCAACGGCCGAGTTCCGGTTCGTCGCAGACCGGCCGGGTACCTACTACTACGTGGGCCGAACCGATCACAGGGGTGTTCCGGGCGCACCGCTGAACGGCAGCCTGCACGGCGCGATCATTGTCGACCCGCCCGGCACGGTCGCTCGGACAGGCGACCGCGTCATGGTCATCTCGTCGTGGTTCGGGTTCGATACCACCAACGTAAGCCATCTCTCCAGCGATGCCGTGCTCACGGTGAACGGGCTCGCCTGGCCGCACACCGAGGTCGTGGAGGCCATGCAAGGCGACACGCTCGGGTGGCGGTGGCTCAACCTGACCGACATCAATCACCCGATGCACCTGCACGGTTTCCACTTCCGCGTAGACGGGAGGGGCGACGGGGTGCGCGACACACTCTATGGCCCGGAACGTCGCTGGCTCGCGGTGACCGAGACAGTCGCTCCGGGCAATACCCTCATCACCACCTGGTCGCCGGACCGGCCCGGGAACTGGATCTTCCACTGTCACCTGACGGGCCACATGACGCCCATCGAGATCATCAACACGCCCCTCGCACAGCGTGGCGCCGCGCATGGCCACGACGCCATGCACCAGATGGGAATGTTGGTGGTGGGCATTCGCGTGCAGCGATCCGTCCCCCGGGCGGAGCAGGCGCGCGAGCCGCGTCACATTCGCCTGTTGATCCGCTCCCGGCCCGGCGTCTATGGCGAGAACCCGGGCTATGCCTACGTCCTGGGTGGTTCGCCCGAGGAGCGCGATCCGGACGCGCTTCCGGTGCCGGGGCCGACGCTGGTGCTCGAGAAGGACCAGCCCGTTGCGATCAACATCATCAATCACTCACACGAGCCCGCCGCCGTGCACTGGCACGGCATCGAGCTGGAGAGCTACCCCGACGGCGTGCCCGGCTGGAGCGGCGAGGGCAACCGAGTCCTGCCGGCGATTCCCGTGGGCGACTCGCTGACGGTCCGGTTCACGCCGCCGCGCGCAGGGACGTTCATGTATCACTCGCACTTCAACGAGATGCAGCAGATCGGCTCCGGGCTGTACGGCCCGATCGTAGTGCTGGAGCCGGGTGAGCGCTACGATCCCGATCTGGATCGCATCATGGTCTTCAGTGATGGCGGTCCGTTCATCAACTTCAGCTTCTTCATGTCTCTCCCGCCGAAGTTCCTGAACGGCAGTGCGGAGCCAGAGCCACTGCGCCTGCGGGCGGGCACATCCTACCGCTTCCGCATCATCAACATCATCACCGAAAGCGGCCTCGCCATGGCCCTCCTCAGCGGACAGAGGGAGGGGGAGGG
>CAZWSO010000182.1:0-5274 GCA_964636485.1 uncultured Gemmatimonadaceae bacterium
TCGCGCGCGCACGCCGAGATTACCAGCGCCGCCACGGCGGCGGTCAGCGCTGCGCGCGAGGCCGCGAGGCAGCTGCGCGGCGGCGCGCGGTGATATCTCACCGTCTCCATGTCCACTCCTCATCCTGGTATCGAGCCAGCGCTATGCTGGCTCGCTCGGCCAAACAGCCATCGATCGCGAGGGGGCCGGCGCCGTCATCCTCCAGCCGGTGAAGCGCATCCAGCAACGCACCGGTGACCTCACTCACAGCCGGCCGGCGGCCGAGTAACATCGACAGCGTTGCCGGCGGCGGTGGAGGATCGCACCGGTCGAGCAGCAGATCCGCCGCCAGCGCCTGGTCATCCTCGAGCAGGATCGACCCGTGCTGGAGCAGCGCACCTCCATCGCGCCACTGGGCGCTCCCCACCAGCTTTCGACCATGCGCGGCGATCTCGCCCTTCACCGGCCGCTCGAAGCAGGGCAGAACACTGGGGGTCGGCGCGACACCGGCCGGAGCCGCCACGCTGACCTGGGCACCCAACGCGCATAGACCATCGATCAGCAGACGATTGATCCGGGCGTATGATTCGCGAAGATCCCCAAGGCTGTCCGTGCGCGCCGTCACACTGTACGTCACTTCGCGATCGTGCATAAGCGCCCGTCCTCCGGTTGGACGCCGCACAAACCGCACACCGAGTCGTCGCGCGCGCTCCAGATCGTAAGCACCGCGCGCAACCTGATGGCGACCGAGCGAGAGTGTCGCCGCCGACCATCCGTAGATCCGCAGCACGGATTCGCCGGTTTCGGCAGCACGAGCCAGCAACGCCTCGTCAAGCGCCATGTTCGCCGCGCCATCGAGCGGCGCCGAGATCAGATATCGCCAGCGCAAGGGGGCCCGGAAGGCAAGAGGGAAGGGAGTGAAGTTATCCGCCACAACTTGACTGCGGCAAGGACGGTCGGGGTGGACCCTCTTACGCTGAGGCGGAGGGCGAGACGGCGAGCCCCCAGCGTCCATTCTGGCGGCCGCCAGCTTGTCAGCTCCATCGAGCAGGGCGGCCGTATCGGTCCGCGTGGGCGGGATACCCCTCGGAGCCGCTGCATGGCATCTTTCGAGTTTGCCGGCGAGTCTCTGCCGGCCACCGAAGCGCCCGCACGGCGCGCGGTCCTTACCGTTGGCAATGCGAGCGGTTCCGCCCGCTCAGAGGCTTGGAATGACGACCATCAGCAAGGTGCAGCGCGTCCCGCGGGCCGGCAGCTTCGTATCGCGACACGTCGGTCCCGAGGAGGGAGCGATCGCGGCGATGCTGGATCTGCTTGGCTATGAATCGCTGGACGCCCTCGTGGATGCGGCGGTGCCCGAAGCGATTCGCATGCGTGTGCCGCTGAATATCCACCAGGGCCTGACGGAACACGAGGCGTTGGCTCGGCTCCGTCAGATTGCGCAACGGAACCGCGTCAGCCGCTCCCTGCTCGGACTTGGCTATCACGATTGCATCACGCCGCCGGTGATCCAGCGGAACATTCTCGAGAACCCAGGCTGGTATACCGCCTATACTCCCTATCAGGCGGAGATCTCGCAGGGCAGGCTCGAGGCGCTGCTCGCCTTCCAGACCATGGTCATGGACCTCACCAGCCTGCAGATCGCCAACGCGTCGCTGCTCGATGAGGGGACTGCTGCCGCCGAGTCGATGGCGATGTGCTATGGGGCAGCCGGAGGTGGCGGGCGGGAGACCTTCCTCGTATCGAGTGCCTGCCATCCGCAGACGATCGCTGTCGTGCAGACCCGCGCTGCAGCCCGTGGCATCGAGGTCGTGGTGGGCGATCACCGGGAGTTCGAGATCGGGGATCACGTGTTCGGGGCCCTCGTCCAGTATCCGACCACCGACGGCGCCGTGTACGACTATGCCGATCTGTGTCAGCGCGCGCACCATGGGGGCGCCAGGGTAACCGTGGCGACTGACCTGCTGTCGCTCGCGGTTCTGACGCCTCCGGGTGAATGGGGAGCGGACGTTGCCGTCGGAAGTGCGCAGCGTTTCGGCGTGCCGCTGGGCTTCGGCGGTCCTCACGCTGGGTTCCTGGCCGCCCGGGAGGAGTTCAAGCGCATGCTCCCCGGGCGCATCATCGGCGTCTCGCGCGATATCGAAGGTCGGCCCGCGCTCCGCATGGCGTTGCAGACCCGCGAGCAGCACATCCGGCGGGAGAAGGCCACCAGCAACATCTGCACGGCGCAGGTTCTGCTGGCAGTTATATCAGCCATGTACGCGGTCTGGCATGGGCCACGAGGCATTCGCGAGATCGCGCAGCGCGTGCACCGGCTGGCCGTGGTCCTCGCCGAGGGCGTGGAGCGCGTGGGCCACGAGGTCACGCATGAGACTTTCTTCGATACGGTGCGGGTTGACCCCGCGCCGGCCAGCGGAGCCGGCGCCGACGACATCGTGCGGCTTGCGGTGCAGCGCGGAATCAACCTTCGACGCGACGGGAACGCCGTGGTCGTTGCGCTGGACGAATTGAGCACTGCCGATGAAGTGGCCGAACTGTTCGCGATCTTCAACGGTGGTGAACCTCCGGCGTTCACTCCGGCGCAGCTCGAGGACGACGTGGACGACCGTTACGACGAGCGGTTCGCGCGCACTTCCGCCTACCTGACGCACCCGGTATTCACGCAGCACCACTCCGAGACGGAGATGCTTCGCTACCTCCGTACGCTAGAGGGGCGGGACCTGTCGCTCACTCATTCGATGATCCCGCTCGGTTCGTGCACAATGAAGCTGAACGCCACGGCCGAGATGATTCCGATCAGCTGGCCGGAGTTCGCGCGTATGCACCCCTTTGCTCCACCGGAGCAGACGACGGGCTATCGCGAGCTGTTTTTTCGGCTCGAGCAGGCTCTTGCGGAGATCACCGGCTTTGCGGCCGTATCTCTCCAGCCGAACGCCGGTTCGCAGGGCGAGTACGCTGGCCTGCTCGTCATCCGCCGTCATCACGAGGCGCGCGATGAGGCACACCGTAACATCTGCCTCATTCCGCAGTCCGCGCACGGGACCAATCCTGCCAGCGCGGTGATGGCAGGGATGAAGGTAGTGGTCGTACGGACGAACGGCGATGGCAACATCGATCTGTCCGACTTACTGTCGAAGGCGGAGGCGCACGGCAGGGATCTCGCCGCGCTCATGGTCACGTATCCCTCCACTCACGGCGTTTTCGAGCCGACCATCCGCGAGGTCTGCGCGATCGTACACGAGCACGGCGGTCAGGTCTACATGGACGGTGCCAACCTCAACGCCATGGTGGGGATCTCCCGTCCAGGCGACATCGGTGCCGATGTTTGCCACCTCAACCTGCACAAGACCTTCTGCATCCCCCACGGCGGCGGCGGACCGGGAATGGGTCCAATTGGCGTCGCGTCTCATCTGGTGTCGTATCTGCCGGGTCATCCGCTGGCCAAGGTGGGCGGCGAGCAGGCGGTGGGAGCGATTTCGGCGGCGCCGTGGGGGAGCGCCAGCATACTTCCCATTTCGATGATGTACATCGACCTGATGGGTGGCGATGGGCTGACCCACGCTACGAAGGTCGCGATCCTCAACGCCAACTACATTGCGCGGCGGCTCGCCGAACATTATCCGGTGCTGTACAAGGGCGCGCACGAGCTCGTCGCCCACGAGTGCATCGTCGACACTCGCCCCATGAAGGCGGCTGCAGGCGTGGACGTGGAAGACATCGCAAAGCGACTGATCGACTACGGCTTCCACGCGCCGACGGTGTCGTTCCCGGTAGCGGGAACGCTCATGATCGAGCCAACCGAGAGCGAATCGAAGGAAGAGCTCGACCGTTTTTGCAACGCCTTGATCTCGATCCGCGAGGAGATTCGGGAGATCGAGCTCGGCATCGCCGACCGCCAGAATAATTTGCTCAGAAACGCCCCCCACACGATGCGTGCGGTAATCTCGGACACGTGGGACCGCCCCTACTCCCGGGAGCGTGCCGCCTTCCCGGCACCGTGGACGCTGGAACGAAAGTTCTGGCCCCACGTTGGCCGTGTGGAAAGCGCGTACGGTGACCGAAACCTCGTGTGCTCCTGCGTGCCTACGGAGGCGTACGAGGTGTAGTGCGGTGCGCTACCGCCGGCTGTGGTAGGTCCCCCCCTCACGCCGTATCATCAATTCTATCATCTCGCCAGGCTCCGTCAGGATCACGTCGCTCATTTCCATCTCTCGTTCCCCTATCGGGTCAACGAGGAAACGAAGCTCCGTGAGCCCGCTCATTACGTGCGACGGAACGACGAACGTCTCTTGCGAGTAGCCGCTGACGGTACCGAGCCGCGTCCGGTGTGCACCGCGGAGAAGATAGATGGTAGCGTTGAGAAAGCGGTCATTCATTACGCGAACCGTAGTTTCGCCACCAGGGGTAGCGAGCCGGCTGCGATCGACTGGCTGATGAGCACACGCCGCAATGACGCCCACCGCTGCCAGCGCGATCACCGTGTGCCATAGATGGTGCATACTTCCTCCTCCTGGCGCGGCCCCGCCAGGGATTTTCAGAAGCACGATGCGGGCCACCCGGACCGCGGATCAGCACGTGCGCCTTCCCGCCTCCGTCACTGCAATAAACAGCTGATCGAAACATTCACCACGACGAGCATGCCTGAGAATAAGTCGATCGGCCGGGCGTCCAAGCAACCAAAATCTTGACTGCACCTGCGTTCCGGCCGTAAATTATCAGTATGGACCGCGCGTTTGATCTCAACTGCAGTCTCGATCAGATCTCTCCACGGAGAACTGGCTAGCACGATCTCGTCCTCCATGGGATGGAGACAGTGCCCGCCAGCCACGAATCTGGTGGGCTTTCATTTTGGGGTGTAGGTCAACTGGCAGACCGCCTGACTGTTAATCAGGAAGTTGCAGGTTCGAGTCCTGCCGCCCCAGCTTCAAATCCAGGTAGTGCATAAGGGCCGCCTTTGTGGCGGCCCTTATGCATGCAATCCAGGAAAAAAAAGAGCGGTGCCGCAAATGAGATTGGCGCTCCTGCAAGCAGGATTCTGGTTCTCATGAACCGTCCTGACGCCCCGGACAAAGATCTCGAACCGGCACTTGGACTCGGCGGTCACCGCTCGGCCAAAGGATCGCGAACGATCGGCCCGCTGTCAATAGAGTGCCCGGCTGGGTACTGGTACCTCACTCAACCCGTACCAGTACCCCCGGCTACCGTGCAACCTGATGATCACAGCCCCCCGACAGAGAACACTCATGCTGCAGGAGGCTCGCCAGCGAGAACCAGTTCGTCCTCTTCCTCCCGCTC
>CAZWSO010000183.1:0-5267 GCA_964636485.1 uncultured Gemmatimonadaceae bacterium
TCGAAACCCCTTGGGTGCGGCGTGCCGCGACCGAGGGGTTTTGCACGTCCGGTAGCCCGCGCCGCTGGCCGCGTCCTCGGCAGCGTCACCTGCCTTTCGCCGCCATGTAGCTGTTGTGGCAATGATTCCCGGCCGGCGTCAAGCTTACGGGAGCGAAGCGAGCCGCTGGCGATAAGCGGCTGCTTCGGTGAAACGTGACTGGGCTTCGTTAATATCGGCGAGCAGCTCGAGCGCTACGCGGTTCCGCGCGTTGCGCTCTCCGAGCTTGCGTTCGACGATACGCAGTCCCTCCTTGGCGTGAGGCCGCGCGTCGTCCGGTCGGCCCGCCAGCAGGAGCGCACGTGCCAGCGCAATCCGCGCATCCGCGATAAGTCGCGGCTCCACATCACCTGCGGCCGCGTCGAGTGAGGTCAGCGCTTGGTGCAGTATCGGCTCCGCAGCCCGCGGCCGACCCCGATCATTGCGGATGCTGCCGAGGACGACGAGGGCGTGTGCGTACTGCGGGTGGCCTTCGCCAACGCGCTCGCGGCGAATCTCGATTGCTTCCTGAATGTGGGCCTCGGCGCGCGCGAACTCGCGTCGATCCCTGTGCAGTAGCGCCAGCACCGTAAGCGTGGAAGCCACCAATGGGTGGCGCTCGCCGAGCGCCGCTCGTCGGATTGTGAGTGCCTCCTCCAGCAGCGCAGCCGCCGCGGCGGTCTCGCCGCGCAAACGAAACACCTCCGCCAGACCGTTCATTGGAAAGGCGATGCGCGGGTGATCCCCTCCCAGACTGACCCGCCAACCATCTATGGCGCGGCGATAAGATTCCTCCGCCTCGGCGAGTCGCCCCGCGCTGCGCAGTGTCTCGGCAAGGTTATAGAGCGAGCTGGCGACATCCGGATGGTTTTCTCCGTGCAGCCTTAGGCGGAGAACCAGTGCTTCCCGATGCAGCGCCTCCGCAGCGCCATAGTCACCCCGGCTCCGGTGCAGCAGCGCCAGGTTGTTGAGCGCGGTGGCTACCTGCGGGTGGTCATCGCCAAGCTGGCGGCGACGTACCTCCAACGAGCGCTGGAGCAGCTCGGCGGCTTCATCCAGCTCGCCGAGATCGCGTAGCAGCGTTCCCAGCCCGTTCATGCTGGCGGCGGTGGTCGGGTGGTCAGGGCCGAGCTGCGCCTGGCGCAGCGCAAGAGCTTCGCGCAGCATCGGCAACGCGCCCGCATGTTCGCCTCGTTCGCGCAACAACACGCCGAGGTTGTTGAGCACAGCTGCCCTCTGTGCGGGCTCATTACCGGCTCGCTCAACCCTTTCCAGCGCCTGCTGGTAGACCGTCTGTGCCTCGGCGTAGTCACCTCGTTCCTGCAGAATCATACCTAGCACGTTCGCTGCGGACACGCTTGGGTGCCTGGCACCGCCATTCTGACGCTCGATCGCCACCGCGCGCCGGGCCAGAGACTCGGCGGCATCGAGTTCCGCCTGCGCCATCCGCAGCAGCGCCAGCTCTCGCAGCACCGTGGCAAGCTCGGCGTGTGCACTGCCGTGAAGCGACTCGCGGAGGCGCAGCGCCTCCTCCAGCGTTGCTTTTGCGCCGTCGTACGCTCCCAGCTGTCGGTAGACAGCACCGATGACCTCGAGCATCCGTGCACGGACCGCCGGGTCGTCTTCCTTGGCGGCGGCGATGCGCGCCGCACCCCGGTCCAGCAGCGTTCGAGCCCGCAACGTATCGCCGCGCTCGGCACCAGGCTCGGATACCTGGAAGATGTCCGTCAGGAAGCCGGCAACCTGCTCGGCATGCGCCGCTTCAAGGCGCGCGCGGTCGCGTTCGTGCTCCAGCCGATCAGTGTAGATTGCGACAGTTGCCAGATAGCCCGCGGCAGCCAGACCGGCGACTGCCGTCGCGACCGTGCCGAGCGGATGGCGCCGAACGAACTTGCGTGCGCGGTACAGACGCGAGTCGCACCGCGCCATGATCGGCTGGCCGGCGAGATAGCGATCGAGATCGTCCACGAGCTGCTCGACCGAAGCGTAGCGACGCTCCGGCTCTTTCCGGAGCGCCATCCGAATGATCGTATCGAGGTCGCCGCGCAACTTCCGGATCAGACGCCCGGGTTCCGTACCACGCTGCTGCGCCAACGTGCTGGCGTCGGCACTTGTCTCACCTCCCACGGACGCACTCGCGAGTGGCGGATCGGTGTGGCAGACGATCCGCTCCACCTCCAGCGGACCGGCTCCACCGAGCGGCTGCGGATGCCTTCCGGTCAGAAGCTCGTAGAGCAAGATGCCGAGCTGGTAGACGTCCGTTGCCGTGGTGACGGGTTCGCCTCGGACCTGCTCGGGGGTCGCGTACTCCGGCGTCATCAGACGGACCTCGGTGCGCGTTGGCGGCACCGCAGCAGGCAGACGCTCCGGGTCCAGAAGCTTTGCGATCCCGAAGTCAAGCAGCTTGACTTCAGCACGGGCTTTCGTGCCGTCCTGGACCTCCGCAACCAGTATGTTGGATGGTTTGATGTCGCGGTGGACGATCAGGTTCCTGTGGGCGTGCCGCACGGCGTGTGCGACGACCGTGCAAAGCCGGATTCGCTCGCGCACGGGTAATCGATGACGGTCACAATACTCGGTGATCGGCACGCCGTCGACGCACTCCATCACCAGATACGGCCGTCCGTCCGCGGTCGCTCCGCCGTCCAGAAGCCGGGCGATTGCGGGGTGCGACAGCAGGGCGAGGATCTGCCGCTCGGTGCGGAAGCGAGCGAGCAGGTCGTCGGTATCGAGCCCGCGGCGCAGCACCTTCAGGGCGACACGCTGCCGGTACTCGCCGTCGTCTCGTTCGGCGAGGAAAACCGTGCCGATGCCGCCGCGCCCAAGCACGTCCACAAGAACGTATGCGCCGACACGATCGCCAGGCGTCAGCGCGTTGGCGTCAGCCCAATCCGTGATCGCGTCGCGGACCAGCTCGGCATTCAAGCCGGTGCCGTCCACCTCAAGGAAGTCGCTGGCGCGCTCGCTCGAATCCAGCAGCTCGAGCACGGCGGCGTGCAGTTCTGGATCCTCGCAGTGCTTCTCCAGATAAGCCAGGCGCTCGTCGGGCGCAGTCGCCAGAACCTCATCGAAGAGGACGTCTACCTCCTCCCAGCGCTCAACCGGCATACCATTTCGCTTCTCGTTCATCGCGCTACATCACCTCGCCGCCCGATGGCAGCGGCTCTGGTTCGAGCATCCGAAACAGGTACGTCTTCGCACGTGTCCATTCGCGCTCGACCGTCCGCACCGAGACGGAAAGCGCCTCGGCCGTCTCCTCGACAGTCATCCCGCCGAAAAAGCGGCACTCCACGATCGCCTCCAAGCGCGGCCGCTTTGCCGCGAGATGAGAAAGCGCCTCGTCCAGCGCCACCAGCTCCGCCGTTCTCTGCTCGGCGAGCGCCGTATCGTCCTCCAGCGTGACCTGAATCAGCTCTCCACCACGTTTGCTCGCTGCGCGGCGGCGGGCGTGATCGACCAGAATGTGCCGCATCGCCTTCGACGCGACGGCGAAGAACTGCACGCGCTGCCGCCAGCGCGGCTGTCCACGGCCAGCGAGTCTGAGATACGATTCGTGGACCAGCGCTGTCGTGTCGAGTGTCTGGCTGTGGCCGACGCGTGCATCACGGAGGTGACGGCGTGCGATCGTCCGCAACTCGTCGTAGAGCAGAGCAAACAGCCTGTCGAACGCGTCGCGGTCGCCGTTGCGGCAGCCGCTCAGGAGCACCTCCAGGCGCTCACCCGGCTTTTCTTCCGCAGCTGCGCGGTCTCGATCGGGCGTGGCGGGTTTCGACAATAGACTGCGTCTGAAAAAGTGCAGGGCCTGCGGCATGCAAAAATGTCCGCTCCCGAGTATGCCCGCTGTGCAGGCAGTGGTCAACCTGTCGGATGAACGAGGGAGAGCGGCAGCTGTGAGCACCCTCAGCACTGCTCCGGAATAGCTCGGGAGTGCCACAATTGAAGGAGAGACCATGGGAAGAATTCAAGTCATCACGGCGGCGGTCACTGGGATTGTGCTGAGTTCCGTTCTCGTTCCGGCCGCTGACGCGCAGATCCGTGATCGGATTCGCGAGCGAGCGCGCCAGCAGGCCGAGCAGCGCACCGAAGAGCGCGCCGATCAAGCGGTAGACCGAGCAATCGATAGTGCTGACGCAGCAGTCTGCGCGGTCGCGGACGAGGCATGCATCGGCAATGCGCGTGCGGAAGGCAGCGAGGTCGTTCTTACCGATGCCGAAGGCAACCACCTTTCGCGCGACGATTATCCAGCCGAGGCGCTGAACCCCGGGGAGGGTCTGTGGACGAACTACGACTTCGTGCCCGGCGAGCGCGTGATCTGGGCCGAAGACTTCTCTTCCGACCGGGTCGGTGACTTCCCGCGCCGGCTCGTCTTCATGCGCGGTAATTTCGAGGTCGCCGAGTGGCGTGGCGCGAGGTGGCTGCGCACGACCGGCGATGGACGCTTCGCCATCGAGCTGCCGGAGGTGCTACCGCAACGCTTCACGCTCGAGTTCAACTACATCGGCGGGCGTGGGCCCGGGCGTATACACTTCACTGACGACGAGCGCAGCTATCCGAGGGTGGTCTTCTACTACTATCGCGGGGGCGTCGACGGCGGCGGCGTGAGCGCGGCGGGACGCCTCGGATCGGCAGATCGCGGCCGGGTGCTGCCTGTCCGGGTAATGGCTGATGGCAACTATGTTAAGGTATATCTGGGCGAGACGCGGGTCGCCAACGTTCCGAACGCCGACCTTGGCCGCTCGAACCGCCTGGTCTTCGCGATACTGGCGTCCAACACCCACCCGGTGATGTTGGGCGACTTTCGCATTGCCGCGGGCGGACGTGCCCTGTATGACGCGCTGGCAAATGACGGACGCGTTGCGGTGCGCGGCATTCTGTTCGACACAGGCAGCGACCGCATCCGGCCGGAGAGCACGCCCACCCTCACCGAGATCGGTGAGACGCTGCGTCGGCACGCCAGCCTTCGCCTGCGCATCGAAGGGCATACGGACAGCGTGGGCAGCGCCGAGGCCAACCGGACACTGAGTGAGCGGCGCGCGGAAGCAGTCCGTCGCTATCTCATCGAGCAGTATGGGATAGATGCCTCGCGCCTTGAAGCCGCCGGACGCGGCGACGCTCGGCCCATCGACAGCAACGAGACTCCGGAGGGCAGGCAGAACAACCGCCGGGTCGAGCTGGTGCGGCTGTGACCGGGAGCGAGCGCAGCTCTTGCACATTTCCACGCGGTTTGTGCACATGATTCGGCAACTGTG
>CAZWSO010000184.1:0-5197 GCA_964636485.1 uncultured Gemmatimonadaceae bacterium
CGTCGAAGATCAGCAGCGCGCCCGTTTCATCGGCGAGCGCGCGCAACCCCTCGAGGAAGCCCGGGGCCGGCTCGATGAAGCCGGCGTTGCCGACGAGCGGCTCCACGATGATGGCCGCCAGCTCCGCTTCTCGCTCGCGTGTCACGGTACGGGCGCCGTCGAGATCGTTGAATGGTGCCACGAGCGTGAGGGCCGCCAGCGTCTCCGGCACGCCGGGAGAATCCGGCAGTCCGAGCGTCGCCACCCCCGATCCAGCGCGCACGAGGAAGCCGTCGGCGTGCCCGTGATAGCAGCCATCGAACTTGAGGATCGCCTGACGGCCGGTGAATGCGCGCGCCAGGCGCACGGCGCTCATGGTTGCCTCGGTGCCGCTCGATACGAATCGGAGCATCTCGAGGTGCGGCATACGCTCGTTAATGAGCTCGGCCAGGAGCACCTCGGCTTCTGTCGTGATGCCGAAGGTGGTACCGCGTCGCATCGCCTCATCCAGTGCCGCCAGCACCACTGGTGGCGCATGGCCGAGCACGAGCGGTCCCCAGGAAAGTACGAAATCGATGTATTCGTTGCCGTCCACGTCCCGGATGCGCGCACCCGCTCCGCTCTCGACTACGAACGGCTCCCCGCCAACGCCGCCAAATGCGCGTACCGGCGAGCTGACACCGCCGGGTGTGACAGCGCGCGCACGCTTCATGATCGCTGCGGAGCGCTCGCTCACCGGCCGTAGCTTCCGCTGCCGATGCCGGCGAGAGGGAGGGCGCGCAAACGCGCGTGAACGGGGACGACCCTGCCGCCGCGCAGCACGCGAACCAGCGATGCCTCGAAGTCCACGTCGTCAACAACAGCGGCGAGTTGGACCTCGGCCAGCGTGCCAGGCTCGAGCTCCGCATTCAGCCAGGTCACGCCATCGACTTCGTCCGCCTGCCATATGCAGCGCGCCTGCGTCACCGTTCCTTCAAGCGGGTCGCCGGGTCGGTCCACGACTGCCTGGACGGTGCGGCCAAGGTGGCGCTCGTAACGTTCCGCGCTGATCCCCCGCTGGAGCTCCGTGAGTCGCTCGAGGCGATCCCGTTTGACCAGTTCCGAGACATCGTCCTCCATGGTGGCAGCGCGGGTGCCCTCCTGCATGGAGTAGGTGAAGGCTCCGACACGCTCGAAGCGAACTTCCTCCAGGAAGTCCAGCAGCTCCGCGAAGTCCCCATCCGTCTCGCCCGGGAAGCCGACGATACACGTGGTGCGGATGGCCACGTCCGGCACGATGGCGCGCATGTGCGCCACGCGCTCACGGATGGTGCGCTTGCGTTCCGGCCGGCGCATCCGCTCCAGCATCCGGTCGGACGCGTGCTGAATGGGCATATCGAGGTACGGCAGGATGCGCGGCTCGCGCGCCATTAGCTCCAGCAGCCGCGGCGTTATGCCGAAGGAGTACAGGTATAACATACGATACCAGGGGACGTCGGTGTCCGCCGTCAGCGCCGCCAGCAGATCGGGGAGGCCCGTACCGTTGCGGAGGTCGCGCCCCCAGTGGGCAAGGTCCTGTGCGACGACGTTAATCTCACGAGCACCCTGCAGCTCGAGAAGCTGCGCCTCCCGCACCACCTCGGAGAGAGAGAAGCTTCGATGCCTGCCACGCATGAGCGGGATGGCGCAGAATGCGCACCCGTGATCGCACCCCTCGCTGATCTTGAGGTAGCGCACATGCGGCAGCTCGCCGGTGTAGACGCGTACGCCCGGATGCTCAGCAAGCGACCCGCCGATCATCCCACGCGCCGTGAGCTCCGGAACCAGCCGGTCCATCTCGGAGGCGCCAAGGAAGAGATCGACCTCCGGCAACTCGGCGGCCAGTTCGTCCTTGTGCCGCTCGACCATGCAACCGACCACGACCAGGGCCCGGCAGACGCCATTGACCTTGAGGCGCCCCGCGTCGACGATGGCGTCGATCGATTCCTGCTTGGCGGCATCGATGAAGCCGCAAGTGTTAATGATGATCAGGTCGGCATCGTCCTGACGGTCGCACTGCTCGGCACCGTAGTCGACCAGGTGCGCGAGGTATCGCTCGCTGTCGACCGTGTTCTTGTCGCAGCCCAGAGTCACAAAGCCGACTTTCACGAGAGCGCGCCGGACAGGGGGAGGTACATCTCTGAAAGGTAGCCGCGGCGCGCACCGCACTCAACGGAAGTATGTCATGCCCTGAGCACGAGCATGAGGGGACAGCGGCAGCGCTTGACGCCTCAGTAGCTCCGCGCGAGGGAGTCCAGCCGCGCGTTGCGGGCGGCGGCGGAGTCGGAAGCGCCGAGGGCACGCTCTATACCGCGCGCTCCAGGCAAACCAGACGCAGCGATGGCACTGTCTCGCTGCCGCTGCGTGAGCGGCTCGCCCGCTGGAGCGTGTTCGCCGCCGCACGCAACCGGCAGCAGCAGCACGAGCAAGATCAGCAGACGCACCGTCAGAGCCGCGCGGCGGTCGCTCAGAACTCGCGCCGCTTCATCTCGCGGAAGATCTCCAGAGCCTCGGCATCGAGCTCCTCCGCCGGCCGGGTGGCTTCGAGCGTCGAATCATAGAGCTTACGGCGCTGTACCTCCTTCTTCGACTCGGACTGCGCCTTCGCGGCGTTCCTGCGGGCGAGGGCGAGGAGCTGCTTGTCGTTCATCGGTTCCTCGATGGGGATGTTCCAGGCATAGAAGGCGCTCGGCCAGGGAGCTAGGCTCCCCGATTTGAGACGAATGAAAGGTAATCAGGGTACAGGCCTTGGGGGGTAGCCATGGCCTGGAGGCAGGGAACGACCGCAGGGAGCTCTGGCCTCCTTCACCGATAGTTTCCGAACTCCAGCTCGACCCCGAAGTCCTCCGCCCGCAGAAGCTGTATCACCTCCTGCAAATCGTCTTTGGAGGCCGAAACGACCCGAACATGGTCACCCTGAATGGAGGCCTGCACCTTCTTGAGCTTGGCAGTCTTGATGGACGCGACAACCTTTTTGGCGGTGTCGCCGTCGAGCGACATCTTGAGCTTGATCTCGCGGCGGACGGTGTCCCCGCCGGCCGGCTTGACCTCGCCGATGTCCAGATTCTTCACAGGCACCCGTCGCTTGATCAGCTTCGACTGGAGCACATCGAACAGCGCACGCATGCGGAAGTCATCATCGGCGGTGAGGACGAGGAGGTTCTCGGCGCGCTTGAACTCGATGGCGACCTTTGTGCCCTTGAAATCGTAACGCTGGGCGATCTCTTTCTGCGTCTGATTGACGGCGTTATCGACCTCCTGGAGATCCACGCCCGTGGTGACGTCGAAGGAGCTTTGGCTGGCCATGGGATCTGGGTTTGGGTTCCTGGTTCGGGATTGCCGTCGCCGGAAGGCGCAGGAGATTCTCCGGTAAAGTTACGCGAAGTGGCTGGCGTGTGAAGGGTCCTGAACGGGCATACACGCCGCGCACCATGAAGACAAAGGTTGTATACTTCGCGCCGGGAAATCGGAGCCTCGTTGACGCTCCCAAACGGCATCACCTCCATCTGGAACAATGAGCAACGACACGACGGCGGAGGCGCGTCGCGCCACCGTTCTGAGCGGCGGACCCATTCGCCGCCTGTACGACTGGGTACTCGGCTGGGCCGACCGGCCAGGAGGGTCCATTGCCCTCTTCGTGCTGTCGTTCACGGAATCGTTTTTCTTTCCCATCCCGCCAGATGTCCTGCTCATGGCGCTTGCGCTCGGGAAGCCGCGTCGGGCGCTGATGTTCGCCGGGATATGCACGCTCGGTTCGGTGGCGGGCGGCATTGGCGGCTACATGATCGGAGCGCTTCTTTTCGAGCAGATTGGCCGCCCGGTTCTCGAGTTCTACAACGCGATGGGGGCCTTTGACGAGGTCGGACGTCTGTACTCGGAGAACCTAGTCCTGGCGCTGGGGAGCGCCGGTTTCACGCCCATTCCGTACAAGGTCTTCACGATCGCGTCGGGTGCGTTTGCCGTACCCCTGCTGGCGTTCGTCGTGATCAGTGCGGCAAGCCGTGGCCTCCGCTTCTTCCTCGTGGCCGGAATGATCTACTTCTTCGGGCCCAGGGTGAAGAACTTCATCGATCGTTACTTCAACCTGCTGACCATTCTCTTCATGGTGCTGCTCGTCGGCGGGTTCCTGGTCGTCACGTATCTGCTGTAAGTCAGCTGGACCACCAGCAGCCTGCAAATGCGGCCCACCGGCTCATGAGCCGGTGGTATGGGCCGCGAGTTCCCGCTTCCACGGGGTTGGCTGGGGGACGGGCAATGACTGGGGGGAGGACCGACCGAAAGGCGATGAGGGCCGGAAACGAGCCCGGCGCCAGGGACAACGCGCCTCCTCAGCCCAGGAACGATTCCAGCGCCCGCGCTCGCGACACGTGTCGAAGCCTGGAAAGTGCCTTCTCCTTGATCTGCCGGACGCGCTCGCGGGTGATGCCGAGGAGGGAGCCGATCTGCTCGAGCGTCATTGGTTCCTCGCCGTCCAGCCCGAAGTAGAGCCGAAGAATCTTCGCCTCACGCTCCTTGAGCGATGACAGCGCTTCCTCGATCGACTCGGTGAGAGCCTTCTCGAAGGTCTGCTCGTCGGGCGTCGGATTGAGATTGTCCGGCAGATAGTCGAGAAGCTTGTTGTCCTCGCCGGGCGTGAGCGGTGCATCGAGCGAGAGGTGCGTCTGCGATATGGAGATGGTCTTCGCCACCTCTTCCTCGGTAATGTCCATCTCCTCGGCGATCTCTTCATGCGTCGGCTCGCGGCCGAGCTCCTGAAGGAGCGCGTTGGCTCGCTTGCCGATGCGGTGCAGCGTGCCGGCGCGGTTGAGCGGCACGCGAACGATCCGCGACTGTTCCGCCAGCGCCTGAAGGATCGCCTGCCGGATCCACCACACGGCATACGAGATGAACTTGATCCCCTTGGTCTCGTCGAACTTATGCGCGGCGCGGATCAGGCCGAGGTTGCCTTCGTTGATCAGATCCGAGAGTGCGACACCCTGATTCTGATACTTCTTGGCAACGGAGACAACAAACCGAAGGTTGGAACGCACGAGCTTATCGAGCGCGTCCTGGTCGTTGGCGCGGATCCTCTGCGCCAGGCGGACCTCCTCATCGCGGTCGATGAGAGGATACGCACTTATGTCACGCAAATACTGGTCGAGTGACCCTTCGTCGAACGAGGACTTCTTGTGAGTCGAAACTGCCATAGGGACGGCGGCTC
>CAZWSO010000185.1:0-5161 GCA_964636485.1 uncultured Gemmatimonadaceae bacterium
CTCTCGAGGGGAAGATCAACATGGTTCGGATCAGACTTCGTCGTGTCGGGCGCAAGAAGGCGCCCGTGTATCGCATCATCGTTGCCGATTCGCGCTCGCCGCGCGACGGGCGCTTCATCGAGACGATCGGGCAGTACGATCCCCGTCGCGAGGGTGGGCTGAACGTCGTAGCCGAACGCGCCAACTACTGGCTGGACCAGGGTGCTCAGCCGTCGGACACCGTCCGCTCGCTGCTCCGTCGCGCCGGCGTGCTGAAGGCCCGTCATGAGGCGCGCCTCGCCAGCAAGCTCAAGTCAGGGGCGGTCCCCGTAAGCGAGGCGCCGGCGGCCGAGGCGTGATGTCCGCGCCGGAGTTCGTGATCGTCGGACGCATCCGGCGAGCGCACGGTCTTCGGGGAGAGGTGGTCGTCGAGGCGATCACGGATGAGCCGGCCGCGGTCTTCGCGGCCGGCCGTCGTGTTCTGGCGGGGACGGTGGACGGGGAACTGGATCCGGATGGTGGCGAGCTCCGTGTGGGCGCAATGCGCCCCTTCAAAAATGAGATGATCCTCGTGCACTTCGAGGAGATCGCCGATCGTGAGGCGGCCGAGCAGTGGCGCGATCGCTTCGTTCTCGTTCCCGGCGGCGAGCTCGCACCCCTCGAGGACGGGGAGGCCTACGTGCACGAGCTGCGCGGAATGTTCGTGGAGCTGGAGAATGGTGAACGGGTGGGGGCAGTGCGCGACGTGTTCGAGCTGCCGCAGGGCTATATGGTCGAGGTAGAGCGCGGCACCGGCAGCGTCATGATCCCCCTCCAGGAAGAGTTTCTGGTCCAGCTGGATCGGGCGGGGCGGCGCATCGTCGTCGCGCTGCCCGAAGGCATGCTCGAGTGATGCTGCGCATCAACATCGTCTCCATCTTTCCCGAGTACTTCCAGGCGCCGCTGTCGCTCAGCATTCCGGCGCGAGCCGCCGCCGCCGGATCGGTCGCGTACAACCTGGTGCAGCTCAGGGACTTCACCCACGACCGCCACCGCACCGTGGACGACTATCCATTCGGAGGCGGGCCCGGGATGGTGATGAAGCCCGAGCCGTTCTGGGAAGCCGTGGAGTCGCTTGGCGCCAAGGGACCCATCGTCCTGGTCTCGGCGCGCGGCCGGCGATTCAGCCAGGCCGATGCAGCGCGGTACGCTGGAGGAGACGAGCTGACGATCCTGTGCGGGCACTACAAGGATGTGGACCAGCGCGTCGCCGACTTTCTGGCCACCGAAGAGGTCAGCCTTGGCGACTTCGTGCTGAGTGGTGGGGAGGCGGCGGCGCTGGCGATCGTGGATGCGACGGTGCGCTTGCTGCCCGGGGCGATGTCGGATCCGGAGAGTGCCTCGACGGATTCCCACTGGGAGGGGACAGGCGCCAGCGCGCCAAGCTATACGCGTCCGGCGGAGTATCGCGGGCACCGGGTGCCCGAGGTGCTGCTGTCTGGCGATCATGCAAAGATCGCGCAGTGGAGGCGGGAGATGGGACAGGGCAAAGCGTGGGAGCAGGGGGAGGGGAAGGGGGAGGGGGAGGGGGAGGTGCAGGGCGGCTGAGTCGCGCGTCGGTGTGACTGTCGTGCAGGCAGCGGCACAGAGTAAGTGAAGAAAAGCAGAGGGGGCGAGCCGAAGCTCGCCCCCTCTGTGTGGGATCGAATTCCCGGCGAGTTCCTACCAGGATATCGTGAGGGGGTTAGAGCAGGCGACGTCCACGCACACGCGGTACACGGCCGAACCGCCGCCGCGACCGCCGGTGTCGTGTGTATAGCTGTTCGTGCCGTCCGGGAGCGTTGTCAGGGAGCCCCCGTCCCGGTAAAGCGTTCGAGGGCCCGAGGGAGCACCAGTCCAACTCAGCTCGGCATGATTGACGCCTCTCACCTTGGTAGCGCTGCCGCTGAGGACGAATCCGGTGGATGGCGCCGTCACGCTGACGCTCTTCGTAACGCTGCCGGTGGCGCCACCGTTGTCGGTCACCGTAAGCTTGACGTTGTAGGTACCGGCCGCGCCGTACGTATGAGATGGGTTCTGCTCCGTGTGCGTTCCACCATCACCGAACTCCCAGGCCCACGAGACAATGGTCCCGTCAGAATCGGTGCTTTCATCCGTGAACTGACAGGTCAGATCGGCGCAGCTCTGACTGAATTTGGCGGTTGGCGCACTGTTGTCTGGGTCGTCTGGCGGTGGGGCGGTACCGCCAAAAAGGCTGTACAGAAGAAGGGGGTTGGTGGTGCTCGAGCTGGTCACCTTGTCGGGCGTCGCGTTGTTGTAGATCGCGGTGCGCACCTGGAGCGGTGTTGCGCCATTGTTCGCCTGCAGGTACAACGCTGCCACTCCGGCGACGTGTGGGGAGGCCATGGACGTGCCGCTGATCGTGTTCGTCGCCGTGTTGCTGCTGTGCCATGCCGACGTGATGCTCACGCCCGGGGCGAAGATGTTCACACAGCTCCCGTAGTTCGACCACGAGGCCTTCGCGTCGGTATTCGTTGTTGCACCAACCGTCATCGCTTCGGCCACGCGCGCCGGCGAATAGTTACACGCATTCTGCGCCCTGCCAATGAAGTCTCCGTTCCCAGCCGCGACCGCATAGCTGACGCCGGCGCTGATGGAGTTCCGCACGGCGTCATCGAGGGCCGTGGAGGCGCCCCCGCCAAGGCTCATGTTCGCTACTGCCGGTTTCACGTGATTGGCAGTGACCCAATCCACGCCCGCAATTACGCCCGCGGTCGTACCGCTGCCGTTGCAGTCCAGAACACGCACCGCGAAGAGCTTTGCCCCCTTGGCAACGCCGTAGATCGTTCCGCCCACCGTTCCGGCCACGTGCGTACCATGGCCATGGCAGTCGTTGGCGGTCCCATCGGCAGTCACGGCATCGAAGCCGGTGAACACTCGTCCTGTGAACTCGTTGTGCGCCAGGCGGATTCCGGTATCGACGATGTAGACGTTGACGCCGGCTCCGGTGAAGTCGTACGTGTACGTACCGTTGAGCGGCAGATCTCGCTGGTCAATGCGGTCCAGTCCCCATGTGGCGTTGTTCTGCGTCGTCATCGTGGTGACGATGCCGTCACGCTCCACGTACGCCACGTTCGGGTTCCGCTCGAGCGCCTGCGCAGCCGTCGCCGAAAGCTGGGCCGCAAACCCCTTGAGCGCGTGCTGGTAGGTGAACCGGAGGTCCCCGCCGTGCGCGGTCACGAGACGCTGCGCGAGGCCGGGCGCATCCGTCACGTCACGGTTGAACACGACGATGTAGCCATCGCCGGCCCCGACGGATCGCGCGAGCGTCAGCGATTCGCCACGGTCCGGCGCGGTGGGGGTGACCGGGTCGCCGCACGCCGACAGCGCGACGGCCAACGCGGCTCCAATGATGGAGATCAGCCTGCCATGCATTGTATTCTCCTGACTGGCGAAGGGGGGCGGCTCAGGCCGCAACTAAGCAGAAAGCCTAGGACCGGTTCAGCGGTCGACTGGGCTCAGAGGCTCATCTTCGGGCAGGCACAACCGAAATTCGCAGGACCCGCGCGTCGGAGCATCTTACCACCTCACATGGTGGGACTATCCCCTGGTCAGGTCAAGCACCATTATGTGCCAGTCTGGCGATGTGATGCGCTAACCCTGCCAGTGGCCGCTCGCCCGAGCTTTCGGCCGCCGGCCTGGGCGCTTCTGGGGGCTCGTGAGGGCTGACAGGCGACGCCCGGATAACGCGCTGTCAGTATGGCGCTGCTTGATCGGGGGTCGTAGGGCATATGAGCAGATGGCACCGCGTAACAGGAACGTCCGCACCCGACCGCCATGTCGATTGCCAGTGTGAACCCTGCGAACGGGGAAACCCTCCGCGTCTTCGAGCCTCACGATGATTGGGAGCTTGCGCGTCGCCTGAATGGCGCGGCGGCGGCTTTCGAGCGCCATCGCCATTCAGGCTTTCCAGAGCGCGCCCGCGCGCTGGTTCGCGCGGCGGAGCTGCTGCGGAGCGAACGGGAATCGCTCGCCCGGCTGATGACGACGGAGATGGGAAAGCCGATCGGCGCCGCGCGCGCGGAAGTCGACAAGTGCGCGTGGGTGTGCCGTTACTACGCCGAGCACGGCGAGCACTTTCTCACGCGTGAGGAAGTGAGCACCGACGCCGCGCGCAGCTTCGTCTGCTATCAGCCGATCGGCGTGGTGCTGGCGATCATGCCTTGGAACTTCCCCCTCTGGCAGGTCTTCCGGTTTGCCGTTCCGGCGCTGATGGCGGGGAATGCGGCACTTCTCAAGCATGCGTCGAACGTGCCGCAGTGCGCGATTGCGATCGAGGACATTTTTCGGCGGGCAGGCTTCGCCGAAGGTCTGTTCGCCGCGCTCCTGATCGAGTCGGAGGCGGTGGCCGCACTTATTGCCGACGACCGCATTGCCGCCGTCACGCTGACCGGCAGCGAGGAGGCCGGGCGCGCGGTCGGCTCGCAGGCGGGGCGCCAGATCAAGAAGAGCGTCCTCGAACTTGGCGGAAGCGACCCCTTTGTGGTGATGCCTTCAGCCGACCTCGCCCAGGCGGTAGAGACGGCCGTCACGGCCCGCATGATAAATAACGGCCAGTCGTGCATTGCGGCCAAGCGGTTCATCGTTCACGAAGCGATCGCGGATGCGTTCGAGCAGCGCTTCGTGGAGCTGGTGCGCGCGCTGCGCGTGGGCGATCCAATGGATGAGCAAACGGACATCGGCCCGTTGGCCACGCCCGGCATTCTGGACGGGCTGGCGAATCAGGTGGAGGTGTCGGTGGCAGCGGGCGCCCGGCTGCTCACCGGCGGTCGGCGGATCGAGCGGCCCGGCAACTACTATGAGCCCACTGTAGTAGTGAGTGCACCGCGCGGGTCGCCAGCGCATGACGAAGAGCTCTTCGGCCCGGTTGCAACCATCTTCCGTGTCCCCAGCCTCGAAGCCGCCATTCGGCAGGCGAACGACAGCAGATTCGGGCTTGGCGCCAGCGCGTGGACGACGAATGAAGAGGAGGCCGACCAGTTCGTGCGTGAACTCGAGGCGGGGCTCGTGTTCATCAACGCGATGGTCGCCTCCGACCCGCGCCTTCCATTTGGTGGAGTGAAGCGTTCCGGCTACGGGCGCGAGCTCGGCATTCACGGCATTCGTGAGTTCGTGAACGCGAAGACGGTGTGGGTGGGAGGTG
>CAZWSO010000186.1:0-5109 GCA_964636485.1 uncultured Gemmatimonadaceae bacterium
GGCTGACCGCGGTATGACGAAGGTTGCCGAGGTTTTCCGCTCGTGTGGAATCGGAGTTGTTCGGTTTAACTTTCAGTACAGGGAGCGCAAGTCTCGCCGCCCCGATCCGATGCAGAAACTAAAGCTGTGTTTCTCCGCGGTGGTCGATCGCGCGCGTGAAGAGCTCGAGCCCGAGCTCCTCCTCATCGGAGGCCGGTCCATGGGCGGGCGCGTCGGTTCAATGCTCGCCGCAGAGGGATTTGACTGTGACGCTCTGCTCCTGCTCGCCTATCCCCTGCATCCAGCTGGAAAGCCGGAGCAGCTCCGTGACGCCCACCTTCCGTCCATCCACGTTCCCGTGCTCTGCATCAACGGTACGCGCGACGCCCTTTGCCGGCAGGACCTGATGAAGGACGTGGTGGCGCAGCTCGGGTCAATGTGGACCATGCACTGGCTCGAGGACGCCGATCACAGCTTCCTCGTGCGTAAATCGTCGGGCCGGACGGATGCGGACGTCCTGCGGGAAATCGGAGACGCCACCTCGATCTGGCTCTCGCAGCTGCGAAGGCCGGCAGCGTGACGATCAGCGCCGGTGAGACAGCAGGTGTGTTCGCCGTGGCACACGTGCCCTCGGCATCGCAGCGTGCTGCCATCGAGGCTCCGGCAGGGCCCGTACTCGTTCTCGCCGGACCGGGTGCGGGAAAAACGTTCTGCCTGATCGAGCGTATCGGTTTTCTGGTCGAGAACATCGGCTTGGAACCGGCGCGTATCTGCGCTTTCACCTTTACCAACAAGGCCGCCGGCGAGATCGCCTCGCGCCTCGAGCACCGCCTGGGCCCGAGCGCTGAACAGATAAAGCGTGGCACGCTGCACGCGTTCTGCGCCGAGCTCTTGCGCGAGTTCGGCGAGCGGGTGGGGCTTCAGCCCGGATTCGGGATCGCCGATGAGGAGTATCAGCGCTCCGTGCTCCGACGTCTCCAGGTACCCCCGCGATGGCACGGCAGCGTGCTTGGTGCCTTCGCCCTGCACCGCTTCCGCGAGGAACCACTTGGCGAACGGTACGCGGAGTTCTACGAGCGGTACGTGCGGTACATGCGGGGCCACAACCTCGTCGATTTCGACATGCTTGTCCTCGAGGCGGCATCGCTGCTCGGCATCGGTGACATTGTCAGGCAAGTCAGCGCGCGATGGGATTGCGTGCTGGTGGACGAGTTTCAGGATCTGAATCCCGTGCAGTACACGATCATACGTGCGCTCGCCGGGGCTCACCGCCACGTCTTCGCGGTTGGTGACGACGAACAGTCCATCTATTCGTGGGCCGGAGCCGACCCGCAGTGTTTCAGAACGTACGTGAACGACTTCCGGATCACCGCCCCCATTCACCTTCAGGACAATCGGCGCTGCCCCCGCGAGGCGTACGAGCTGGCACGCCGCCTGATCGACATCAACCCACCGTTGTTCGGCGACCGGACGCGACCCGCACCCGAGCGGGAATCCCCCTTCGCCGTCGAGGCACTGAGCTTCACCGACGAGAACGCCGAGATTGCCTGGATCATTGACGACGTTGGCCGCGATCACGCCGCTCACGGACTGGAGTGGGGCGACATCGCGCTCCTGTACAGAACGCACGCCATCGGCGATGCAATCGAGGGAGCGTTTCTCACTGCCGGCATCCCGTGCCGTCTGGCGCAGGGGCGCGCATTCGCCGAGGACCCGGTCGTTGCGTATGTGATCGCAGCGCTGCGCGTGATAGCCAACGCCGACGACGACATCCACAAGGAGCAGTTCCTCAGAGTGGTGCTCCCGAAGCGGCTGTGGGACGACGCGCGTGCCCGAGCCGAACGAGCGGGGATCACCCTGCTCGATGAGCTGGATCAGGCAAGGTGGCGGCTGCCAAAAGACGATACCGACGTGAAGAAGATCCACCGCGGTTTCTACGCGCTGGCCAACCTGGACGCGCTCGGACGCCGGCACACATCGCTGACGACTCTCGTCGAGGAGATTTTGTCACAGCGGGTGGGCGAGTACCGCACCGTGCTCGAGGAGCACTGTGAGGAACTCAGCGATCCGATGGAGCACGAGAAGGTCACTGCGCTCGCCGAGCTGATTCGCACCGCGTTGGACGAGCATCGCGCCATCTGGCTTCCACGTCAGGGCGGGCTGGAGATCGCCCTAAAGGGAATGCTGCAGGGACTCGGCATCCACGAAGTGCAACTCGGTGGTTGGCCCGGCCCGAACGCCGTGAAGATCGTGCCGGAGGTTGCGCGCGGGCTCGGCATAGCCGTCGCGCTGTTCAAGGCGGGTCAGCTCGTGCGCAGCGCATCATTCACCAACGCGTTCCGGGATTTTACCGCACTGGACCTCGAAACGACCGACCGCGACATCTCCCGCGCAGAGATTGTGGAAGTGGCCGCGGTGCGGGTGCGCGACGGCGCCATCGCCGGCGAGTTCAACACGCTCGTCAGACCGCGTGTGCCGATCGCCGCGGGAGCGTTCGCTACCCACGGGATCAGCGATGAGGACGTTGCCACCGCCCCCTTCTTCGAGGAGGTGTGGCCCACGCTGAACGCATTCTGCGGTGACGACGTGCTGGTAGCGCACAACGGGTACCAGTTCGACTTTCCGATCCTCCGCCGCATGGTGGAGGCGCTGGGTACCGGTACGAACATGTGCACGTACGACACGCTGCCGCTCGCGCGCGAGCTGCACGCTACCAGCAGAAAGCTGCGCGACCTGGCGCGGCTCTACGGCATCGATCCGGGACAGTCGCATCGCGCACTGGATGACACCCGAGCGCTGGCGCTGGTCTTTCTCGGACTTGGCGAGGGAAAGCTCAGGCGCGCACGCACCACCGCTCTTGTGAACCTGCTCGACCATCTCGGCGTTGCACTGGCCCTCACGGATCTCCAGTCTCTGGGCGGCCGCTCCCGGGACGAGGCCGCGCTTCTCCTGCGTCTGGCCATCCCCTTCGCGCTCGGCCGCTTCAGCCAGTGCCTCGACTTCTACGATCTGGAGCGGGAGAAGGCGGAGGGAGAGGATATTCCCTCGGTGGACGAGCTCATCGAGCGGCTAGGCGGAACGGAGCGGATGCAGCGTATCCGCGCCGAGAAGAGTGCGGATGAGCGCTATCCCGCGGCCATGCTGAGAATGCGGCGGCTGCTGGAGCAGTGCGCCGACGGCGAGCTTTCACAGCAGATCACGGCCTTCCTCGAGCACGCGGTGCTCTCCAAGTGGGACGGCACGGAGCCGGAACGCCAGCGCGTCAACCTGCTCACGCTGCACTCCACCAAGGGGCTGGAGTTCTCGCGTGTGTACGTGGTGGGAGTGGAGGACGCGCAGCTTCCCGGCGGCTCGCCTGCCAAGGGGCCAAGTATCCGCGAAACCGAGGAGGCTCGGCGACTCCTTTACGTGGGCATGACGCGGGTGAAGGACCGACTCGTTCTGACTCGCGCGGAGACACGAGGGAGCAAGCTTACCGGCGGGCACCAGTTCCTGGACGCCATGGGTCTCACTCCACGCGGATCAGGCGACGGGGCGAACGGGCAGTAGTCTGATGAGCAGGGATCGCTGAAATCGCTTGAAGGTGTTGCTCAAAAGGCCGGCGCCAGACGAGCCGGCGCTACACCGCCGCCGCGCGTGCAAACGCATCGACAGCGGGCGGCCCGGAACCGACGCCCTCGTCGTGCTTGAAGAAGACGTACGCATCCTGCCACGGCTGCGAGGTCGTACGCCGCGCCCAATCGGCGATGGCCGCGTCGTCGTAGTCGAGGCGGTGCAGGCGCAGGTAGCCCCATGAGGCGGTGGCCACGACCGGGCAGCAGAAGTCGTCCTGCTCGGATATGCAGAGCGCCACATCGTGCTCGCGCAGCGCGTCCAGGACCTCGTCGTCAAACCAGCTCTCGTGACGAAACTCCATCGTGAAGCGCCGGTCGCGCGGCAGCTCCCCCAGAAATCGCTTCAGCCGCTCGATATCCTTCTTCAGGTTGGGCGGTAGCTGAAAGAGGATGGGACCCATCCGGTCTCCAAGCACGGACGTGGTCTTCAACAGGTACTCGACCAGCTCCGCCGCCTCCGGCTTGAGCCGCGCATGATGCGTGATGCGCTGGCTCGCCTTGATCGCGAAAGTGAACCGCTCAGGTACCTGTGCAGCCCAGTCCAGCAGCACTTTCTCCCTGGGGAGCCGATAGAAGGTGTTATTGATCTCCACCGCCGGAAAGCGCGTCGCATAGAAGCCGAGCATCCCGTCGTCCTTCAGCTCCTTCGGGTAGAACCCACCCTTCCACTCCTTGAAGGCGTAGCCGCTCGTTCCGGCCAGTATCTTCACGACGCCTGCCGCTTGCCACGCTTGCCCGTGCCGGCCTCCACCTCGGCGGTCGCCGCCTCGCTGGTCTTCCCCTTGGCGATGCTCGCCTTTAGCGCCTCCATGAGATCGATGATCTTGCCCGACGCGTCGGGCACGGCACCGGCGGTGATGTCCTGGCCGTCCACCTTGCGCTGAATAGTCTCGAGAACGCGGTCGCGCACGGTATCCTTGTACTTCTCGGGCTCGAAGTTCTCATTCGATGCCTGCTCGATGAGCTGCTTGGCGAGCGAAAGCTCGGCGGCCTTGACGTCGCCATCAGGAACCGGCACCTCGCTGGCAGGGCGCACTTCGTCGGCGTAGTGGAGCTGCTCCATTACGAGCACGCCATCGAGGGGGCGCAGCAGCACGAGATACTGGCGTCCCCGTGCGGCGTACTGGCCGAGGGCGGCCTTTCCCGTCTCCTGCAAGGCCTCGGCGAGCAGGCGGTAGGCGCGGTCCCCTCCCTTGTCCGGGCCAAGGTAGTAGATCTTCTCCACGTACTCGCGATTCACCTTCGCCAGGGGTATGAACTCGATCACCTCGATCAGCCCCGTCGCCTTCTCCTCCAGTGCCTTGAGCTCTTCCGCGGTCAGGACGACGTACTGATCCTTGGCGAACTCGTATCCCTTGACGGTCTCGTCGCGCGTGACCACTTCGTTGCCATCCTTGGGGCAGATGTACTGCTGCTTGAGACGGCCGCCGCATTTCTTGTGCAGCATGTTGAAGGACACGCTGGCCTTCGATTCGGCGGAGGAGTAGATGTTCACGGGGAGCGAAACGAGCCCGAA
>CAZWSO010000187.1:0-5102 GCA_964636485.1 uncultured Gemmatimonadaceae bacterium
CCCACCGATCTGGTTCACGAGGCGTACTTCAAGCTGTCGGACGACGTCGCCGGTCTCGCCGCCAACCGCGCGCATTTCCTCGCGATCGCGTCCCGCGCGATGCGGCAGGTCCTCGTGGATCACGCCCGCCGCCGCAATGCCAGCAAGCGCGGCGCGTCATGGGACCGTGTCACCCTCACGGACGAGCGCGGCACCAACGACATGGCGCCGGAGGAGCTGCTCGCCCTGGACGAGGCGCTCGAACGACTCGACCCGCGCCAGCGCCAGGTGGTGGAATGCCGCTTCTTTGGTGGAATGGAGGAGACGGAGATCGCCCAGGCGCTCGGCGTTTCCGAGCGCACCGTGCGCCGCGACTGGGTCAAGGCACGGGCCTGGCTCTACCGGGAGCTCTACCGCCTGCCCCCAGCGTGAGTCCCCTGCGCGACACCTTACCACCCGCCAACACCCCGCCGTAACCGCATTCCGGCGTGCCTGTCCGGTGACGCCGCCCTCCTGCGCAATACCCGGTGAGACGAACCACTCACTCACTGAATCAGGAGGAAACAATGCCGCAGTGGCGCCCCGATCCAACGTTCTACGCCTCGCCCGAGCTCGCGATGGATGCGCCATCGGAGGAGCTCGCATACGTAGCCATGCTGGATCCAACGAAGCAGCGTCCCGACGCGATGGGCGTGATCGACGTAAATCCAGATTCGCCGGAGTACGGCAAGCTGGTCGGTCAGGTGGACATGCCCACGCCGGGCGATGAGCTCCATCACTTCGGTTGGAACGCGTGCAGCTCGCATCTGTGCGGCTTCGCGCCCAATGCGCACATGGAGCGCCGGTACCTGGTCGTTCCCGGCATCCATACGTCGCGCATTCACATCCTCGACACCAAACCCAACCCGCGGCAGCCGGAGATCGTGAAGGTGATCGATGGCGACACGATCGCCGCCCGCACCGGCTACCAGGCCCCGCACACCACCCACTGCGGGCCCGATGGTATCTACATCAACGCGCTCGGTGGAACGAACGGCGAAGGGCCCGGCGGCATCTTCGTCATGGATCACGAGACGTTCGAGATCGTCGGCAAGTGGGAGAAGGATCGTGGTCCGCAACACCTGGCCTACGACTTCTTCTGGCACCTCGGACACGACACGATGATCACCAGCGAGTGGGGCACCCCCAACATGGTGACCAGCGGCCTCAATCCCGAGCTGCTCCTTGCCGGCAAGTATGGCAACGCACTGCATGTGTGGGATCTGAAAACGCGTACGCACAAGCAGAAGCTGGAGCTCGGCCCGCAGTACCAGATGGTGCTCGAGCTGCGACCGGCGCACGACCCTCGCCGTCCGTACGGCTTCGCCGGCGTGGTCATCTCCCTGGAGGATCTGTCAGCCTCGATCTGGGTCTGGTACCTCGACAGCGCCAACGGGAATGGCTCCGGCGAATGGAAGGTGAAGAAGGTCATCGACATTCCCGCGGAACCGGCCGCGGAGGATGACCTGCCCCCAGCGCTGAAGCCTTTCAAGGCCGTGCCACCGCTGGTCACCGACCTCAACCTCAGCCTCGATGACCGGTTCCTCTACGTCTCGTGCTGGGGTACCGGCGAGATACGTCAGTACGACGTCTCTGACCCGTTCGAGCCGAAGCTCGTCTCCACGCTCCGCATTGGCGGGATCGTGCAGCGACAGGCGCACCCCGGCACCCCCGACACGCCCCGCAATGGCGGACCGCAGATGGTGGAGATCAGCCGCGACGGCAAGCGGGTATACCTCACCAACTCGCTGTACTCGCCATGGGATGCGCAGTTCTATCCCGATGGCATCGAAGGGTGGATCGCCAAGATCAACATCGGCCCCCACGGCGGGATGTCGTTCGAGAATCGCTTTCTCGTGGAGCTCGAGGGCGGCATGCGCAGTCACCAGGTGCGGCTGCAAGGTGGCGACGCGTCCTCGGACTCCTTTTGCTACTCATGAGCGGCATGGAATGGTGGTCCTGGCTGGCGCTGCTTGGCCTGGGCGCGCTGCACGGCGCAAACCCCGGAATGGGTTGGCTGTTCGCCGTCGCGCTGGGACTACAGGAACGGAAGGCGCGCGCAGTCTGGCGCGCTCTTCCACCGCTCGCCGTCGGGCACGCCCTGGCGGTGGGCGCGGCACTCGTCGTCGCGCTGCTGGCGGGGACGATGCTCGAGGGGCGTTGGGTCAAGCTGGCCGTAGCTGCGGCACTGCTGGGAGTGGGCGTCGCCAAGCTGCGCCGGCACCGCCACCCACGCCTGGGAGGGATGCGCGTGAACGGCCGCGAGATGACTGCCTGGTCGTTCATGATGGCGACAGCGCATGGAGCCGGCTTGATGGTTCTGCCGGTGCTGTTTGGCGGAACAAGCGACGCGAGCGGCCACCACGGGCACGCGGCACACGCTCCGGCAGCCGCCTCAGCAACGGTCGAGGCGGCCGGTTGGCTGCCGAGTGGAGCGCAAGCAGTAGCGATAGGCGCTGCCGCCGTACACACCGCCGGCTACCTGCTGGCCACCGCCGTGATCGCGCTAGTGGTCTATCGAAAGCTTGGGTTGCGGCTGCTGGGCAAGCTGTGGATCAACGTGGATCTACTCTGGGCCGGCGCGCTCGTGGTCACGGCCGTCATGACTGTGCTGCTCTGACTCCGGGCGCGCGAATTTCAGGTGACGGCGCGCGCTCCGGGGATCTCCCCCGTTGCCACCGCTCCGACGGGGTCGGAGGAAGACGTTACCAGGCGTCGGTGGTAGTCGATCTGACCGAGATGATAAGCGAGATGCGAGAGCAGGTGCATGAGGAACTCGCCCGTGCTGAATCGGTAGTCGCCCACGGCAGCAGGATATTCGGACTCCAGTGTGGCGGGATCGAGCGCGGTCAGCGTACGCGCCACCTCCGCCTGAGCCGCATCCACCAGCCCGATCAACTCGGCGCGCCCTAGGTCGGTGCGGGTGAACTCGGCAGCCCGGTCGCGAACGTAGCCGGTGTCACCCAGCTGCGCCCCAATGAAGTGGCGCAGGTTGCCCGTTAGGTGGTGCACCAGAGCACCGCCGCTGTTGGCGACCCCCGGGGCTTGCGTCCACAAACTCCGGTCATCTGGATAGGCTTCCACCTCGCGGTGGAGTGTGCGCAACTCACGGGAAAGCAGGGCCGAAAGAGTTTCGAGGCGCATGGTACCTGTCCGTGGGAAGGCGTCTCCGCTAGACTACCGCCGGCGGCCGACTGTCGCTACCGCCGAACCCTGCAACCAATACGCGAACAGGCAGGCTGTTCCCAGCCGGTGGGCACCCGTTCGCGGGAGGACGCACGCACCGATGGCCGCACCCAGGCGATTCCCTTCCTTCATCGCACGGACCGCCCTGGGCCTGCTGGCTGCCGTCGTCGCCGCCTACGCGCTGTCTGTCGTCCTCGTTCGACCGTCCAACGACCGGCTGTGGTCGCCCGACCAGGAGCGCATCGCCACGGCCGTGTTCCATGGTGACTCGGTTCTCGTTCGGAACGTGCGAAACATTCACTATCGATCAACTACGGATTTCGACGTTCGCTGGGAGGATCGCGATTACGATCTCCGCCGGCTGGAGTCAGTCTGGTTCATGGTGGAGCCGTTCTCGGGTTGGCGCGGACCCGCGCACACGCTGCTCAGCTTCGGATTCGGCGACGGCGAGTTCGTCGCCATTTCCGTGGAGGTCCGGAAGGAGCGAGGAGAGTCGTTCTCGCCGCTGCTGGGGCTGCTTCGGCAGTACGAGCTCGCGTACGTGGTGGGCGACGAGCGCGATCTCATCGGACTGCGAGCCAACCACCGGCGCGATTCGGTGTACCTGTATCCGATCCGGACCAGCGCGGAGCGCATGCGTGCGCTCTTTCTCTCGATGCTGGAGCGCGCGAATGCGCTGGCGGCGCACCCCGAGTTTTACAACACGCTCACCAGCACCTGTACCACGAACATCGTGCGTCATGTCAACGTCATCACGCCACGGCGCATCCCGTTCAGCCACAAGGTGCTTCTGCCCGCGCACGCCGATGACCTGGCCTATGATCTCGGCCTCATCAACACCGGGCTGCCGCGCGCCACTTTCCGCCGAGCGCATCTCATCAATGATCTCGCCGAGCTGTACGCGGACAGCGCGAGCTTCTCCAGCGGCATTCGATCGCGCTTCCGCCCCTAGCGCGTCGACGTCACCGGCGGGGCGGACCTGGGAGGTGTGAATGGCGGGACTGCCGGTGCAACGGTTCGCTCTCGAGCAGCCGCCCGATGGCGTTCGCCAGCGCCCCAGCATCGGCGGGCGGCACGAGAAACCCGGTGCGCCCGTCCGTAACCACCTCGGAATTCCCCCCACGCTCGGGCCAGTCGCGAACCGACTTGTAAAAACGTACGCTTGCGCCAGGAGCAGCAGGGATGCGGAATTGCCGCTTCGCACCTCAACCCCTAGCCCTGCCTGCCGTGCAAATCCTCGTTCAGGCCCTATGTAGCAAGGGACAGAGCCTCAGGGAAGCGATTGCCAACGACCCGCGGCTCGAAAGCTTCGGCCTTCACGTGGTCCGCAAGCAGCAGCCCGGCCGAGCACCGGGCTGGATGAAGCTCCGGAGCGCGGACGCCGAGAAGGGTGTGCTCAACGTCGAATGGGACCCCGAGTCCGCGGTGCTCAGCGCCCGCATCATCACGCGCGGGTCGCGCAAGCCAAGCCCCATTGTCGGAAGGTTCGTAAACTATCTTCTCGACCGGCATCGCGGTCGTATCCAGACAATCACCACTGCCTACCGGTAAGCGCCTCTCATGAGGGGGACGCTCGCGCTAACGGGCGCGTCAATGTCATGAAGCTTCTCTTGCTGGCGGTCCCATACGACTCGGCGCTGCGAGGGTTCCGCATGGGGGCGGGCCCCGAGCACCTCCTCCACCGGGGGCTGGAAGCGACGCTTCGAGGCCAGGGTCACGCCGTGCGCACCGACATGGTGGAAGCCGATTCGACCGTTGCGCCGGCGGAGATCCGCACCACGTTCGAGCTCAACCGCCTGCTCGCGCCGCGCGTGCGCGACGCGTCGGAGAGCGGATGGCTGCTGCTCGGCGCGCTGGCCGAATCGTAGCTGGCGTAGCCGAGCTGCGGCTCCCCATCG
>CAZWSO010000188.1:0-5049 GCA_964636485.1 uncultured Gemmatimonadaceae bacterium
CTGGCGGATTCTCCAGCCACACGGTGATTGCGCCGAAGATCGCGGGCGCTATCCACAGAGCGGCCGACCACGCCGCCGCCCGCAGCACGCCGCCAGGGCCAGCGACGCCGGGCAGATGGCGCCGCCGCCAAGCCGCATACACGAGCCAGCCGATGACGGCGAGCAGAAGGAGAGCGAGCCAGCGGTGCGTGATCTCGATGATCAGATCGCCCCGGTCGAGCGGCGGAAACCATTGCCCGTGGCACTTGGGCCAGTTATCCCCGCAGCCCATGCCTGAGCCGGTGATCCGGACGATGGCGCCGAAAACGACGTGCGCGAATGCGACGACCAGCGAGAGGACTGCGAGGCGGCGCAGCAGGGTCAAGGCGGACGTCCTCAGGATGCCCGGAGGTCGACGATCTGAGCCGCCGGTGCGGAGCGTCCGCCATCTGACAGGCGGATCGCGTTCCAGGTGAGGAGGAGCACCAGCGCCAGCATCATGGCGGGAATGAGCGACCACGCCACCTCCGTCGCCCTCTCCGGCATCGGTACCTCGCTCTCGGAGTCAGCGGGATGCGGCTGGCGCGCGGCGGCCGCCGTGATGGCGATCTGGGCTACAATGCAGCAGGCGACGGCGACCCAGAAGAGCGCGCCGACGGTCAGACCAGTCATGATGCCTTGGGATCCAATGGAGAGCCGACGGCGTGAAAGCTCGCACTCGTCCTCCGAGGGGTCAAGCCGGCTATTGCACAATACGGCGTTACGGACATACCATGTCGGCCCATGACCTCACCCGCCCACACCGCCCTCCCCCGCCAGCTCGGTCTGCTCAGCGCAATGGCGGTGCTCATCGGGACCGTCATCGGATCCGGAATCTTCCGAACGCCGGCCGTCATTGCCGGCTACCTCCCGGGTCCGCTGCCCATGCTAATGGTGTGGGCGGCGGGCGGGCTGTTCGCTCTGTGCGGTGCACTGACGATCGCCGAGCTCTCCAGCGCTCTCCCCCAGACGGGCGGCATCTACGTCTTTCTCCGCGACGCTTACGGGCGGCTGGCGGCTTTTCTGTTCGGCTGGTCGCAGCTCATCATGATTCGCGCCGCGGCACTTGGCGCAATCGCGACGACATTCGCCGAGTATTTTCTCCGCGTGCTCGCGCAGACCGTCGGTTTCGACGACGCTGCGCACGCGCAGTGGGTTCATTACATCGCCGCGATCGCCATAGGCGTCACTGCTACCTTCAACTACGTCGGGCTCCGATACGGCTCGATGGTCCAGAACATCACGACGATCGCCAAGTACGGCGGGCTGATGTTCATCGTCATCGTGGCGCTGGCGCTCGGCCTGCCGCAAACGGGCGGCGAGAACTTCGCGCCGGCAACGCCGCCCGGCAGCTTCGCCTTCGCCGCGTTCGGATTCGCGCTCGTGTCGGTGCTCTGGGCGTTCGATGGCTGGGCCGACCTGAGCTTCGTGAGCGGGGAGGTGAAGGATCCGCGCCGGACGCTGCCGCGGGCGCTGATCTTCGGCATGATGGCAGTGATCTTCATCTATGCCCTTGCGAACATCGGCTACCTGGCCGTGCTGTCGGTGGACGAGATGAGAGAGTCCCCGTTAGTGGCCGCCGATGTTGCCCAAAGGCTGCTCGGCTACTCAGGCGTCGTGTTCGTGTCCGCCACGGTGATGATCTCCACCTTCGGGACGCTGAACGGCTCCATCCTCACCGGTCCGCGGATCTTCTTCGCCATGGCGGATGACCGGCTGTTCTTCGAGAAGGTGGCGGACGTCCACCCTCGTTACCGGACGCCTCACGTCGCGATCACGCTGTCGGCGATACTCGGCATGGTATTCGTGATGGTGCGCACCTTCGAGCAGCTTGCCGACTTGTTCGTGACGGGGATGATCCCGTTTTACGCGCTCGGCGTCGGCTCCATCTTCATCCTGCGCAAGCGGCCGGATTACAGCCCGTCCTTCCGCGTCCCGCTGTATCCGATCGTCCCGATCCTGTTCATCATCGCCACCATCCTCCTGCTCGGGAACTCGATCCTCGACCCCGGCGAGCGCTGGGGCACCCTCGCCGTGCTCGGCGCCATCCTGGCGGGGGCGCCGGTGTACTGGTGGTTCTATGGCAGGAAGAGGGAGGCGTAGGCGGCGGCGGAGCCGAATGCCACAGGCCGCACGCCTCAGAACACCCTGATGTTCAGGTACCGCCGCGGATTCGCCTTGAGATCCGCCGTCAGCGAATCGAGCCGCGCCACCAGGTTGCGCATGTCGTGGTAGAGGCCAGGGTCGTTGAGCAGCAGGCCGGCGCTGCCCTGGCCTGACTCGAGACTGGTCATGAGGTTGTTCAGTCGCGTGGTCGTCTGGCTGAGCTCCTGCGTGATGGTCACCAGATTGCCGGTGGCGGCGGCCATGTTGCGCGTCGTCGAGTCCACCGAGGCGGAGTCGATGGCCAGTGTAGTCCGGCGGATCGAGGCCATGGTGGCGGTGAGCTCGCGCGACTGCTGGGCGGCAATGGTGCCGAGCTGATCCACCAGCCGGTTGGTGGACGCGATCGTGGCGCGCAAGTCAGCCAGGCCGCCGCGTTCCACCATCTGCATCTCGAACGCCTGCGCGACATCGGTCATCGTGCGGCCGATCGTGTCGACGCGGGCGAGGATCTCACCCATTCCAGGCGGCCCCACACCGGCCGGAAGCGTGTCGCCGGGCCCGTAGGCCGCCAGGGGCGCCGGCCGCGGGGGGGTGATAGCCACCGACTGGTCGCCGAAGATCCCAACCGGCTGCACGAGCGCCGTCGAGCCCTCCGGCACGCGGTAGCGCTCCTGAATGCGCATCGTAACGTCGAGAAAACCCGCCGGGTGCAGGTCGACAGCCGAGACAGTGCCCACCTGCACACCGGCGAGCAGCACCTGCTGGCCCTGTCGGAGCCCCTGCCCCCACTCGAAGCGGGCGTGCAGCGGATATGTCGCGCCGGTGACCGCGCGCCCGGCCAGCCACAGCGTGCCGAGTACTCCGATAATGAGCGCGGCGGTGATGAACACCCCGACCACCACCTCGTCGCGTCGTTTCATCAGATGAGGTTCCTGGCGAAGTAGAGTGCGATCAGTACGTCGAGAAAGAGGATTACCACCGAAGTCAGCACCACCGCGCGAGCCGTGGCGTTGCCGACGCCTTCCGCGCCGGTTCCGGTCATGAAACCCTCGTACGAGCAAAAGAAAGCGATCGCGCCACCGAAGAGCGTGGCCTTCATGAGGCTGTAGGTGACCTGAAAGGGCGCAAACGCTAGCTGCAAACCATCACGAAAATCGTTCAGCGTCACGTCCGTCGCCAGCACCGATACCAGCCCGCCGGACACGATGCCGATGGTGTTCGCCATGATCGTCAGCAGCGGCAGCATTATCAGCGCGGCGATCAGCCGCGGCACGATCAGATAGGCGTGCGGGTCGAACGCCAGCGTCTCGAGCGCGTCGATCTGCTCGGTCACTCGCATCGTCCCGATCTCCGCCGTCATTCGCGCGCCCACACGCCCGGTCAGCACGAGACCGGTGAGCAGCGGGCCCAGCTCCAGCACGATCGTCTGTCGCAGGATCCAGCCGACCACGGAGAACTGCACGCCCGGGAACAGCTGGTAGAACGTCTGGTACGCGGTCACCGCGCCGATGAATGCGGCCACAATCGCAGCCAGCGGCAGTGAGTCCACGCCGATGCGCCGGAGATGCTGCGTCAGCAGCGGCATGTAGGTGCGTGGCGACCCCAGAGCGCGCAGCGTGTCGCGCAGAAAAAACACGCGCAGTCCGACCTCTGTGAAGATGCCGAACGTGACACGCGTGACCCGCCGGAAAAACTTGAGCCCCAGCCGCTGCGGGATGGGGTACATGCTCGTCGGCGTGCCGCGCGCCGTAGTCCCCATCAGGCGGGCCTCTCACTCACGTGCGCGTCCGGGCCAGCAGCACCGCCCCCGCCACGCCGAACACGGCGTTCGGCAGCCATGCCGCCAGATACGGCGGCAGAATGCCGCCACCGCCGATCGCCTTGGTCAGCTGGATGAGCACGAGGAAGAGCACGGTGGTGGCGAGGCTGATGCCAATGCCGAAGGCGGCGCCGCCCCGCTGCGTGCTGGTGGCCAGCGGCGCCCCGAAGATGGCGATGATGATGCACGTTATCGGGATGGCGATCTTCAGCGCCTGCTCCACCTTCAGAGTGTTCACGTTGGTGCCAGAGCGCTCCATCGCCCGGATGAAACGGCCGAGCTCGTGGAAGCGCATCTCCTCCGGACTGCGCGGGTTGGCGGTGAGCTCCGTCGGCCGCTCCGTGAAGCGTCGATCACGCAGACTGTCGAACGAGAACACTACGTTCACGCGCTCGTCAGGGAGCACGTGCAGCTCGCCGCTCGTGAACGTCCAGCCCCGCTGCGGACTCCACTCACCACTACGTGCGGTGAGCAAATAGGTGGGGTAGTCCGGTCCGCGTCCCTTGCGCTCGATCTCGAGGTTGTCGATCGCCTGACGCGACACGCTCAGTCCGCCGATCTTGTACACGCGCCCGTATTCGCCGGCGTAGGCGAAGTTCGCGCGGTCGCTCCGCACCGGGGCGTAGCGACCCGCGTCCACAATGGCCGCGCGCTTCGCGTTGGCCAGCGGGACTACCTCCCCGAGTCCGAGCGCCAGTGCGCTCACCATGGCGGCTCCGAGGAAGATCGGCATGGCCAGCCGGTGAAAGCTGACCCCGGAAGCCTTCGCCGCCGTGATCTCCGAGTGGCGCGTGAACGCGCCGATGGAGAACACAGTCGCAAACAGCACCGCAGCGGGCAGCACCATGAACATCGATTCGGGAATCCAGTACACGTAGCTCAGAGCGATCTGCGATGGCGCAAGCTCGCGAGAGAGATACGTGTCCAGCTTCTCCGTGAGATCGATGATTATCACGATCAGCGGAAAGCCTAACGACGTGACCGCGAATATGCGCCAGAACTCCGAGAATACGTAGCGGTCGAGCGGCTGGAAGAACCGTCGCATCAGGCTACCCCCTCGCCGCTCGCCCGGCGCAGCGCCGCCGGCCGCCGGAACAGGCGCGCGG
>CAZWSO010000189.1:0-4903 GCA_964636485.1 uncultured Gemmatimonadaceae bacterium
CCTCAGAAAAAACGGGCCCGGAGGCCCTGTCGAATGACGCTCCACAGGGCCGGAGGTCAAGGGGTTATCTCCATCAGAGGCTCCCTGCGCCGGGGAGCAGCGGATTAACTTTCCAGAGATGCGCTTTCTCATCGCTCCCGGGATGCTCGCCCTCTCCGCAGCTGGCTGCGCCACGCTGGCGCCGCGCGTCGACGCGCGGCCCGAGCCAGCTGCTGTCGCGATCCCTTCCATGCCGCACGTGACAGGTCCTCTGGATATCCAGGTCGTATATCCGCGACCGGGCGCGCTGATCGGATCGCGCGACTCCAACTTCATCTTCGGCTCCGTCGGAAACGGCGATGCACGGCTCGACATCAACGGCCATGAAGTGGAGGTGAAGCCCAACGGGAGCTTCATCGCCTTCCTGCCGGTACCGCGGCAGCCAGAGTACGTGCTGGAGGCCAGCACGCCCGAGGCGTCGGAGCGCCTGGTGTATCCGGTTCAAATTCTCCCATCGAGGCCGGTGCTGGCTCTCGACGGTCCGCTCGTCGTGGATTCCGCCAGTGTCGTTCCTGCCGTCACGCATCTGATCACTGCCGACGAACCGGTGCGGGTGAGCGTGCGGGCTCCCCGGAACGCTGCCGTGTGGCTCGCTCTTCCCGGTGGCGATACGCGCGATCTCGTTGGCACGTTCGGCATGCCTGACGGATCGCGTTACGGCGATCCCGAGCTGTTTGCAACGGTTGTGGACGCGCGCCGGCTCTCCGACAGTGCAACGCTGGTGGCGGCTCGCGGAGCCGACACTGTGCGCCTTCAGGTGCCGCCGCTCGGCATCATCACGCCTGATGCGCCGCGCTGGGTTGTGCTCGCTCCTGACGCGCGAGCGGCATCGGATACCGACAAGGTGGTGAGCGCGCGCCCCACGCGCGGTGGAACGAATCGCTGGCTGCTCCTGCCCGGCACACGCCTGGAGCTTACGGCGCATGTGGGTGATCAGGTGCGCGTGCGCCTCGATGATCGCTCGCATGGATGGGTCACGGCATCCGAGGTACAACCGCTGCCCCCTGGTATGGCGCCTCCCATTCGAATAGCGCGCAGTGTACGCGTGGTCCCAGACAGCGACTGGGTGGACATCGTGATTCCGATGGCAGAGCCGGCGCCGCACCTCGTCCAGGGCGAGAAGGATGGCCTGTCGCTCACACTGTACGCCACGCGCAGCGAGATCGACAACGTGCGCTACATCACGCCGGATGACTTCGTGTCGCTGGTGGACTGGAGCCAGGAGAGCGACCATCGGCTGCGAGTGCGCGTGCATACCACGCGACCCGTGCTTGGTTATCAGGCAATCTGGCGCGACGGCGCGTTCGTGCTGCGGGTACGTCGGCCGCCCGTCATCGATGCGCGTGCACCGCTCAGCGGGCTTACCATCGCGGTGGATGCCGGCCATCCGCCCGCCGGAGCCACTGGACCTACAGGGCTGTACGAGGCGGACGCGGTGCTCCCAGTCGCGCAGCGGTTGCAGGAGCTGCTGGAAGCACGCGGGGCCACGGTTGTGATGACGCGCAGCAGCGGCGGCCCGGTCGCGCTCTATGACCGGCCAATGATAGCGCGGCGTGCCAATGTCCACGCGATGGTGTCGATCCACCTCAATGCGCTGCCTGACGGTGTCAACCCCTTCGAGGCGCACGGGACGAGCACGTACTTCTTTCACGCACATAGCGCCTCGCTGGCGCGCGCGGTGCAGGAAGGCATGCTGGCCCGGCTCGGCCTGCGCGACCTCGGCGTGTTTCGTGGCGATCTCGCGCTCGTCAGGCCTACGTGGATGCCGGCAGTGCTGTGCGAGGGCGCGTTCATCATGATCCCCGAACAGGAATGGCTGATACGCACGAGCGAAGGTCAGGAAGCGTATGCGCTCGGTGTCGCGGAGGGGCTGGAGCGCTTCTTTCGGGAGCTGGGCGCGCCGCAATGAGCCGCGGCCACGTGTGGGCATTCCTGCTGCCGGCGCTCGTCGCGCTGGCCGCGCAGCCGCTAGGGGCTCAACTCGTGCCCGACGCCAGCTGGCGGACGCTGCGCACCGAGCACTTCCATGTGCATTACACGCCCGATGTGGAACAGTCCGCGCGCCGCGCCGCGGCATACGCGGAGCACGCCTATGCTCAGCTCGCCGAGCGTCTGCCGGAGCCGCGCGGACCGATTGACCTGGTTGTCGCCAACAACGTGGACTTCTCCAACGGGCTGGCAACACCATTCCCGAGCAACCGGATAGTCGTCTACACGCACCCGCCGCTCAGCGTACCATCGCTACGATTCTACGATGACTGGCTCGAGCTCGTCGTGATGCACGAGCTGGTGCATGTGTTCCATCTCGATGTGGCCAGGGGATGGTGGCGCGCCGCGCAGGCCGTCTTCGGGCGAGCGCCATTCCTCATGCCCAACCTCTACCTGCCTGCCTGGGTGGTGGAGGGCGTGGCGACATTCTACGAATCCGAGCTGACGGGGGCGGGTCGCGTCCACGGCAGTCACGAGCGGATGGTGGTGCGTGCGGGCGTGCTGGCGGGTGCGCATCCACGCCTCGATCAATGGGTGCTTCCCACGACGCGCTTTCCCGGCGGAGAGATCGCCTACGCATATGGCTCGCTTCTCTTCGACCACCTCGCTGAGACGCGCGGCGACAGCACGGTGGAGGATTTCATGGTGCGCACCAGCCGGCAGGCGGTGCCCTACCGTCTCAACAGTGTTGCGCGCCGCTCGTTTGGTGTGTCGCTGCAGACAGCATGGGAGGAGTGGCGAGATTCGCTCTTCGCCCATGTCGCCGAGGTCGGGCCGCCGCTCCGCGGCTGGCGCCGCCTCACCCGTGTTGGCCGGCTCGCTTTTTATCCGAGATGGGTGGATGACACCACGCTCATCTACGCGGCAAACACCGGACGCGAAGTTCCGGGCGCGCACCTCGTCACCACCGACGGACGCGTGTCGCGGCTCGGAAGGCGCAACGGCATCGATGTCAATGTTGTCGCGCCGGACGGCTCAGTGGTGTACACGCAGCTCGAGTTCCGCGGTGCGTATCGGATCTTCGCCGATCTCTACGAGCAGCGGAATGGACAAGAGCGACGCCTTACGCACGGCGCGCGCATTGCCGAGATAGATGTACGCGCCGACGGGCGGATCGCCGCCGTGCAGTCCAGGCCGGGCACCACGCGACTGGTTCTGCTCGACCGCAACGGCCGGAACCTGCGAGCGCTCACGGCAACGTCGCTCGACACCCATTGGTCGGAGCCGCGCTGGTCGCCGGAAGGGGCGCGGATAGCCGTCACCCGCTGGCGACGCGGAGGCTTTGCGAACGTGGTAGTGCTCGACACGCTGGGCGTCGTGATCCACGAAGTCACCAGCGACCGCGCCTTCGACAGCTCGCCGAGCTGGACGCCGGACGGCCGCGCGGTAGTGTTTGCTTCCGACCGCACGGGCGTCACCGAACTGTACATTGCCGTGTTGGACGGTGGAGACGCAGCACAGACTCTGCCGGCGACGCGTTCTCCCGAGCTTGTGCCTGACGGTAGTGTGCGCATCACGCCGCGTCGGTTCAGTCGCGCCGGCACCGGTCTCTTTTACCCATCGATATCACCCGACGGCCGTTGGATTGCCGCGGTCCATTTCGGCGCTGAGGGGTGGTACGTAGGACTCGCGCCCTTCGACACCAGTGACGCGGATGTGCCGCCGCTCGATCCGGCGTTCGCGCCAAGGACGCCGCGCGAGGTGGAGCGTTTCGCCGGACCATCGCACGGCTACTCGCCGCTTCGTACCCTCGTCCCTCGCTACTGGCTGCCTCTGGTGACTGGAAACACCTCGGGCAACGCGAAGTGGGGGCTGTATACGAGTGGTGCCGACGTGATCGGCCGCCACGCCTACTTCGCCCAAGCCGCCTTCGATCCCGGCGGCGCGGAGGACGACTTTGGGCTGTCGTACCGCTACGCCGGGCTTGGACGCCCGTTGCTGGATCTGGCCGCGTGGCAGGACTGGACGCGAAGTGCGATCGTGGATTTCTCCGGTGAACGCATCGGCGACCTCAAGCGTCGCACGCGCACCTACGCGCTGGGTGCTACCCTCCAGCGGCCCCGCGCGCGCACCAATGGTTGGGTGGCGCTGCACGGGCAGATCGAGAGCCGCGATTATCTGACGGATCCGCCGGAGCTGCGCGAGATGCTCCTCCCGTTCTTCAGCTCCAAGCCTCGCTTCGGGGCGGTGCTCGCCGCTGCCGGCTGGAGTAACGCACGTCGTCCCATTCTGTCCATCTCTCCGGAGGATGGGATCAGTTTCAGCGTCGCGGCACGGATGCGCTGGCTGGAGGGACAAAGGCCGCCGCGCTCGCGCAGCGTCAGCACCATCCTCGCTGGATACAAGAGTCTGGACTTTGGCGGCTACGCGCATCATGTACTTGCCGGTCGTGTGGCGGCTGGCTTTGCCGACGGAACCGATCCAGGGGAGTTCAGCATTGGCGGCGTCAGCGGTGCGCCCGCCGCGCTCGTGCCCGGCATCATGCTCGGCGAGCGGCGGACCTTTGCGGTCCGTGGTTTCCCGACAGGCGCGCGGAGTGGCACGCGAGCACTCGTCGGCTCGGTGGAGTACCGCTTCCCGCTCGCCGTGCCGCGGCGTGGCTGGCGTCTCCTTCCCGTGTATCTGGATCGCACATCGATTGCACTCTTCGCCGACGGCGGCTCGGCCTGGGACGGCCCCCAGATTCCCGAGAATCCGCGTTCTGAGGCCGAGTGGATCGCGTCGGTTGGCGCCGAGCTCAACCTGGATGCGGCGTTCCAGTATGATGTCCCGTACCGCGTGCGAGTCGGCGTCGCCGCGCCGGTGCTGGACAACTCGTTGTTTCCGACGCGACCCGTGAGCGCGTATGTGAGGCTTGGGTTGTCGTTCTGATCTC
>CAZWSO010000190.1:0-4900 GCA_964636485.1 uncultured Gemmatimonadaceae bacterium
GTGGTCGAAAGCGAGACAGTCCCCCATGAGAGAACCAGCTCGCCACGGGGTTTATCCGATTCCCTCGAAGGTATGAGCCAGAATGTGAGGCTCTCGAGTGGCGACGCGAGCGTTGTCTGCCGCAGGTCGATTCGCGCCACGTCATTCGCAGGATCGTATTCGGGTGCTGGCGCTCCCTCGGGCACCATGACCTCCTTCTGGACGATGAGCTTCCAACCGGACCGGCTCGGTAACGTCTCGAGGACGTAGCTGCCTTTCGGAATTGTCGCGCCGCCGAGGACGAGGTCGACGTCCGTTGTCAGTGTCGTCGCCTCATTAGCCCCGGTGCGCCAGCGACGGTCGTAGGGGACGAGGCTGTCGGTCAGGATGCTGCGGCCGCGCAGGTGCGGCTGGCCGAAATCGATTCTTATCTTCGACGGCGTCGACGCCGCGCGCGCGGCGGAGTCGGCCAGCACCAGGGTGACCTCGGTTGTCCCGCGACCGCTCGGCGCGACATTCATCGCGGCCTGAGCGGACAGCTCCTGAGCGGTCGAGACTGCAACTGCGAAAACGATTACGGCGGTGACGTTTCTCATCGGTGTCAGGGGCTAGGGATACGCGAAATGTAATTCAGCTGGAGGAATGATGCATTTGCCTGTGCTATCGGCTACATTCGGCTTCCGCCATCAAACTGGACGTCCGCGGAGAACAGATGCGCCTTTCAAGTCTAATCCAGCTGCTCGCACTCGTCGTGGGACCGGCTTCCCTTGCCGCGCAGCAGAGTGCCCCGGGTACCGGAAGCCGCGAACCCTGTCCGCTGGGTACGACTGAAATCCGTCCAGGAAGCTGCAGGGCCCCGGAGTCTCCGGCACCGAGCATCCTCGATTACAGGCCCCAGTCGACCCTTGTCACGGCGGCAAATCCGGTGCCTCGCGCAAAGTTTCCAGCAATCGACTATCACGGCCATCCGCGCGGCATGATCGAGTCGTCAGAGGGACTCGAGCGGCTCGGGGCCGCTCTCGACAGCCTGAACATCCGGCTGATGGTTGCGGCTGACAACCTCTCGGGCGAAAGGCTCGTGCGCGCTCTGACCGCTATACGGTCGTCGGCGAAGATGAAGGACAGGGTGCGCGTGCTCGCGGGAGTCAGCTTCCAGAACGTCGGTCCAGGGTGGGCGGCGGCGGCGGTAAAGCAACTCGAGGCGGACATTGCCGCAGGGGCTGTCGGAGTCGGGGAGATCTCGAAGGGACTCGGGCTTTCGATACTCAAGGCGGACAGCACCCGCCTGGCGATCGATGATCCCGACCTCGACCCGCTCTGGGAGGCGTGCGCGCGCCTCGGCATTCCTGTCTTCATACACACTGCCGATCCCCAGGAGTTCTTTCGCCCCGTCGTCGACTACACGAACGAGCGCTGGCTCGAGCTTACGCTGTTTCCGGGCCGGCGATATCCGCCGGAGAAGTTTCCCGGTTTCGACAAACTGACGGCGGAAAGAGACAACCTCTTCAGGCGGCATCCGAAGACGACGTTCGTAGCGGCACACATGGGCTGGCATGCGAACGACCTCGGGCGACTTGGCAGGTTGCTCGACGAGTTCCCCAACGTGCACACCGAGGTCGGCGCAGTGCTTTATGACATCGGCCGCCAGCCGCGTGCGGCCCATGACTTTTTCGTGAAGTACCAGGACAGAATTCTATTCGGGAAGGATTCATTCCAGCCGGAGGAGTATCCCTATTACTGGCGCGTCTTCGAGACTCGTGATGATTACTTCGACTACTACCGCGACTACCACGCATCGTGGAAGCTTTACGGGATCGATCTCCCGGACGCGGTGCTGAGGAAGGTCTATTATGAGAACGCGCAGCGGATCACGCGCGGGATCCCGCCCGCAACGCCTTCCGCCCGGTAAACGCAGGCACGTAATTGTGAGCTGCGGTGACCCGCGCCGCAGGATTGCGATGAATGAGTCGCGCGGACGTCGTCACCAGTATTTCGCGTGTGGTAGCTTTTCAACGCCTCAAGCTCCGCCGCCTTGTATCTAGCTCTGCGTGCAGTTTGCACCCATTGTGATCGGGGCGCCAGCTCGATGCCGTCTTGGTGGTGAACACCGTGCGTTAGCCGGAGCGGCGTCCCGATCTACAGTCGCGTAAGCCCGAACAGTTGCGGGGGCCGAGACAGTCGAGCCCGAATTCTCACAAGGATGGGCTGAAGCGACGTGTACACGCGGAGGAGGCATGCTGTTCAAGGCGTGAGGAACTAATCCACGCCAAGATCGAAGGCCGGCCCAGTCATACTTTCTAGCCGGACGAATCTCGCGCTCTTCGCTTGGCATTCCCACACCACGACCGCATGTTAGTCGCGTGGCTGATCTGAACTATCTCGCCGCCGCCCTCGCCGACCGATACCGCCTCGACCGTGAACTCGGCAGCGGCGGGATGGCCACCGTCTATCTTGCGCACGATCGCAAGCACGGGCGCGACGTCGCCATCAAGGTTCTGCGCCCCGACCTCGCCGAATCGCTGGGCCGCGAGCGCTTCCTCCGAGAGATCCGGCTCGCCGCCGGGATGAGCCATCCGCACATCCTCCCGCTCTACGACTCCGGGGAGGCAGAAGGTGTCCTCTACTTCGTGATGCCGTTGATGGAGGGACAAACGCTTCGCGAACGTCTGGCCGCCGGTCCTCCCCTCCCAATAGAGGAGGTCGTCCGCATCGCCACCGAGGTCGCCGACGCCCTCGACTATGCCCACCGGCACGACATCGTGCATCGCGATATCAAGCCCGAGAACATCCTGCTGCACGAGGGGCACGCCGTCGTAGCGGACTTCGGCATCGGCAAGGCAATCTTTGCTGCGGCCGTCGACCACGCGACCGTCACGCAGTTCGGCGTGATGGTCGGGACACCGGCGTACCTGAGCCCGGAGCAAGCCGCGGGTGACTCGCTCGATGGCCGCAGTGACCTGTTCGCCCTGGGCTGCGTGCTCTACGAGATGCTCACCGGTGAAGTCGCCTTCGCGGCGCCCAGCACACCCGCGGTGATCGCCAAGCGCTTCGTGTATTCGCCGCCTCCCGTGACCGCGATTCGCGCCGACGTTCCGCGCGTTTTGGCGGCGACCGTGAGCCGTCTGCTACAGCGGAGCCCGGAGGATCGCTTCGCATCCGGGGCCGATGTGGTCGCTGCGCTGCGCTCGCAGTCGGACGAGTGGGGTCTCGAACCCGACCCCGCGGTGGCCGCGCTCGCGGCGCGTCTCCGCGTACCGGCTGACCCGCCGCCGCACGGGGCGGTGACTGCTGCGGTGCGCTCGGGTTCGACGGTGATGGGAGGCGAGGAGGGTGAGCCGGCACGCGACGATGCCGAGCCAGGCCACGGAGTAACGGACAGAAGCCCGGCATTCCCCCGGCATTTGCGATTGCCCGGACTCGCGTTGGTGCTCGCCGCGATCTTCGCAATCGGCGGATACCTGGCAGCGGGGACGGCCGTGCGGGGTGTGACCAGGACCGATTCTGCGGATGACGCGGGCGCTCACCTCGCCCTCTCAGAGAGCGCGCCGAGTCGGCCACTGGAGCAGGGCTCTATCGCCGTGCTGCCCTTCATCGACCTGAGCCCGGAGCAGGATCAGGAGTTCTTCAGCGACGGGATCACGGAGGAGCTGATCACCCACCTCTCCAGGGTGCCGGGCCTGAAGGTGCCCGCGCGTACCTCCAGTTTTCAGTTCAAGGGCACGCAGACCGATGTGCGTGAGGTGGGAGCCCGACTCGGCGTGGTTCACGTGCTCGAGGGCAGCGTGCGCAAAGCGGGCAGCCGGCTGCGTATCACCGTGCAGCTGATCAACGTGGAGGACGGCTTCCACGTCTGGGCCGAGACCTATGAACGCCGGATGAGCGATGTCTTCGCCGTGCAGGAGGAGATCAGCCGTGCCGTTGCGGACACCTTGCGCATCCATCTTGTTGACGGTGAAGCAGGGGCCGGTGTCCAGCGACACACCCCGAGTGTCGAGGCGTACGAGCTGTTCCTGAGAGGACGCTTTTTCGCCAGCAAGCGGACCGAGGACGCGCTCGCGCGAGCCGCCGAGTACTTCCAGCAGGCCATTGCGATCGATCCACGCTTCGCGCGCGCCTACGTCGGTCTCGCCGATACCTACATCGCACCCCGCGACGGCGCGCCAGCCGAGCGGTTCCTGCGCGCGAGGGAACTGGTGACGACGGCGCTCGCGATGGACAGCACGCTGGCCGAGGCGCATACAGCCATGGGCTGGATCCGGATGTGGTACGACCGCGACTGGGCAGCAGCTGAGCGCCATCTGCAGCGGGCGGTGGCGCTGGACCCGGGCTATCTGTGGGGGCAGCAATGGTACGGCGCGTACCTGAGCGCCGTGGGGCGACCGGACCAGTCTCTCGTCGCAAGTCGACGTGCGCAGCAGCTTGATCCACTCTCCGTGACTGCCAACACCCACCTCGGCACTTCACTGTTCTTGCTCGGGCGTTACGAGGAAGCGATCCTGCAATATCGCAAGGCGCTCGAGCTGGATTCGAATTTCTTCATGGCTCGCTGGGGACTGAGCAGAGCCTATCTGGAGTTGGGCCGGCATGCGGAAGCAATGCGTGAGCTGCAGTACACGGGCACGGATTATCTCGGGTTCTTTCGCCCCGCCCTGTTGGGCTATGCCCATGCCGTCGCCGGACAGGAGGCGGAAGCGCGACAGGTTCTCGCCGAGCTGCGTGAGAGACGCGAGCAGGGCGAGTACATCGCGCCGACGGAGTTCGCCGCCATACACATTGGGCTGGGTGAGCGAAACGAAGCGCTCCACTGGCTCGAGCGCCATGAGGCGGACCGCGGCGCTCGTATCTTCCTCCAGGTGGACCCGATCTTCGCCCCGCTGCGTACAGAGGTGCGCTTCCAGCGGCTGCTGCGTCGGCTGCGGTT
>CAZWSO010000191.1:0-4856 GCA_964636485.1 uncultured Gemmatimonadaceae bacterium
TTCCGGTGCCCCCAGAGGGTGTCGAAATCTACAAGGTTGGCGAAGAGGAGCCCACCATCCATCGTCGCGAGGTTCTGATGGATGGCCCGCAATCCGTCCGCGTTGTCGCGGGTATGCTCCCCGCGGATCGCCCGCCCGGCAAAGAGATCATCCACCTTTCCTATCCCCCTCACGTCCAGTCCGGCGCCTCTGGCCGCGTCCAGCAAGGTGGTTGTGGGCGGCGCCACAGCAAAGTCGCGCCGCCCCGCCGTCCGCACATAGCCTCCGGGCAGGCCGGTGAATGGTCGAGCAATAACCCGTGAGACGCCGTGAGGCGGTACGAGGAGCTCGCGGGCGATCTCGCAACCCCGATACAGCTCGTCGACCGGAATGGTGTCTTCGTGAGCAGCAATCTGAAAAACGGAATCGGCGGAAGTGTACACGATCCAGGCGCCGATTCGCTGCTGCTCCGCGCCGAAGCGAGCGATTACGTCCGTGCCGCTTCCCACCACATTGCCGATCACCGGCCGACGGGTACGGTGGGCGAAAGCGTCCACCAGCTCCGGCGGAAACCCTCGCGGGTAGGTTGGGAAAGGTCGGTCGAGTTGCACCCCGGCCAACTCCCAGTGACCCGTAGTGCTATCCTTTCCGGGCGAGGCGGGCCGCATTAGCCCCCAGGCCGCCAACGGGCGCTCAACCGCCCGGAGGCCACGCAGCGGACGAATGCACCCAAGGCCCGCCCGCTCGAGATTCGGAAGATCGAGTCCCCCAACGGCCTCCGCCAAGTTGCCCAGCGTGTCGCTCCCCGTATCCCCGTAGGCGGCGGCATCAGACGCCGCGCCGATTCCGACACCGTCGAGCACGAGGATCGCCGCAAGGCGCGCCACCTATCGGCCCACGTACGCGCGATAGATGCGCGAGCGCAAGCGGGTGAGCAGCTCGTACGGGGAGAGGCTCCCCCGCGCAGCCACTGCATCCACGGTCAGCAGGTCGCTGCCATCACTTCCAATGAGCGTTGCGGTGTCGCCGATCTGGCACTCCACGCCGGAGACGTCTACCATAGTCATGTCCATGGTGACGACACCGACTACCGGCACGCGGCGACCGTGAATAAGCGCCTGACCGGCATTACCCAGGGACCGGGGATAACCATCCGCGTAGCCGATCGAAAGCGTGGCAATGCGCCTCTCTTCCTCGGCACGCCAGGTGGCACCGTAGCTCACCGTATCCCCGGCCTCCACCGATCGAAGCGACACTACGCGGGCACGGAGGTGCACCACGGGTTCGGGAGTCAGCGTCGTGCCGGCGCCAGCGCCGTACAGGACGATCCCGGGTCGGACCAGATCCCAGCGCGAGCGCCCGCGCCGGACAATGGCGCACGAATTCTCGAGATGTCGAATCGTCGTTCCCGGCACGTGCGCGAGCGCTTCCTCGAAACGATGCTCTTGCACAGCGGCGGAGTCCTCGTCCACATCAGCGGAGTGAAAATGCGTGAAGACCCCTTGCGGGGGATTCTCACGGAGCACCGGCGAGAGACGCTGAACGTCCTTCCAGCGAACCCCCACCCTGCTCATTCCGGTGTCCACTGCCAGGTGCCACGCACCACCGCCCGAGTCACGCCAGCCTTCGATTTCCCCCGCGCTTCCCATCACCGGCGTGAGGTGCTCGGCGCGCGCACCGGGAAGCTGCGCCGGAAGGAGCGGCGTGAACACGACGATGGGACGTGCGACCCCGGAAGCGCGAAGCTCCGCACCTTCCTCGACCGTTGCAACGCCGTATCCCCAGGGCTCGAGTGGCTCGAGCGCGCGGATGACGGGCAGCACGCCAAGGCCGTACGCATCGGCCTTGACCATCGCCAGCATGGGGGCCCTGGTGAGCGCCGCAACCGACGCTCCGTTGCGACGCAACGCGCCAAGGTCGACTTCGACCCAGGCGCGTGTCATTTGCGATTGCATTGACGCCTCTTCACGTGCGCGGGTAGTATACCGGCCCCGGAGGAACGATGCAAGCGAAGCCGACACTTGAAGATGCACTCGCGTTGATGCGTGAACTGCGCGCCCGCTGCGAGTGGGACCACGTACAGACGCACGACTCGCTGCGCCCCTATCTGCTCGAGGAATCGCACGAGCTGGATGATGCGCTGCGGCGCGGAAACGACAACGAAGTGCTGGAGGAGCTCGGTGATGTGCTCCTCCAGGTGCTGTTCCACTCGGTGATCGCCGAGGAGCGCGGCGCGTTCGACGCCGCCGCTGTGGCGGCTTCGCTGATCGCCAAGATGAAACGCCGGCACCCACATCTCTACGGCGGCGGCGACCGGGAACCATGGGAGCGATTGAAGGCACGTTCGCGTGGCTCAATCGAGGATGGTCTTCCCACTGGGCTTCCTTCCCTTCACCGCGCCCATCGGCTCCAGGATCGCGCCGCCGGTGTGGGGTTCGACTGGGAGGACACCGAAGGTCCGGCGCGCAAGGTAGAGGAGGAACTCGCAGAGGCGCGTGCACTGCTGCAGGGCGAGGCCGCGGCGGCGAACGAACCGCTGTCCCCGGCCGAGCGTCAGGACCGGGTGGAGGCCGAGCTCGGTGATCTCCTGTTTGCCTGCGTCAATCTCTGCCGTCGCTCTGGAGTACACGCCGCACTTGCCCTCGACCGCGCCAATGACAAGTTCGTACGCCGCTTCCAGGCCATGGAGCGGCTTGCCGGTGAACGGGGACTGCAGATGGGGGACGCGGGGCTCGAGGAGCTGGATAAACTGTGGGAGGAAGTAAAGAAGTCCGAATGAGGACGCGGTTCGGTACCTGAACGCCGGCCTCTAGGGTCGCAGCCGATTCATCATCCGCGGAAAGGCGATCGTCTCCCGGAGGTGCGGGATTCCGCAGATCCACGCAACGGTACGCTCGAGGCCAAGGCCAAAGCCGGAGTGCACGAAGGTCCCATAGCGGCGAAGATCGAGGTACCAGTCGTAGGCGTCTATCGGAAGGCCCTCCTCGCGGATCCTCACCACGAGCCTGTCATGATCATCCTCGCGCTGGCTGCCGCCGATGATCTCGCCATAGCCTTCCGGCGCGAGGAGATCGTCGCACAGCACGGTGCGTGGGTCAGCCGGGTTCTCCTTCATGTAGAACGCCTTGGCCTCTTTCGGGTAATTCATCACGAACACGGGTTTGTCGGCGTTCTCGACGATCAGCGTTTCATCCTCCGCGCCGAGGTCCTCTCCCCATTGCGTCTTGCTGCCCTTCGACTGAATGAGAGTGATCGCGTCCGAGTACTCGAGTCGGGGGAATGGGGGTACGATCTTCTCCAACCTCGAGGTTTCGCGCTCCAGCTCCGCGAGCTCGTCGCCGCGCCGCTCGAGGCAGCGAATGACCAGGTACGAAACGAACTCCTCCTGAAGGCGCATGTTGTCCTGCGAGTCGTTCCACGCGACCTCCGGTTCGATCATCCAGAATTCGGACAAGTGGCGTCGCGTCTTCGATTTCTCGGCGCGGAAGGTCGGCCCGAAGGTGTAGATGCGGCCAAAGGCCGCGGCGGCAGCTTCGCCGTAAAGCTGCCCCGTTTGCGCGAGAAAGGCGGTGCCCTCGTCGAAATACTCGGTGGAGAACAGCCCCGACCGCTCACCGATGGCGGCGGTGAGGATTGGAGTATCAACGCGGAGGAAGCCGCGCGTGTAGAAGAAGTCGTGTATGGCCTGCTCCAACTCGTGCCTGATTCGCGCGATAGCGACCTGCCGGCGGCTCCGTAGCCAGAGATGCCGGTTGTCGAGCAGGAAGTCGACGCCGTGCTCCTTGGGCTGGATGGGATAGTCCAGCGGACTGTGGCCGATGATCTCCAGCCCCGAAACCGCCAACTCGTAGCCGCCGGGGGCCCGTGCGTCCTCCCGAACCTCGCCACTGAGCGCAATGGACGTTTCGATCGTCAACTCACCAAAGCGCTCCCACTCCTCGGGGGCGACGGCGGTACGGACGATTACTCCCTGGAGGGTGCCAGTCCCGTCGCGAAGGACCACAAATGCAACCTTCCCGCTGGACCTGAGGTGCGTGACCCAGCCGCGAATCGTGACCCCCATGCCAGCATGATCGGCCAGCTCTTCTATTCGGACAAACGGCAATGTCATTGAGTCGCAGGGTTTTACGGGGGGCGGGCGAAGCTATTCAGGCCTGTCCAGGGTGTCAACAGGCCGAACGCTGGCGCAAAGCGGCGCGCCGGTTGCACACTGTAGAGGTGGGAGTCTCACCAATTCCGGTGCCGCCTATGGAACGACCACGCCGCGACGGCGGTTGACGCGGTTAACTTATGCGGTACGTGGCCGGCGCACACCCCTGCGCCGACCGCTCCCGCCGTGAAGTGAGCCTGGGAGACATCAGCACGTGACGATCAGAACCAAACTCGCCGTCGGACTGCTGGCGTTGGTGGCGGCGATGCTGGTGCCGCTCCTGTTCGCGCTCCGTTCGCTGGATCGTCTTCACGACACGACGGTTCAGGTGCGAGATCAGGAGTTCGCGGCATCACTGATGCTCGGGCGGATGCGCGCCGTCACCGACGAGATGCGGCAAACGGAGATGCGCATGCTCTTCGCGCCGGATGCGGGAACACTCGGGGCCATGCAGGAGCATGTCGAGAAGCTCTCGGCGCTCTCTGATTCGCTTCAACGATTCGGGTTGATAGTGGCGGGCCAGGACATCGAGCGCTCCGTTTCGGAGGTGGAGACTCATGCGGCGTCAATCCACAGTGCGATGCGAGCAGGGCGCACGGCGGTGGCCGACTCGATCTCCAACGGGCATCTGGTGCCTGCGATCAACCGCGTGGACGCCGTACTCGCCGCCGCTACCCACGCGCTTCGCGTGCGCACCAGCGCAAGAGTTCAGGCGGCCGCCGAGGAA
>CAZWSO010000192.1:0-4808 GCA_964636485.1 uncultured Gemmatimonadaceae bacterium
AGCACATTCTCGACAGCCTGCTCGACACCACTCTCGCCGAGCGCCAGAAGGTCGCAGGGCTCACCCCCGCGCGGGCCGACATCATCGTGGCCGGACTGGCGACGGTTGCTGAGATCATGGCGCGGCTGGAAGTCCAGGAGCTGGTATGCTCCGCCTATGGCATTCGGGAGGGACTCCTGCTCGAGATCGCGCGCGTGCCCATGGCGGTGGCACCTCCCGGCGACGCGCGTCAGCGGTCGGTGCAGCGGCTGGCCGAGCGCTGCCATTACGAGGAGACCCACACGCTCCAGGTCCGGCGGCTTGCCCTCCACCTGTTCGACGCGCTGTGGCACCGCATCGGCTGTCCGCCCGAAGACCGCCACACGCTGGCGGACGCGGCACTTCTGCACGACATCGGTTACCACATCAGCTACGACCGGCACCACAAGCACTCATTCTACCTGATCATGCACGCCGAGCTGCTGGGGATGTCGCCAGAGGAGAAGCTGGTGATCGCCAATGTGGCGCGTTACCATACCGGCGCGGCACCAAGGAAGAAGCACCGGGGCTTCGTCGAACTGGAGCGCCGACTGCGCGCGCGCGTCGTGCGCCTTGCCGCGCTGCTGCGGGTGGCCGACGGCTTCGACCGCGGACATGGTGGCGCGGTGGAGCGGCTGCGCGTGCGCTGGTTGGGCCGGGCGTTACGGATCACTCCGGTACCACGCGACGCGCACGATCCGCTGCGGCTGGAGCTGTGGGGCGCGGAGCGCAAAGCTCGACTACTCGCCCGATTGCTCGGCGTCCCCGTGGAGATCGTGGCGCCGGGCGGCCGCATCACATCTATTCCATCAACCACCTCGCGGGCCGCCGAAGCGTAGATACCGCAGGTCAGGCTAGGGACGCTGGGCGCTCGCCGCGAAGCCCCCCGGCGGCAGCTCGTCGGCCTCTCCGGCAGGCTCTGGTTCCGTTTCCACGCCACCCCACGCATCGAGCAGCGCCACCACATGCGACTCGCGCACCGGATCACCAGGGGCCGCGCGCCGCTGCGTGTAGCTCCCGTCGGGCGCCAGCTCCCAGGCCAGACGGTTATCGCGCAGGTACATCTCGAGCAGCGAGCCGAGACCCGCGTGCAGCACCGTGTCCTCAACCGGAACGACCGCCTCCACGCGCCGGTCAAAGTTGCGCGGCATCCAGTCGGCGGAGCCAATGTAGTACTCGGGATCGCCGCCGTTGCCGAAGTGGAAGATCCGGGAGTGCTCGAGGAAGCGTCCGACTACGCTGATCACGCGAATGCGCTCGCTCAGATCATCGATTGCCGGCCGCAGTCCGCAAATTCCGCGAATGATCAGGTCGATTTCCACACCGGCCTGTGACGCCCGGTACAGGGCACGGATGGTGTCGGCGTCCACCAGCGCGTTCATCTTGGCGATGATCCGGCCGCCGCGCCCCTCGCTCGCGTGGCGTGCCTCGCGGTCGATCAACTCTATGAAACGCTCCCGCATGTTGCCCGGAGCGACCAGCAGCTTGCGGTACAGCCGCTGTCGAGAGAAGCCGGTGAGAACGTTGAACAGATCGCTCACGTCGGCGCCGATCGACGGATTGGCCGTGAACAAACCCAGATCGGTGTAGAGACGGGCCGTGCGAGAGTTGTAGTTGCCGGTTCCGATATGCACGTAGCGCCGGATCCCGTCGGGCTCCCGACGGACCACCAGCGCCGTCTTGACGTGCGTCTTCAGGTTCACCAGGCCGTACACCACATGCACGCCGGCGCTCTCCAGCGTACGCGCCCAAGTGATGTTGTTCGCCTCGTCGAACCGGGCCTTCAGCTCCACCAGCGCGACCACCTGCTTGCCGAGCTCCGCGGCTTCTGTGAGCGCCCGCACCGCGGGTGTGTCGCCGGAGGTCCGGTAAAGCGTCAGTTTGATGGCCAGCACGTCCTCATCGCGGGCGGCACTCTCGAGAAAGTGCTCCACGCTGGCGCCGAACGACTCGAAGGGGTGATGCACAAGGATGTCGCGCTCGCGAATAACCGTGAACACCGACCGCTCCGTATCGCGAAAGGCCGGAGGCGTCACGGCAGCGAAGGGCGGATCGCGCAGCTCGGGGATATCGAGCTGCGCCAGCTCCATAAGGTCGGAGAGATCGAGCAGTGGACCGGTCTCGTGAACCTCGTTCGCCTTCAGCGCCGCAGCCGAGGGAATGCGGTCGTCGCGCAGCTCGGCCAGGAGGAGCGCCCGCGTAGCCTCAGGCATGCCGGCCTCCACCTCCAGCCGCACCACCTCGCCAAAACGCCGCAGGAACACCTGCTCCTGAATCATCTCCAGCAGGTCATCCGGTTCTTCGTCGGAGCTGATGTCGAAGTCCGAGTTTCGGGTTATGCGGAAGAGACACCAGCTCCGCACTTCCATGCCGGGAAACAGCGACCCGAGGTTGGCGCCGATCACCTGCTCGAGTGGGACGTAGTGGTAGGGACGTCCGATCGGAACCCAGCGTGTGAGGCTCTTCGGCACCTTGACACGCGCGAAGTGCTCGCCGCCCGTCTCGGCATCGCGAATCTCGACGGCGACTGAGAGAGACAGATTCGAGATGTACGGAAACGGGTGCCCCGGATCCACCGCCAGGGGCGTGAGCACGGGGAAAACCTGCGACTCGTAGAAGGCATCCACGGAGGCCCACTCGGAGGCGGAGAGATCCCCCATCCCCACCAGACGCACCCCTCGCTCTGCGAGCTGGGGAAACAGCTCCCCCTCGAGACAACGCCGCTGCATGGCGAGCAACTCGCCCACGCGAGCGTCGATGGCGGCGAGCGCCTCCTGCGGAGTCAGTCCGTCCGGCGTGGGCGCAGTGACTCCGGCCGCGAGCTGCCGCCGCAGGCCCGCGACTCGAACCATGTAGAACTCGTCCAGGTTGCTGCTGAAGATAGCCAGAAACTTCAGTCGCTCGAGCAGCCGGTTGCGATCGTCCAGCGCCTCGTGGAGGACGCGCGCATTGAACTCGACCCAGCTCAGCTCGCGGTTGATGAACAGCCGCGGCGACTGCATGTACTCGCGCGTTTGCGAGGAGAGCGGCTCGAAGAGCATGGTGGCGGGTCGGGGTCAGGGGCCGCCGGAAATGTGTGGCTCGGCCATGGCGGACGGCAAGCTCCAAACCGACGACCGCGGAGCCGGGACCGCATTCTCGCCTACGAAGGCGGCATCGAAGCGCAGCACCAGATCATTCGACATCCGGACGATGCCGATCACCCGGCGCGGAGGCGGAATGCCGTAGTCCGTCAACCGAATGGGCAGGCTGCCGGAGGCGCGCACCGTATCGTCCAGGAAGACGAGCTCCGTGGGGATGACCACTTCGCGCGTCGTCCCCTTGATAGTGAGTGTCCCGCTCAACTCGACCGCTGCGCGCCCGTCATCTTCCGCGGAAACGGCGCGTGCGCGCATCAGGCGCCAAACAATGTGGGGGAAGGAGTCCACCTCCATCGTCTCGCGTAGATGTCGGTCGCGGGTGCCGTTGCCGGTACGGAAACTCGCGACCCCTATGCGCACCTCGGCCGACGCACCCTCCAGGCGGTCCCGATCGGTGAAACGCGCCCAGCCGTGCACCTCACCGGCCACACCCTGGAACGACCCGAGCGTGGCCCGGGCCTCGAACCAGATCCTGCTGTTGGATTCGAGAAGCACGTAGCGGGGCGCCATCTGCTGCGCCCCGGCAACAGGGGGCGCGCCTGTAAGACAGCACAGCACCGCCAGCAGCATGGCCCGGGTGCAGAAATTTCCGCCCCCGCGCTCTAGGTCAATCCTCCACCTTTCTGGACCGTCCAAAGTGCCGTTCCCGCCAGGGGGGTAACCGCAGGTACCGACGCGGATGCCGACGATGAGCGAGAATGGTTCCCGCCTCGGGGCACGACAACCCTCAGGTTGAGGTAGTCACCTCCGGCTTGCCGCCGCTTCTCAGGTACTCGGCGAAGTCATCAGGGAGCGTGCTTGCCCCGATGCCACGCACCGACTCGTCGAGATCGTACTCCACGCGCACGAACTCCGTTTCTGCGCCGTGCTCGGCAATGTCGAGCAGCAGATAGCCTGCGCGCCAGTCCCCATCCTTTGGCCGCCCCACCGATCCGGCGTTGACAAAGCGCACTCCGTTCACCGTGCGTTCCCACGGAAGGTGCGTGTGGCCGAAGACGATGATGTCCCCCATCCCAGCGCCGGCGCGCTCCGCCATCCGGGTACAGAATTCGTCTGATCGGTCCTCGGTCCAGTACAGGGTGTTCAGAGTAGGCGCGCCGTGGATCAGGATGACCGCAGGCCCGGCGACGTGCCCGCCCATGGGCCGCAGATCGATGCGGAACGGAAGCTGCGCCAGGTATTCCCGCGTGCTGGCCGACACGTGCTTCCGCGTCCACGCGTAGCTGACGTGCGACAGCTCCTCCTGCCGAGGATCCTCGTAGCGGCAGCCGCAGTGCTTGTATCCGGTTGCCACCGTCGAGTCATAATTCCCCGACACACCCGCAATGTGAAAGGCACGGATGAGCGCAACCGTCTCATTCGGCCAGGGAGCGTAGCCGACCAGATCACCCAGATGGTACGTAGCATCCACCTGTCGCCGGGCGATGTCCTCGATCGTCGCGCGGAGGGCGGGAAGGTTGGCGTGAACGTCCGAGATGATCGCGTAGCGCATTGGGATCGGAGTTCGTCGTTTGGTCTATTAGTGGGAATCGAACAACGCCGGATCGCGAACCGCGAACTCCCGACGTCGAGTTCCCGCGTCTTCCGGCCACCATCGCCGGCGCGCCCACAATGCCACGTAGACGAGGGCAACCAGTACCGGAACCTCGA
>CAZWSO010000193.1:0-4769 GCA_964636485.1 uncultured Gemmatimonadaceae bacterium
CGCTCGTCCGCGTCGCGGGCCGCCGCCCGTGCCGCATCGAACATCGGAACCACTACGGCGTTCAGCCGCGGCTGCCACTCCTCGATGCGACGGACATGCTCCTCCACTACCGCAGACGCTGTCAGATCGCCGCTGCGAATGCGGCGGGCCAGCGCTGCTGCCCCGGGTGCAGCGCCCTGGCCGGAGGCGTAGTTGTCGCGAACGATCGTCATTAGACGGCCCTCCGGAGTGGAGCGCGGCGGCGACCGCCGTGCTCTAGCCGATCATGCCTCCCTGACTCCGGAAAAGCCAGCGGTCAGCCGACGCGATCGAGCACGCTCAGCGTAATGTGAGCAGTCACGCCGAACGCCAGGTGGCCCGCCAGGCCACGCGCATGCGCCTGCCACGGAAAGGCGCGTGGCCCCTTGGTGAGACCGAGCAGCGGATTGGCGATCTCATCCACCACCAGCCAGAAACCCGATCCGAAACCCAGACCTTTGAGCCGGCCGGCCGAAGGCATCCGACGCCGTGCCACGGCATACGAGATTCCCGCTTCCGCGCCCAGCCACCAGTGAATCACGCGGCCAGCGGTACGCAGCTGTCGCCTCGACGCCTTGAGGCCGACAGCGCGCGCCGCCTTCTCCGCGGCGATGGTGTATGCCGTCTTCCCACCGCGTGCACGTTCTTCGCGCCGCCGCGCACGTGGATCCTGGCGATCGTACACCGCCGTTGTTACTCGATCCATTACCCACGTGGCCGCCAGCCCAGCCACCGCACCCTTCAGCACATCGCTCGCCACACTGCTGTTCCGCCAACTCATCGCCCTCTCCCGTCCGATCCCTCTGTCGGCGGGCGCAGGAAGTGGGCCGGAAGGATCGGGGTTCGAGCTCCGGGTTCGTGGGAATTCAGCGGGGCAGAAAACGAGACGAGCGCCGAGAAGCGTGGCTGGTTAGCCAACGCCTCTCGGCGCTCGTGACTCTATCGCCGCCAGAGCGCTCCGTCTACTTCCGCGATGCCGTGAGCTGCATGTCCGCGGTGCTCCAGGCCTGCCGCAACCGCTGCTCGACCTCGGCAGCCTCCGCGTTCTTGCCCTGCCGCCGGAGGCTTTCCGCAAGACCCGTCAGCGACCAGCCGTTTTCCGGGAAGCGCGCGAGGTCTTCACGATAGACACGCTCCGCTTCCGCAAAGCGGCGGGCCTGCAGCAGCACCGCGCCGAGGGAATGACGGATCGGATAGTACCAGAGCGGCGGCTCCATGTACTGGATTCCGTCCTCCACCCGCGCCGCCGCGCGGAAGTGGGCGATCGCTCCGTCGTAGCGCTCCGCCCGCGCGTCGATCTCTCCCTGAAGCGCGTGGTCCGCCACTTCCAGCACGGTGCTGCCGATGGGCTCATCGCTGTCACGACTGAGCGCCTGCACGCTGTCCAGCGAGTGACGTGCGGCCGCCTCGTCGCCCTTTGCCGCGAATGCGACACCGCGCGCATAGTGTGCCAGGCCGGTCGTGAGCCGCAGGTTGGCGGCCGGCATCGGCTCGGCCAGTACATCATCCCAGCGGCCGAAGGTGACGTACGTGAGATACGGATAAGCGAGAATCAGCTGCGCCTCGGGAATCCCCTCCGCTACCTCGGCAGGGATCTTGGAGGGAAGCTGCCGGGCATTCTCGATCGCCATCGCGCTGCGGCCGGCCATGGTCGCGGCGAACGCGAGGAAGTGAATATTGTGCGGGTAGTACATCATCGGGTACACGCTCTGCGGCCGCGCGTCCGCGATGTAGCTCTCGTCCGTGTGCACCGCGTGCTCGTTGGCCGCGATCGCGTCTGCCCAGCGTCCCACGCGAATGTAGATGTGCGCCGGCATGTGAACGAGATGCCCCGCCCCAGGCATCAGCGATGCCAGCCGCTCGGCACAGGGGACGGCGCGTTCCGGATAGGCCGCTTCCACCGCATGGATGTACAGGTGGCAGGCGCCGGGATGATTCGGCTCTCGTTCGACGGCGCGCTCCAGGCGCGTGAGAATTTCCTCTGTCCCTGGTCTCGGCCGCTCACCCTCCCAGTAAGTCCATGGGCTCAGGTTCATGAGCGCGTCGGCGTAGAGCGTCTGCACATCCACGTCGTCCGGGTACTGATCCGCCACCTCGCGCATCGCCGTGGCGTAGGCGGAGTCCAGCTGGGCGCGCTCCCCGGCCGGTGCAGAGCTGTAGCGGCGCGCCAGCGCGGCGATGAGCGCCTGCTCCTTTGGCGTGGCGCCAGCCGCATTCGCCGACGCCTTCGTTATTGCCTCGTGCGCCGCGACCGCGCTCGAAGAGTCCATGGGCAGGTTGATGTTCGGACCATAGGCCAGCGCTTCACCCCAGTAGCACATCGCGCATGAGGAGTCCAGCCGCGCGGCCTCGCGGAACGCCCTTATGGCCTCGGAGTGGTTGAACGCATACGTCAACCGCAGCCCCTGGTCGAAGTAGCTCTGCGACTCAGGCGAGCTCGTCGTGACGGCGTAGTGCAGGTTGCCAAGATTATCGTACAGCGGCACCGCGGCGGTGCCGGCGTCACTCTGCTGAGTATCGTCACCCGTACGCGCGGAGCAGCCGGCCAGCAGTGCAGCCACTGCCGCCGCCGCGAGAACGGGTTTGATGGTACGTGCTGCACGTGACTTCATGGCTCCCTCCGTGTTATCGCCGCACTGCAATCGTTCGAGCAGTACGGCCGTGAACGGCGTCTCGTCACTACCGGTCGGAGGTGATCGAGTGCCAGCGGCAGATCTGCCGCTGGCGAGATGATAACGGCCTTGGCGCCACCCGCTAGTATAGGCGGCGCCGCCTCGCAAAAAGGCTCGGCTCGGACCCCCCGGCGATGGGCTTGGGACCATGAAAGGCGGCGACCGGGGGTAGCGGAGCGGCGTTTCCGAGCGTTACGTAGCCGATGGGCCGTGGCCAGACCGCCGGCTGCCGGGCTCGCCCAACGGCACCGTGCCCGGCGTACCTTTGGTTGCCTATCATGCGCTACCTGCTGTTTTCCAGCCTCCTCCTCGCGCTCGTGTTCTTCCCCTTCGAGAGTCCAGAAGCGCAGACGGACACCGTAGGCCCCCGGAATCCCATCCCGGGCAGGTCCATGGTCTCGACGCGCTTTGGCATCGTCGCCTCCAGTCAACCGCTGGCAGCGTCGGCGGGAGTGCAGGTGCTGGAGCGCGGGGGCAATGCGGTCGATGCGGCGATCGCGGCCAACGCGGCCATCGGTCTGATGGAGCCGACGGGGAACGGCATTGGCGGCGACCTCTTCGCTCTCATTTTCGAGGCAAAAAGCGGCCGGTTGTATGGGCTCAACGCCAGCGGTTGGGCGCCGCAGGCCCTGACGGTCGAGCACCTTCGCGCGCAGGGGATCGACACCCTGCCGTACCGCGGGATTCACACCGTAACAGTCCCCGGCGCTGTCGGCGGATGGGACGCCATGCACCGCCGGTTCGGCCGACTGCCATTCGGCGACCTGCTCCAGCCGGCGATCTGGTATGCGGAGAACGGCTTTCCCGTAAGCGAGATCACCGCCGGGCTGTGGACGCGTTCGGTGGAGATGCTCGGCGCGCACCCGAACTCACGGTCGACCTTTCTCATCGACGGGCGCTCGCCGCGCACCGGCGAGATCTTCCGCAATCCCGATCTGGCGCGCACGCTCCAGCGCATCGCCCGGGAGCGGCGCGATGGCTTCTACCGCGGTCCGGTGGCGGAAGCAATCGTCGCCATCTCGAGCGAGCTTGGAGGCACGATGACGCTCGCCGACCTCGCCGAGTTCGAGGCGGAATGGGTGGAGCCGATCCAGACCAGCTATCGCGGTTGGACGGTGAGCCAGATCCCGCCGAACACGCAGGGCATCGCTACGCTCATGATGCTGAACCTCATGGAGCTTCACCCGCTCGGTGACTGGGGCTTCCATTCGCCACGGGGCCTGCACGTGATGATAGAGGCGAAGAAGCTGTCATACATCGACATGCTCGAGTACACGGCGGACATGCGCCTGGCGCGAGTACCGGTGCGCTCCATGCTCGACAGGACGCACGCCGCCGATCGCGCGAGGCTCATCAACGAGAACCGCGCGCGGTGCGAGGTGGAGCCATCGCGTTACCCGGAGCTTGCGGGGCTGGGCAGGAGCGAGACGATCTATCTCACCGTGGTGGACGCCGCCGGAAACATCGTGTCGCTAATCCAGAGCAACTACGCCGGCTTTGGATCGGGCATCGTCCCTTCGTCCGTGGGTTTCATGCTGCAAAACCGCGGTGCGCTGTTCACGCTCGAGCCGGGCAGGGCGAACACGCTCGCGCCGCGCAAGCGGCCCCTGCACACCATAATCCCCGGCTTCATGGAAAAGGACGGCGTGCGCATTGGCTTCGGCATCATGGGCGGGTGGAACCAGGCACAGGCGCACGCGCAGTTCGTGTCGAACATCGTTGACCATGGACTGACCATTCAGCAGGCCCTCGAGGCTGGTCGTTTCACCAAGGGCACGTTCCAGGGGTGCGACGTACAGATCGAATCGCTCGTCCCGGAAACAGTCCGTGTCGAGCTCGAGCGCCTCGGACATGACGTGCGTACCGTGGGCCGGCGTACCTCGACCTTTGGTTACGGGCAGGCGGTGATGAGCACACCGGAGGGTGTGAAGTTCGGCGCCTCAGACCCGCGTCACGACGGCGCGGCTATTCCGCAAGCGGCACCCGTGTTCGCGCAGCCGGCACCGGCGGGCCGGGAGTAGGCCCCGCCGACGCCGGGAGCCGGATCGGAAGTCGGTGCTCCACGTTCCGAAGCGCGAA
>CAZWSO010000194.1:0-4766 GCA_964636485.1 uncultured Gemmatimonadaceae bacterium
GGATCCTGTGGGGCGGCAGCTCCAGCGGTACGAGCTTCGTGTTCAGCCCCCTCAAGCAGATCATTCAGGAACTGGGAAGCATGACGGCGACGAAGTAGGGGCACGGTTGTCCCTGACCAATCGCCTTTCCACGGGCGGCGCCACCCTGCGCCGCCCGTGCCTTGTGCGAATGTCCCGCCACGTGATTCCAGCTGGTGGGAGCCCCTGCGGGCAACGAGAGTTTGCTCTCTCCCGCCTGCTTCGTCCTTGCTCAGGCGGGCGAAACGGCTGGCTCACAGCGGACCTGGGTGGTCTCAGCCACGACCATTCGGAGCTTACATTGAGTCCACCGGCCGGCGGTCGCCACCCAACCTTTGCCATTCGTTCGGCCCCATGTGCGGTATAGCCGGCATCCTCAGCTCCAACCCTGAACATCGCGCGCGGATCAACGCGATGGTGGACGTGATTGGGCACCGCGGGCCCGACGATCACGGCGTCCTCGACGACGGCGTATGTGCTCTGGGGCACCGCCGGCTGAGCATCATCGACATCGAGGGCGGCCACCAGCCGCTGTCGAATGCCTCGCACAGCCTTCACATCGTATTCAACGGCGAGATCTACAACTATCGCGAGCTCCGCGCCGAGCTCACGAGACAGGGCGTCGTCTTCCGCACGCATACCGACACGGAAGTCGTTCTGGCGCTGTTCGAGCACGAGGGTGCGTGCTCCGTGCGCCGCCTGCGCGGGATGTTCGCCTTTGGCATCTGGGAGCCGGCCCGGGAGCGCCTCTTCCTCGCCCGCGACAGAATGGGGCAGAAGCCGCTCTTCTATCAGCGACTCCCCGGTGGCGGCGTCGCTTTCGCCTCCGAGGTGAAATCGCTGCTCGTGGCGGGCTTCACTCCCACTGTGCCCGACCTCCAGGCGCTCGCCCATTTCATCTCGCTGCGATTCGTTCCCGACGATCGGTCGCTGTTCGCCGGCATCACCAAGCTTCCGGCGGCGCACCACCTCACGTTCGAGCGCGGTAGCGAGCAGCTGGAGCGCTACTGGACGCTGTCGTATCTCGACAAGCTGCCGGACGACGAGCGTGCCGTGGAGGAGGAGCTGGACCGCGTACTGCGCGACTCCGTGAAGGCACACGCCGTCGCCGACGTGAGGGTGGGAACGTTCCTCAGCGGTGGCATAGACAGCTCCACGGTCACGGCGATGTTCGCCGATCAGAGTACCGAACCGGTGCCGACGTTCGCGATCGGTGTCCGCGAGCAGGGGTTCAGCGAGCTGCCGTTCGCCAGGCAGGTCGCCGAGCAATGGAAGACCGACCATCACGAGGAGCTTACATCCGCGCACCTGGTGCGGCTGCTGCCGGAGATGATCTGGCACCTCGACGAGCCGAGCGATCCGTTCGCGGCCGGCTGCTATCTGGTGTCACGCCTCGCCAGCCGGCACGTGAAGGTGGTGCTGAGCGGCGACGGCGGTGACGAGTTGTTCGCTGGCTACGACCGGTTTGCCGGCAATGGTATGGTGGATCTGTACGCGCTCCTGCCCGCAGCGCTGCGCCGGACGGTTCTTCGGGCCATCATCGACCGTGTGCCCGACAGCTTCGGCTACAAGAGCCTGGCGCAGAAGCTCCGCTGGGCGAACGAGATGTCGCTTCGCTCCGGCGGCGAGCGCTACGCTCTGAGCATGAGCTTCCTTCGTTTCACGGAGGAGGACAAGCGCGAACTGCTGCGACCCCAGGTGCGCGCCGGCCTAGCCGAGCCCGACTCCATTCCAAAGATCCTCGAGCATTACCATGCGGAGTGCGTCCAGGATGCGGTAGACAGGATGCTGCACACCGACTGCATGACGCGGCTTCCGGACCATCTGCTCACCATTGTCGACCGGATGGGGATGGCGCACGGGCTGGAGGTTCGACCGCCCTTTCTCGATCATCACGTGATGGAGCTGGCCGCGCGCATCCCTGCCAGGCTCAAGCTGAACGGAAGCAGGCTGAAGTACATCCTTCGCCGCACCGCATCGCGCTACCTGTATCCCGGCATCGTCACGCGCCCCAAGCAGGGCTTCGGCTTCCCCCTCGCACGCTGGATGCGCACCGAGCTTCGTGAACCGCTACGGTGCGTGTTCGCCGAGTCGCGCATGGTCGAGTCGGGCGTCTTCGAACCGTCGTACATGCACAGGCTGCTGGAAGAACATCTAGCCGGACGGCGCGACCACAACTTCCGCATCTGGATCCTGCTCAACGTCGAGCTGTGGCATCGGATCTACGTGGACGGCGAGAGTCCCGGCAACGTTGCGGAATGGCTGGCTGGCATCGGCACCGGCGGCGGCGCACGCGCGGCAGCATCCGGAGCCTGAAATACGGATCAGGCGGATCGTGAAACGTCGCTGGCTAACCGTACTCGAGATCGCACCTGCCGTCGCCTTTCAACGGTGGACGCGGATCAAGTCCCCTACACGGCGAGGCTCGTCCGGATCGCAGCAGAGAGCTGAACTATCTGCCTGATACGTTTCAGCTCCTCCGCGAATGATGCAGTGCAGGTTGGGGATCGGTTGGTGTTCCACGTCGGCCATGCACTCGACGACGAGGAGAAGGCTGTATTATCCCGTGCGCGCGATACCAGGCGCCGGTGGCCGCCAGGCCAGTCGTCAGATTCACAGCAGGTCTGTAGCCGAGCTCGCGTCGGGCCTTGCTGATGTTGAAGGAACGGTTCTGACGGAACCAGTCCAGCCGCCGGCGGAAGATGGGCGGCTCGAGGGGAAGCGGCCTGTAGACGAACTCCACTGCCGCGGCCACCGCATAGAAGGGCGCGAATGGCAGAAACCACATCCTCACATCCACGTCCAGCGCCCGCGCCACTCGCTCGACCAGCTCACGTATCGGCAGCGCTCGCTCATCGGCGATCAAATAGGCCTGCCCCCGCGCGATCTCGCGCTCGGCCGCCAGCAGTAAGCCGTCGACGAGGTTCTCGACGTATACCGGATGATACAGCGTGTCGCCACCGCCGAGGAACACGAACCCGCCCTTCGCCACCCGGCGGTAAATCATCGCAAAGCGCTCTGGATCACCCGGACCGTAGATGGCCGTCGGACGAACGGTAGACACCCACAGTCCACGGTCCGCGAACTCCTGCGCTACCAGCTCGCCCTCCCACTTGGTCTGCTGGTAGAAGTCGGCCGGGGCAATCGGCGCATTCTCGGCGGCTGGCGGATGCTCGACGTTTCCGTGCACACCGCACGTGCTGCAATTGACCAAGCGACTGACGCCGTGGCGCAACGCGCTCTCGAGCACGTACCGCGTTCCCTCGACGTTGATGTGCCGGTACTCGTTCTTCCCCAGATTCACCAGGCGGAACGCGGCGGCGAGATGAAAGACGCGCTCGCATCCGGCGGTAAGGCGATCCACCAACTCCCGATCGGTAACCGATCCGATCTCGATACGAACGCCCAGCGCACGCAGCTCGTCGTCGGCCACGCCCGGCTTGTTGTCGAGCGCAATTACCTGGTGTCCGTCGCTGGCGAGGCGCCGGCAAAGTGCGGTGCCTGTGAAGCCCGTGCCGCCTGTAACGAGAACTCTCATCTGCTTTCCTTCGCCCTCCCTGATGGGTCACGCGCGCAAAAGCGGCGCCACAATGCCAGCCCAATGGGAGACGATTCACCCTCGGCGACGACAACACCTTGCCGGTTCTTCCATCCAGTGCACCGAGTGCCGCTCCCACTTCCCCCTCCCCCGACCCACCAGCCGGCTCCTACGCCGATGGCAGACGACGAAGCCCTTCGAGCAAGACAAGAGTCAGGGCCACAGCGCAGCTGATGCCGAGCGCTTCAATGCAAGAAGGGAGATGCCGGCGAGGCTGTTCAGTCTATCGGCTTGAGATGCGCCAGAATGGCCTCACGGCGCGGCTCCAGGAAGGGCGGCAGCACCACCTTCTCACCGAGCTCCTTCACGTCCTCATCCACGCCGAACCCGGGACCATCCGTGGCAATCTCGAAGAGTACGCCGTTCGGCTCACGCAGGTAGAGACTTCGGAACCAGAAGCGGTCCACAGGTCCGCTGTTGGGCACGCCGAGCTCGTTCAGGCGCTCTGCCCACTGGTCGTAGGCGTCATCAGGAGTACGGAAGGCGACGTGGTGCACCCCGCCTGCTCCCTGCTGCGCGACGGGAAGGTCGGGCTGTACGGCCACGTGCAGTTCGGCATGAGGGCCCCCTCCCCCTGATCCCATCTCGAACACGTAGACCTTGAGCCGCGCGTTCTCCGGATGCGGATAGTCGCGCACCTCCTGCATGTTCAACACCTTCGTGACGAGGTCCTCCGTCGGGTTCAGCACCGGCACGCTGATGACGATTGGACCCAGGCCGCGCACCTGATACTCCACCGGCACCGGGCTGCGCTCCCACGGAACCGGCGGATCGCCCGCTCCGCCGTCGTCAACCAGGGCGAGCCGAAGACCTTCCGGATCCTCCAGCTCGACCGTTGCGCGCCGATCGCGCTCCTCCATGGGGCCGTGAGTGACACCCTGCTCGTCCAGACGAGCGAGCCACCAGCGCAGCGCCTCCTCGCCACCCACCCGCAGACACGTCTGGGTGATGCTCCGGGTGCCACGACGCTCCCGCGGAACATCCCAATCGAAGAACGTCAGGTCCGTACCCGGCGTGCCGACGGCATCGGCGTAGAACAGATGGTATGCGCTCACGTCATCCTGGTTGACACTGCGCTTGACCAGCCGCATGCCCAGCACCTGCGTGTAGAACCGGTGGTTCTGCCGGATGCTCGCGGAGATGGCGGTGA
>CAZWSO010000195.1:0-4662 GCA_964636485.1 uncultured Gemmatimonadaceae bacterium
TGACCTTCACCGCCTCGGCGAGCTGATCGATGCCGCGCTTCAGCGCGTTGCGAGCTTCGACGTCAAAATGGAGTTCCTTTGCCATAAGTCTCTGGGGTTCCTGCGGGTATTCACCCGATTACGGTTGATGATCACTGGCCGGCGCGGTGCCGAACGAGCGTCGCTTGCGCCGGAGCTATTTCAGGCTCAGTTGACGATCGCGAGGACATCCGACTCGCGCAGAATCAGATACTGCTCGCCGTCGATGGTCACTTCGGTACCGCTGTACTTTCCGTACAGAACCTTGTCGCCGACTTTTACTTCCATCGGCACGCGCTCGGTCTTCTCGAATCGCCCTGGACCAACGGCGATCACCTCACCCTGCTGCGGCTTCTCCTTGGCGGTATCTGGGATGTAGAGCCCTCCGCGCATCTGCTCGCTCTCCTCGAGCGCCTTCACCACGACACGATCGGCAAGAGGGTTGACCTTCACCGACGTGGCACCCTTAGTGGCCATGACTTGCGGTCCTCCGGTTATGGGTTGCACCAAAGCATGATCGACATGCGGCTGTTAGCACTCTGATGTGGCGAGTGCTAACAAGCCGAAGCTAGCGGCTCCTGACCTCTGCGTCAAGGGCGCAGGGGCAGGTCCCATACCAGCTAAGTTGGTCATTTTGAACGATTTGGCAGCAGCAGTACTGCCCTGCTGGCAGGCGGGCTGTCGGAACTGCCGCTTTGGCCTAGGGTGGGGCAAGCGGATGTGCTTCGGAGGCTGCTCGGCTGGCCGGGTGTCCGCTTTCGCCCTCCAACAGAGTGCTGTCGCGCAGTGAGCACTAACTCGCTCCCTGTTGGCGCTGCTGCCGGTTAGCCACCAGCTTCTCGCCCCGGACAAGATCATGAGCCATCCGCAGCCCTACCAGCGTGAGCGTCGGCTCAATGTGCTCGATCGTAGCGCAGTGCGGTGCGATCACCTCCGCCAGGCCACCGGTGGCGACCACGTATGGCGTGCCGCCGCCGGGCCACTCAGCCTTGAGACGACCTACGAGTCCGTCGATCGAGTCGGCGGCTCCGAACACGACGCCTGCACGGATGCATTCCTCCGTGCGAGTGGCGATGGCGCGTGCCGGCGGCAGAAGCTCGGTGGCCGGAAGCTTTGACGTTCGGCGGATGAGCGAGTCCATCGACGTTCGAACGCCCGGCGCGATGATGCCGCCAATGAATGCACCAGCTCCGGTTATGCAGTCGAAAGTAGTGGCAGTGCCAAGATCGACGACGATCGTGTCGCGCCCGTAGAGCCTGCTCGCGGCCAGCGTGTTGATGATTCGATCGGCACCGACGGTTAGCGGTTCGTCGACCTCCAACCGCACCGGGAGCGGCGTGCTCGCGTCAACTATCATCGGGTGCACGCCCAGCGACGCCACGCATGCCGCGGCAAGAGGATCGGTAAGCACCGGTACTACCGAGCCGATCGCTGCTCCGGCGAGTTGGTCACGTTCGATCTCGGCGGCGGAGATGAGAGCGCGAAGCTGAAGTCCAATCTCGTCCGGCGTGCGATTCACCTCGGTGGTCACCCGCCAGTGCGTGTGCAGCCGCTCCCCGTCGAACACACCGAGGGTCGTTTCCGTGTTGCCGACATCGATGACCAGGATCACGGTTCCTCCGCGAGTACGAGCGAGCCGCTTGCGCAGCGCGCGGTTCCATTCGCCGTCTCGACCAGCAGCGCACCATCCGCCGACAGCCCGCGCACCACACCGTCAGCAGGCTCTGTCACACGTCGGCCGGCACCGACATCCCGCGCCAGCCACGCCGTCAGCTCATTGGTCGTGAGCTCTTCCCGCATTGCCGCCGCATGGCGCAACGCCGGCATCAGCGCACACAGCACATCGAGCCGACTCACACTTTCACCGAGTGCCGCCGCCCGAGGCACTCCCGGCGATCGCACATTTAGCCCGAAGCCTATCGCCACCCACTCCGGGCTCTCCTGTCGCCAGCGGATCTCGATCAGTATTCCCGCAAGCTTCCCCGCCCGCAGGTAAAGATCGTTCGGCCATTTCACCCGGACCGGCTCCGGGGCAAAGCCGTCAAGAGCGGCTGCCGCAGAGAGCCCGGTGCGTACGGATAACACACCCAGTCCGAGAGCGTCGCGCGGCCGTTCCACGAGCGTCAGCCAGATTCCGATCCCAGCCGTCGACGTCCATTCCCTTCTTCCCCTCCCCCGTCCACTGCGCTGAGCATCCGCCAGCACCAGAGTTCCCGCCGGTGCACCAACGGCGGCCCTTTCGTGCGCGACGTCCATTGTCGATGCCACATCATTCAGCAGCACTACCTCCGGCAGACCCAGTCGCTCCAGCAGCTCCGCAGCGTCGAGCCCCTCCCAGCGGAAGTCAGGCACGGAGCCAGAGCATTAGGAACACGACTAGGCCGAGCAGCACGCGATAGACGGCAAAAATACCGTAGCTGTGAGTGCTCACGAAGCGGAGCAGCACGCTGATAGCCAGCCAGCCGCTGATCCCCGAGGCGAGAATACCGGCTACGAACGGCGCGGTGATCCCCTCGCTGCGGAGAACCTCGGGGACCTTCAGCACCACTGCCCCGAGGGTGACCGGCAGACTCATCAGAAAGCTGAACGCCGCGGCCGAGCGCCTGTCGAGCTTTAGCGCGAGCCCTGCAGTGATCGTTGCCCCTGAGCGTGACACCCCAGGGACGAGCGCCACGCATTGTGCGATCCCGAGCACCAGAGCATCGCGCCAACTCATCTCATCCATACCGCGTGCCCGCGATGACAATAGGTCGACGGTCCAGAGCGCCACGCCGACCACAATAAGCATCGTGGCGGTGATGGCAGGCGCACGAAACACGGTCTCTGCCAGGTCCTCCACCAACAGCCCGACGATCGCCGCGGGAATTGTGGCGACGATCAAAAAAACGACTCGCCGCCGCTCGGGCGTAGCCAGATCCCTCGTCCCCACAATCTGCCATGCCGCGCCCGCCAGCCGCAGCCATTCCTTTCGAAAGTACGCCGCCACGGCCACGACGGTGCCCACATGCAGCGCCACATCGAAGGCAAGGCCCGGCACGGGCCACCCGAGAAGCCACGGGGTGAGAAGAAGGTGCCCAGAGCTGCTGACAGGTATGAACTCCGTCAACCCCTGAATGATGCCAAGTATGATCGCCTGAAGCGTCGTCATCGGGGACAGGCCGTAACGACACTCACCGTAAGGTGGCGTGGTAGAATTCCTCGTAGCGCGCCACGAGTTCCGCCTCGCCGAATCGCTCACGCGCATCCTTGGCTGCGGCGGCGCTCATTCGGCGCCAACGCGCTTCATCGGCCAGGATCTCGATCGACGCGCCCGCCATTCCGCCCACATCGCCCACCTCACAGAGCACGCCCGTCTCGCCGTCGCGAACCACCTCAGGAAGCCCACCGGCATGAGAAGCGACCACGGGAACGCCGCTGGCCAGCGCCTCCAGTGCGCTCAATCCGAACGATTCAGTCGTGCTGGGTAGCAGGAACAGATCGGCCGAAGCCAGCACGGGTGCGACAACATCAATCTTGCCGAGGAAGTACGTGTCGCGGTGAACACCGAGCGTGCGCGCCTCCTCCTCCGCGGTCACCCGGTCGGGTCCATCGCCAACCATCACCAGTATCGATGGGACCCGCCGCTGCACCTCGGCAAAAACGCGGACCACGTCGCGCACACGCTTGACCGGCCGGAAGTTGGAAACGTGCATGAGCACCTTGCGGCCGGCCGCCTGATCGCTCAGCGACTTGGGGTAGCGCGATCGGTCGTAGAGCTCGGGATCGATGAAATTGTGGATCACCTCCACGTCGCAACCCGTGCAGCCGAACGCGCGATACGTCTCATCACGCAGGTAGTTGCTCACGGCCGTCAGCCCGTCAGAGCGTTCAATGGAGAACTTGGTGATCGCCTTGAACGAGGGATCCTGCCCTACAAGCGTGATGTCCGTGCCGTGCAGTGTGGTGATTATCCGTACCCCCCGCCCGTTCTCCTCCAGCATCTCGCGAGCGATCCAGGCGCTGGTGGCGTGCGGGATCGCGTAGTGCACGTGCAGCAAATCGAGTCGGCGCTCCACCACCACCTCGTGCATTCGCACGGCGAGCGCCAGGTCGTAGGGCGGGTACTCGAACAGCGGATAACGGCCGACATCGACCTCGTGAAAGAAGACGTTGGGAAGGAAGGCCGGGAGCCGGAATGGGTGCTGGTACGTGATGAAGTGCACTTCATGACCGCGGCGCGCGAGCGCGATACCAAGTTCCGTCGCAACCGCGCCCGATCCACCGTACGTGGGATAGCAGGTGATGCCAATCCTCACCGCACAGCCTCCCCATGCCACCACCGCAGGGCGCGGGCAGCGATATCCGGTGCACGGGGATCCACCCGTGTGACGTCAGTCTCCGGAAGTTGATGCCGGAACCAGGTACGCTGCCGCTTGGCGTAGCGCCGCGTGTCGATGACGACTCGCGCGAGCGCCGAATCGCGTGCGAGCCTTCCCGCGACCAAGTCACGCATTACGGAATAGCCCGTCGCCTTCCAGGCCGGCGCGTCAGCGGGCACGAGCTCCGTAAGGACCCGCACCTCCTCCTCCCATCCCGCAGCCACCATCGCATTCGTGCGCTCCACGATTCTTCGCTCCAGGTCCTCTTTCGGGTCCAGGACAAGAT
>CAZWSO010000196.1:0-4657 GCA_964636485.1 uncultured Gemmatimonadaceae bacterium
GCCAGGGGCTGAACGGCCGGAGACCGGATCTCGGGAGATCGAATTTGGGGAACGGGGTTCGGGGAATTCCCTCTCCGAACCACAAAACACAAACGCCGAAAGCCGTGCCTTCCGCCTGCTCGAATCTCCGGAAGAAGTAGAGATCGAGCGCGATACCGGCGTGCCGAGCGCCGTGTGGTGGCGCGGAGAGCGGCTGGACATCGTGCGCGCGGAAGGGCCGGAGCGGTTGTCGGGTGAATGGTGGCAGGACCACTACCGCCGCGACTACTGGCGATGTGAGAGCGAACGCGGTGCTCTGCTGGTTTATCGCGACGCGCTCGAGCGCGAGCGGTGGTACGTGCAGGGGTGGGTGGATTAGCGCGCAGAAGCCGGACGCGCTCGGCGCAGATGCAGCAGCGGGGACGCGATCCAGGATCGCGCCCCCGCCTTCAAGCTCCTGCTGGAGCTGCTGTCTGCTTACGGACGTCCAACCGGAGGGGCAGGACGCGGAGTCGAGGTGGGCCGTGCAGCCGCACCCGGGTTGCCCGCGCCCCTGGCGGCGCCAAGCTCGCGTCCGGTCTGAGCGGGACGCCGCTGCTCGGCCGCAGCCGGCAACTGCTGAAGCTCGGCATCCGACGCGCGCGCCATCAGTCGCGCATGCACGCGGGCGAGGGCGTCGTCAGAGGGAAGTCCCCGCGCCACCAGGCTTCCGATCACATGAAGCGGCACGGCCAGTGAACGGCCCGACGGCGCACTGCGAGCGAGCTCGCTCACCGTCTGCCCGTCAACACCCTTGCGCATGGCTTCGGCTGCGGCGTCGATCTCATCCGCATCGGCTGAGCCGCGCGCCGACATGAGAAGGCCCTGCGCCTGCGACATCCGATCGGCCTGCTCGGCCACGGAACGTTCGATATCGGCGGGCGCCACACCGCGCGCCGCGAACTTCAGCGCCCGATTTTCAAGCGCGGCAGCTGGCAGCTGGCGAGCCCGAGCGTACGCGATCTTCGCGAGCACGCGCTCGGCGACATCCGCCGGCAGCACTTCCTGAAGCCTCGCCGACGGGTCGTGTGCCGGCGTCTGGGCGCTAAGCGCGCCGGCCGACATCGTCGCGGCCAGGGCTAGCGCTGTCAGTATCGGAACGTGACGCTGCATGGTTATCTCCAGTCTCGAGTTGAAATTCGTATCCGGGGCGTGCCCTTCACTAACCTCGGCCCGCCTCCTGCTATTCCGACTGCCGGGTGGCGCCGCGAAGTCACATGCCTGCCGGCCCCGCGTCAGGGCACGACAACCAGGCCGGTCACAACACCAAACTCGTCCACGGCAACGGGAAGCCCGGGCGGGACAAGCCACTCACCGCCGTCCACACGCATGTTTACGTGGTGTGTACCGGACGCGACCGGAAGAGCGATACTCCACCACCCGTCTGCGCCGCGGGCGAGGTTGCGCGGGCGCCAGCCCGTGAAATCGCCCATCAGCTCGACGGCTCGGGCGTCAGGCGCAAAAACCGCCAGACGCTGTCGCCCGGCCGATTGCCGCTCGACGACGAGCGACCCGAGGCCGTGTCGTCGCGAAGCAGCGATGTGCCGCTCCTGTATTGCCGTGGCTTTCCGCTGGTCTGCGGCGGCGCCACCGGGCCGGTTCCCCAGACGCAGCCCGACGGAGGCATAGCGACCTCCCGGGTAGCCTTGCGCAAAGTCCAGTGGAAGCACACCCGCGTTGGCCGTCACGGCCCCCCAGGGTGCAAACCACGCCGCCGCGCCTACGCTGCCCCAGGAGCGTGGATCGGCATCGGAACCGAACAGCCGATCACCGCTTCGCATGGCCATGGTTGCGCCCAGCTCCAGGCGCCTGAGACCCATTCGAAGCGCCAACTCGGCGTCCGCAAACCGGATGCTGTCGTCCACCACGGTCGGAGTGAACACGGCGAGCGCGATGGCCGGGCCGGAACGCAGCCAGAGGCCGCCCTCGCCCAGTCGCAGTGCGCGCCAGTGCACGCCGTCCCAGCCGCGGCCCATGCCTCCGCCCCCCCACCCACCGACTTTCGCGCCCATGAGGTGGAGCCGGCCCTGCGCCAGCAGCTGGGCCGTTGCGGCACCGCCGTCATGTGCGCTGCCCTCGGCGTTCCCGGCAAGCTCGCCAATGACGACGCCATGGATCGGCACGAAGACGGCGCCGTGAGCCCCGCCCTGCGATGTCCAGCCGGCATTCTCAAAGCGTGAGAGCGTGCCCGCCAGAGCGAACGTGCCTCTGTATCCGTCCACGCGAAGCATCGGCGTGAGGGCCGTCGCGACCGAGGAAATGGAGTCGTGACGCAAACTCACTCGCGTCACATCCAGTGTCGTCGTGATGCGCTGCGCGGCGGTGAGTCCCGGCAGTACGCACAGCGCGAGCACCGTCACAATCGCACGCACGCTGCCGGCGGAATACGCGATAGGGTTCATGAAACTCATGGCAGGTTCGAGGTTTGGGTCAGCCGATGGACGAATACTGCGATCCGACGATGATGACCGAGCTCTCCAGGTCGAACTCGTCGGTCGTCACAGGTGCGAACGGATCGGCAGTCCACCGCTGGCCGTTCACGAGGAAGGCGTACTCGTGCCGTCCGGCGGGGAGGGCGACCGAAACGGTCCAGGTTCCCGGCGCGTCGATCGGCTCGAGTTGCGTTTGGTGCGGCGTCCAGCCGTTGAAGTCGCCCACCAGAGACACGCTGCGCGCATCCCCATCGACGAACACGAAGCGAACGACGTGGACCGTGTCAGTCCGATGGGCGTCGGTTCCGGCGGCTGTCACGAACTGTCCAGACGCGGGCTCGCCGATGCGGATCGCTCCCGCGGCGAGGGCGCTGACGATGATGATGCCTGCCAGACCTGCGGCCATCGCCAGCCCGGCGAGCGGACGTATCTCCAAAACCAGCGTCCGGTTCCACCAAGCATGAGGTCGCCCCGTGCGCTTGCGCCGGTAAAGGCGCGGTGCCTCGGATCGGGCGATCGTCATGACGCGATCATCGAAGTCCGGCGCCAGTCGCTCCACCGTGCGCAACGCTGGCAGCAACGCGGCGATGAACGCGGAATTCTCGCGGTCCTCGAACGCCTCTGCTGCGTTGTCGGGAGCGCGAGTATCCTGCGCACCACCGGTCGGCAGGTTCTGATCGAAGGAGTTGTTGTCAGACATGGGGCGCCACCTCCAGCAGCTGTCGCAGCCGCTCACCGGCTCGTTTTACTCGCATCTTCAGCGCGGAGACACCGACGCCGGTGATCTCCGCCATATCCTCGTAGCTCAGCTCCTCCACGTGCTTGAGGAGGAATGCCTCGCGCTGCTCCGGCACCAGTTGATCGAGGGCGCGTTGGATCTCCTCACGAAATCCGCCGTCGTCGTCAGTGATGGCATTGCCTTCATCGAGAATGTTCTCGACGACCGTCCCGTCGCGTACATACCAGCGGTCGCGGCGGCTTCGGCGTGTCGCGAAGCTGCGCGTTTCGTTCACCACGATTTGATAGAGCCAGCCGCCGAAGCGCTCCGGATCCTGACATTTTCGAAGCGCCCGGAACGCGCGCACGAACGCCGACTGCAGCACATCCTCCGCATCGTCGCGGCTGCCGAGCATCCGGGTGGCAAATCTCGCGTGAACGTCCCGGTAGCGGTGCACGAGCACCGCGAACGCGTCGACGTCCCCCGAGATGGTTGCACGGACAAGGCTCGCATCAGATCGGGCATCCATGCCTCCATGACTGATGACGGGCGTCGGAAGGTCACATCATCTGCGTGCCCCCTCTGCCGAATGCCGAGGGGCACGTGATTGTCAACTTTTATCTCACCCACCAGGACCAAAACGCCCCGTCGTCAGGGGCATTTCGATCAGTGGAGACGGTCCGCTCTGGGGAGGGATCGGTGGAGCGTGCGCAGACTCCCCGCCCAACTGTGGCGTCGCGCAGTGGCTCGCTTTGAGCGCGGATGGCGCGCGCCGCGGAACCCGGTCCGGCCGGGTGCGGAGGCGGGATGAATGCCCTGGCCGGACCTAGCTTCGGCACGGTGTATTCGGTATTTATTCGGGGGTGCGACGGGATACCGCGCCCGCGTCTCATTCCTCGGGACTCACCGTCGCCCAGGGTACCCATGTGCTGGTTGCCCCAACTCCAGTTAGCCGAAGTATCGTGTCCTACATCGAGCTCCATTGCCACTCTGCCTTTTCGCTGCTCGACGGAGCCTCGCTGCCGGAAACGCTGGTGGAGCGCGCCGCACAGCTCGGCTACCCTGCCCTTGCTCTTACCGACCATGACGAGCTCGGCGGCATCGTTGTCTTCTCACAGGCCGCAGAGGCGCTGGACATCGAGGCGATCGTGGGCGCGGAATTATCGGTGTTCGGAGTTGAGGGTTCGGCACTGGGGGGTGGTCGCGCGAGCATCGGAGTGCCGGGAGAGAGCTACGCGAATGACGCACGGGCGTGGCCGAACCCCGGCAGCTCGAAGACAGCACCGGCTCCCCCGGAGCCCGGATCCCCACCCCCGAGATCTGTTCACCTCACTCTCCTGGCCGAATCCCGCACCGGCTACGGCAATCTCTCCTCGCTCATCACGCGCGCACGCATGGATCATCCGCGTGGCGAGCCGCGAGTATCGCTCGACCTGCTGGCGCAGCATGCCGAGGGGTTGTTTGCGCTCACCGGATGCCTGCGCGGATG
>CAZWSO010000197.1:0-4637 GCA_964636485.1 uncultured Gemmatimonadaceae bacterium
TCAGGTGGGTGACACCGTCCTCTTCCATGTAACCAACGTCGATCAGGACTGGGACGTCCTGCACGGTTTTGCCGTAGCCGGGGCAACGAACGCGAACCTGATCCTGCAGCCCGGCGAGACGCGGACGCTGAAGTGGATTCCGCGGCAGATTGGAGTGTTTCCCTTCTACTGCACGGACTTCTGCTCGGCGCTCCACCAGGAGATGCAGGGCTATATCAGGGTATCACCGGCAGGTTCCACGGTGCCTCTGACCGCGAGCATTAGCGACAAGGCGCTGACGCAGGTAACCCGAGCCAACGCCTTCAACGGAAACGGGCGGGTCGACTGATGCGCCGGCCGGGCGGAGGATGAAACTTGTCCCTCCGCCCGTGTTGGGGGTTCGGTTCTTACTTCCCGACACCGAACCCCGATTCCCTGACGCCGAGTTCAAAATGAAACTGCCCGTAGTCTCGAGAGTGCTGGTCGCGATTGCCGCGCTGCTGCTGGTGGTACTGTACTTTGTGCCGCTCTGGCAGATCGCGCTTGGCGCGCCGCAGTATCCCGAGGGGCTGGGGCTGAAGATCTGGATAAACACCATTGCGGGGGTGAAGCCGCACGACCTGAACAACATCAACAGTCTGAACCACTACATCGGCATGAGGCCGATCGAGCCGGACTCGATTCTGGAGCTGCGCTTCATGCCATGGCTTCTCGGTGGCGTGATTCTCTTCGGTTTCGCTGTCGCCGCGGTAGGTCGGCGCGGGCTGCTCTGGGGTTGGCTGGCGACGCTGGTCGGTCTCGCCGCGGCCGGCCTTGCCGACTTCTGGCGCTGGGGATACGACTACGGACACAACCTCGACGAGGCGACGGCAATCATCAAGGTGCCGGGGATGTCATACCAGCCACCGGTGCTAGGTACCAAGCAGCTTCTCAACTTCACTGCCACCTCGTTGCCCGACGTTGGTGCCTGGGTTGCGCTAGTGGCGTTCGCGCTCGGCGCAGCGGCGTTGTGGCTTGCAATGCGAGCGCGCCTTGCTGGTCGTGCCGCCGTGCCGGTGCGGAGACGCGCCGAGAGCGCCGGCAGCCAGCCGGCGCTCGCATCCCGCGGAGGGCAGACGTGAGACGGCGAGCGTTTGTTCCGGCGGCGGCGATGCTCCTTTCGCTCGTGCTCGCAGCTTGCGGGGGAGCTCCGGCGCCGATTCGTTACGGTGAAGATGCCTGCGCCTTCTGCCGGATGGCGGTCAGTGATGCGCGCTTCGGCGCGCAGCTCGTGACTTCCAGAGGACGCACGCACGCGTTCGACTCGATCGAGTGTCTGGCAGCATTCCACCTTGCCGGCGGCGAGGGGGAGGCGCCGCGAATGGTTCGTGTTAGCGACTACGCTCATCCTGGCTCGATGCTCGATGCCATGGAGGCGATATTCGTGCGGGACGAAGCGCTGAAGAGTCCCATGGGCCGGGGAGCGGGGATCGGAGCATTCGGCGGCCGCATGGACGCCGAGCGCGTGGGCGGTGAAACGGTAGAGCTGCTGACGTGGGCACAGGTGCTCGATATCGTGCGCGAGGAGGGCATGAACGCGCAGCATGCGCACGTGCACTCGATGGAGTATGGCCCGTGATCCGTCGCAGTGGCGTCCTCATCATCCTTCCGGCGCTGATCGTCTGCGCATCGCCCGCGGCGGCCATGCCGGGCGAGTCGCCCGCGGACACCGTGGTAGTCTCGGTGGGCGGTCCTATCACCACACTGTCGGCGGCGATGCAGATCGTCCGCACAGGCGGTACGATTCTGGTGCGCAGTGGTGAGTACCGTGAGCCGACGGTGGTCGTGGATCGCGCCGTTACGATACTGGGTGAACGGCTGCCGGTCTTCGATGGCGAGGGCAAGCGGCAACTCCTCACGATCACCGCCGACGACGTGAACGTGCGTGGTCTGCACTTTCGCAACACCGGATCGAGCTTCATGGAGGATCGCGCGGCGATCCGCGTCGCTGGTGCAAGCCGGTGCCGCATTGAGGAGAACGTCCTCGAGAACGCGTTCTTCGGCATCTATCTGGCGCAGGCGTCCGATTGCAGCGTGGTGGGCAACGTCCTTCGCGCCGCGGGCACCCGCGAAGCCACATCAGGAAACGGGATTCACGTCTTCTCCTCGCACCAGATCACCATCGAAGACAATCATGTGACCGGGCATCGCGATGGCATCTACCTGGAGTTCGGCCACGCGAGCGTGATTCGACGCAACATCGCCGAACGCAATTTGCGCTATGGGCTGCACTTCATGTACTCGAACGACTGTCTGTACGAGGAGAACGTCTTTCGGCACAATCTGGCCGGCGTAGCAGTGATGTACAGCCGTGGCGTTCACATGGTGGGCAACCGGTTCGAGCGCAACTGGGGGAGCGCGGCGTACGGGCTCCTGCTCAAGGAGATCGTGGATTCAGAGGTTCGCGCAAATCGCTTCGAGCGGAACAGCACGGCAATTCTCGCCGACGGCGCCACGAGGCTGGTGGCCGAGCGGAACGATTTCATCGGGAACGGCTGGGCGGTGCGACTCATGGCCAGCTCGCAGGAAGCGCGGTTCGAGCATAACAATTTCATCGGCAACACGTTCGATGTGAGCACCAACAGCCGTCGCAGCTATTCCACCTTCCGCGGCAACTACTGGGACACGTATCGCGGCTATGACCTGGATCGTGACGGGTTCGGCGACATTCCGCACCGTCCGGTTCGCCTTTTCTCTCTGATCGTCGAGCGCTTCGAGCCCGCCCTGGTTCTGCTGCGCAGCTTCTTCGTGGGGCTGCTTGATGCTGCCGAACGCGTCGTACCAGGACTCACACCGGAGGCGATGATGGATGAGCAGCCGGCAATGAGGATGATTCGATGATTCACATCGCCGGACTGCAGAAGTCATTCGGCAAGCTGGAAGTGCTACGCGGCATCGACCTTCAGCTCGCGCGCGGACGGGTGACGGCCATCCTCGGCCCAAATGGTGCGGGGAAGACGACGCTCATCAAGATGATGCTGGGTCTCGCGCGCCCTGATGCGGGGTGCATTTGCATCGACGGCCAGGTACTCAACGGCGATCCCTCCTATAGGGCCCGGATCGGTTATATGGCGCAGACCGCCAGACTTCCGGAGAACCTCACAGCGGCGGAGCTGCTGGGGCTCATGAAGGATCTTCGCGGCAGCTCCGCCAGCACGGACGAGGAGTTAGTCAGCAGTCTGGGCCTCGAGGGCGAGCTGGACAAGCCTATGCGCACGCTCTCCGGTGGCACCCGCCAGAAGGTGAACGCGGTGCTGGCCTTTCTTTTCCGGCCCGACCTCCTCGTGCTGGACGAGGCTACGGCGGGACTCGATCCCGTGGCGAGCAGCACGCTGAAGGATCGAATTCTCGAGGTGCGAGGCGAGGGGCGTACCGTGCTCGTTACGTCGCACATCCTGAGTGAGCTGGAGGAACTGGCGGACGACGTGGTGTTTCTGCTCGACGGACACGTCAGTTTTGCCGGTCCGTTGGAATCACTGAAGCTCGCCACGCGGCAGCACACCCTCGAGCGCGCGATCGCGCGGATCATGCTCGAGAGCGCCGATGGAAAGGGGAGGGCGGCATGAGCATCTTTCTGCGGATCGTCGGTTACCATCTGCGTGACATGCTGCGCAGCCGCTGGCTGCTCGTCTATGCCGTGTTCTTCGCGCTGGCCACCTACACGTTGCTGCAGTTCAGCGACTCGCCTTCGAAGGCTGGCGTGGCGCTGGTCAGTGTGATTCTGCTCATCGTCCCGCTCGTGACCCTGATGGTGGGCACGATGTACGTGTATGCGGCTCGCGAGTTCACGGAGGTGCTGCTGGCGCAGCCGATCCGCCGCCGCGCTCTGTTCCTGGCCCAGTTCGTCGGGATGGCGCTCCCTCTGTCGCTGGCGTTCGTTCTGGGGTTGACCATCCCGTTCGTGCTGCATGGACTCGGCGATGCGGCAGACCGAAGCGCTCTTTTGTCGCTTCTCGCCGCCGGCACGGCCCTGAGCTGGATATTCGCGGCGCTCGCGCAACTGATCGCGGTGCGCTTTGACGACCGGGTGCGCGGGCTGGGGATGGCGATCGGTGTATGGCTAGCGCTGACGATCCTGTATGACGGAATCGTACTGGTGCTCGCCGCCACGCTTGGCGACTACCCGATCGAACGCCCCATGCTCATACTAATGGTCCTCAATCCAGTGGACCTGGCACGGCTGGCGTTGCTGCTGCAATTCGACGTATCGGCACTAATGGGTTATACTGGCGCCGTTTTCCGTGGCTTCTTCGGTTCCGCCGGCGGGCTGCTCGTCTCGCTGGCCGCGCTCCTTGCATGGGTGGCGGGACCGGTGCTGCTCGGAGCGCGCCGCTTCGAGAGAAAGGATTTCTGATCGTATTTTTTTGAGCTCATGTCGGGCCCGCTCGATGCGAGCGAGCCGCCTAAAAGGTGATGTGAAATGAGAACACTGGTTGCGTTCGTCGCGCTCACTGCCGTGATCCTGCTTGCCGGATGCCCTGGAGACCCCGGCGAACGCGAGGGTACCGTTGCCACGCCCGCCCCGGCGAATGCCGGTCCCGTTGCGCCCGCGCCCGGAGGGGAAGTGCACGTGATCGACATGGTGACTGACGGGGAAGGAAACTACTTCGAGCCGGCCG
>CAZWSO010000198.1:0-4636 GCA_964636485.1 uncultured Gemmatimonadaceae bacterium
GCGCCTGTTTTCAAGGAGCCCGTCCCCTTGATCAGAGCCTTCCTTGCAGCCTGTCCGCGTACCGCCGACTGAGGCGCGCCCGCGCACCATCCTTGAGTATCACCGTGTAGTCGCCGTGGCCGGCGGGCTCGAGGCGCGTGATTCGCTCCACATTGAGAATCGTGCCGCGGCCGACGCGCGCGAACAGCGCGGGGTCGAGCCGCTCCTCCAGCTCGGCGAGCGTGACGCGTACGCGCCACGATGAACGGCCGGAGTGCAGCCGCACGTAGTTGCGCTCCGCCTCCATGCGGTCCACGTCGGCGAGGCGGAGCACAGTACGCTCGTCGGTGCCTTCGGCGCGCTCGACGATGAGGCGGTCGAGTGGCGCGGCAGCGGTGCCGCCGAGCTCGGCAATGGCGCGTCGCAACCGGCGCGTTTCTTCCTCATTGCGGCCGGCGGCGATGGCATCCTTGGCGCGGCGCAGGGCGCGTGCGAAGCGCGTCGAGTCGAATGGCTTGAGTAGATAGTCAACGGCTGCCAGCTCGAACGCCTGCACCGCAAACGCATCGTAGGCGGTGATAAACACCACGTGAGGCGCTGCTTCCGGGGAGAGGCCGCCAAGCAACTCGAGCCCAGTCATCCCCGGCATCTGGATGTCCAGGAAGACCAGCTCGGGCGCCTCGTCGCGGATCACACTGAGCGCGGTGGGGCCGTCCCACGCCTCATGAATCACCGCCACGTCGGCGTCGTCGCTGAGAAAGCGTCGAACCTTGGCGCGTGCCGGCGGCTCGTCGTCGGCTATCAGCACGCGCAGCCTGAGCGGTTCACTCACGCCCGGCTCCCTCGCGCCATGGCACCGCGATTGTCACCATCAGCCCTCCATCCGGGGCGTTGGCGAGCTCGAGACGGTGCGCGCCGTCGTACATGGCGGCGAGGCGCTTTCGTGTGTTGTCGAGTCCGACGCCCTTCCCGAACAGCTCCTCCGCCGGTGCACGTACACCAGGGCCGTTGTCCCGCACCGTGATGACGAGATGATCGTCTTCGCGCGCGGCGGCGATGTCCACCAGCGCCGGCCGTCCCGCGCCCGGGTCGCCGTGCTTCAGCGCGTTCTCTATCAGCGGCTGGAGCAGCAGCGGCGGGACCAGCGCCCGCCGGACGACGGGGTCGACATCGATCCGCGCGTGCAGGCGGTCGCCGAAGCGGGCGTGCATCACGTCCAGCCAGAGCTGCGCGGTCTCCAGCTCTTCACCCAACGGGATCTCGGATGCGGTGGTGCCGAGTGCGCGCCGCAGCAGGTCGCCCAGCCGTGTGAGCATCGTGTCGGCGGCGGCGACGTCCTCGTACATAATCGATGAAACTGTGTTCAGCGCGTTGAAGAGAAAGTGGGGGTGGAGGCGCGCCTCCAGCTCGCGCAATCGCGCCGCGCTCAACTCCGCTTCGGCGCGGATCAGCCGCTGCTCACGCTCGCGCGCGGCGCGACGCTCGTCCACCAGCCGCACCACGGCCACGATCCCGCCGTACACCACGATGTGTATCCAGAACTCCATCGCGTATCGCGTCGGCAGGTCGCCGTAGTTGTACGCGCCCAGTCCGCTCACCGCGAATGCGAGCGGGCGCATGACCGCGTTCCAGGAGGTGTGCAGGAAGGAGAAAACGAGCATCGCCGGCACGTGCGCGAGAAGACCGGCGGCGCGGCTCGGCGCTCGACGGCGGACGCGGCGCGTCCACCACGCCACCAGCGGCACCAGCAGCGCTATGCCGTAGGCCGAGCTCATCTCCTCTATGAGCTTGATGCCGAACGGCTCGGAGCGGCCGTGCGCAACCAGGTCCAGGTAGCGGTACCCGAACAGCACCAGCCCAAGCGCGGTGGCGAGGACCGCGCCGATGGCCATGCTGCGCGCGGGCGGCAGGCGAAGGCGCATGACTGAAGCTACCCGCCGGCGGGTCGGGCGTCACCCTCCGCCGGAACGCCGCAGGCTGAAGGTGCCGCGCTCGCGTGGCGACGAGCCGCAGTTCGACTCTGCGTCCATGATACCGACCAGCAGCGTGCCTCCGTTGGCAATGTCCACGACGGCGTCGAACACGCCGCGGCAGGGAACCTCCGGAACATCGAACCGCGCGCGAATGCGCAGCGTGTCTCCGTCCACGCTGCCCTCGAGCTCACCGGTGATCACCGGTTGCGTTGCCCGGAGCGAGCCGGTAACCCGCTCACCGTCGGTGGCGAGGTCGAACGCGAGCGGGGCGCGCACGTCGCCCACGCGCAGGTCGCCCTCCCACTGGCCCACAACCCGGAGCTCGTCGCGCACCGGCGGCTCGCGCCCGTCGGGAAGCGCGAACGCCACCAGGTGGTCGCCAAGCTCACCGAACGTCATTCGATCGTGGCCACCCGATGCGATCACCACGTACTGCCTGCCATCGGCCTCGTACGTCATTGGCGTGCTCATCGCGACGCGCGGAAGCGGGCCCGCCCACAGCTCTTGGCCGGTGCGGATGTTGAACGCGCGCAGGTGACCATCGGCCGTAGCGGCAATGAATACGAGTCCGCTGGCGGTGACGATGGGGCCGCCCATGTTCACCGATCCCCACTGCCTTGCCTGCGGCACGTGCTCGGCGAGCTGCGGCACGTAGCCGAGTGAGACTTCCCACAGACGCTCGCCGCTGGCGGCATCCACGGCGGTGAGCGCGCCCCACGGCGGCGGCCCACAGGGAACGCCCTGCGCGCTCATCAATGGTGCGCGCATCATACCGTAGGGCGTGCCGCGCTGCTGCGAGACGTCGTGGCCGGCGCGGCGCATGGAGTCCACCGCGGCGCGCGGCACGAGCGTGACGGAGAACGCCAGCCGGTTGGTGGCGCCCACGATGATGCCGTCGCCGCCGTGCACGGCCACGCCACCCCAGTTGGAGCCGCCCACGTTGCCTGGGTAGACGAGGGACCCGCGCAACGAAGGCGGCGTGTAGATCCCTTCGTTGCGCAGCGGCGCGATGCGAGCTCGGCACGCTTCGAGATCCGCCGGAGTGAGGCCGAAGAGCTGATCGAGTGAGAGCTCGTGAGGAGCGAGAGGCGCGGGCCGAACGGGGAAGGGCTGCGTGGGCCACGCGCGTTCGCCGGGCACGTCGCTGGCCGGCACGGGGCGCTCTTCGATTTCGTGCAGCGGCTCACCCGTCTCGCGGTTGAAGATGAAGAGCAGCCCCATCTTGGTGGTCTGGGCGACGGCGGGGATGTCGCGGCCCTCGCGCCGCATGGTGAACAGCGCGGCCGGCGACGCTATGTCGTAGTCCCAGATGTCGTGATGCACGAGCTGCTGGTGCCAGACGACCTCGCCGGTGGAGGCGCGCAACGCCACGAGCGAATTGGCGTACAGGTTCTGCCCCAGACGCTCGCCCCCGTAGAAGTCGGGGCTGGCACTGCTGGTCGGCAGGAAAACGAGATCGCGTTCGGCGTCGGCGGTGATGACGGTCCACACGTTGGCCGCGCCGGTGCGTGCACCGCTTCCTCGCTCCCACGTACTCCATGCAGGATCGCGCCGGCTGCGAGGAATGGGATCCCACACCCATCGCATGCGTCCAGTACGCGCGTCGAAGGCACGGACCACGCCGCTCGGCGCGTCGGTCCGGTTGTTGTCCGCAATGGCGGAGCCGACGATGATCAGGTCTCCCACGACCGCGGGCGGCGAGGTGACCTGGTACTCGGCGACGGAGGCGGGTGCGGGATCGAGGTCCACGCGCAGGTTTACCGTGCCGTTGCTGCCGAAATCGACGCACGGACTGCCGGAGCGCGCGTCCAGCGCGATCAGCCGTGCGTCGATGGGCGCGACGAAGATCCGCCGCCGGCAGGGCTCACCGTCGCCGCGGCTGGTGTCGAGCCAGGTGCTCACGCCGCGATTGGCGAAGTCGCCGTAGTTCGGCTCCAGCGAGATGAACGGGTCGAACGTCCAGCGCTCCGCGCCCGTCACCGGATCGAGTGCGTTGACGCGGCCGAGTGGTGTCGAGACGTACAGCGTACCGTCGACGAGTACGGGTGTCGACTGAAAGCGTCCGCGCCGATGCAGAACGTCTCCGGTGCGGTGGATCCAGGCGATCTCGAGCTGAGCGACGTTGTCCGGTGTGATCTGTGTGAGTGGGGAGTACCTGCTCCCACCGGCGTCGCGCCCGTAGGCTGGCCACTCGCCGGCGGCGCTCTGGGCTCCGACGGCGGGAACGCTCGCGCAGAGCGCGAGCAGGGTGAAGTAAACGGCGCCGCGACAATGCCACATCGTAGGTGTCTCCTCACAGGGTCGAACGCAACCTGCGCGGCGAGTGGCCGGGACTCAAACAGGGTGGGACGAGCGGGATCAAGGGGACGGGCTCCTTGAAGGCTGTTTTCAAGGAGCCCGTCCCCTTGATCGGCTTTGCGCCTTGCGTCGTCGCACTTTGGGGTGCCGATTTCAATGGCTATAGTTGCGCACAGTGCCACCCTCCCGAAAAAGGCTACCGATGTCTCGCCCCGACACATGGGCTCCACGCCGCCGCTCACTCTTCGGCGCCCTTCTGATCACGCTCGTCGCCGCCCTCATCGCCCCCCTCACCACGCTCGCCGCTCAGCAGCATCCTCTCGATCCGCCTACCTGGCAGGAGCACTGGGCCGCGCTCGAGGTGCTGCGCGAGGCGAAGCGTATCG
>CAZWSO010000199.1:0-4594 GCA_964636485.1 uncultured Gemmatimonadaceae bacterium
AGTACAGCTCGATGAAGTTCTCGATGTTCTTCATCGCCGAGTACTCGAACATGGTGACCGTTAGCGCGCTGACCGTAACACTGTTCTTCGGTGGCTGGTCCGTGCCCTTCTGGACCGCCGTCAATACGGCGCCGTGGGCGGCCTGGAAGACGCTGGTCACGCTGCTCGTCTTCGCGTTGAAGGTAGCGTTTTTCCTCTTCGTCTTCATGTGGGTGCGCTGGACGCTGCCGCGGTTCCGCTACGACCAGCTAATGGCTCTCGGCTGGAAGGTGCTACTGCCGGTGGGGCTAGCGTACCTGGTGATCATGGCCGGCGCGATGCTGGTGCTGGAAGAGCTGGGTATCGGTACCGCGCCGGGTGCTCCGTCGGTGATGGGCTTCACGCTGGCGTGGGCGATCCTGGGCGCTCTCAACATTGTACTGGCAATCGTGCTGTTCGGGATCCTCGATCGCGGTCGGCTGGTGCAGGGTGCGTCCACTCGACTGACCCCCGAGGAGCTGGCGCATCTGCGCGCGGCTCGGGCCAGGGCTTTTGCCGGCGCGCCGCGCTGACGCATAAGGACGGGATTAATGGCGATTCAGGTCAAAGTGGTGAAACGCGAGGTCGAGCAGGTGAGCTACGTGCGGGCCATGCTGAAGGGCATGGCGCTCACCTTCAAGCACCTGGTGGACCCGCACAAGGACACCGTGCAGTACCCTGAGCAGAAGTGGCCGCTGTCGCCGCGCTGGCGGGGAACGCACCGCATGCTCACCGACGAGAACGGCAAGGCGAAGTGTGTGGCCTGCGGTCTCTGCCCGCAGATCTGCCCGGCCAACTGTATCAAGCTCATCCCGGGAGAGGATGAGGAAGGGAACCGCTACCCACTGGTCTACGAGATCGACGAGTTCCGCTGCATCTTCTGCGGCTACTGCCAGGAGGTATGCCCGGAGGAAGCGATCCACGTTGGCCGGCATTACGAGAACTCGGAGTACAGTCGCGCCGGCTTCGTCTACGATCTGGAGCGGCTGATGGCACAGACGCACCCAGTCTGCGAGATGTGGGACCCCTCCGACCCCAAAGGCGAGTGAGTCTGTTCTACACCTTTCACTTCTATCTCTTCGGGTTGATCGCGGTTGCCTCGGCAATCGCCTTCGTGACACGCAAGAGCCCTGTGGCCGCGGCGTTGTGGCTCGTGAACACCATGTTCGCGCTCGCCGCGCTCTACGTGATGCTGGGTGCACAGTTCATCGGCGCCATCCAGGTGCTGGTCTACGCCGGCGCCATCATGGTGGTCTTTCTGTTCGTGGTCATGCTGCTGAACCTGGGCCACGCCTCCGAGCTCGACCTTCAGGGCCGGCACACTCGTCTGGCAGCGGGAGCGGTGGGTCTGGCGCTGCTGGCGCAACTTCTCGCGCTCAGCCGGCACCGCTTCGCCGAGCCGCGGGAGATGCCGGACGTCGCGGTGAACGTGACGTCCGACATAGCACAGTCGCTGTTCTCCGACCACGTGGTGGCGTTCGAGGTGACCGCAGTGCTCCTCCTGGCGGCGATTGTCGGTGCAGTCGTACTAGCGAAGCGCAGGATCTGACATGATTGCCGAAGCGCTCTTCTTCTCCGCGGTGCTCTTCACCATTGGCGTGGTGGGAGTTCTGACGCGCCGCAACGCGATCATCATATTCATGTGCGTGGAGCTGATGCTCAACGCCGTGAATCTGGCGCTGGTAGGTCTCTCGCGACTTCATGGGATCGACGGCCAGACGTTCGTGCTCTTCGTGATCTCCGTGGCCGCTGCCGAAGCCGCCGTCGGGCTGGCGATCATCATCTCGATCTTCCGCCACCATCAGTCGGTGGATCTCAAGAACATCAACCTCCTGAGAGGCTGATGCTCCTCCAGATCGCGGCTTCCGAAACAGCGCACCCACTCAGCGGCACGGCGGCCGATTTTCTCTGGCTCCTGCCATTGCTGCCGCTGCTCGGATTCGTCATCAACGGACTGGTGTCGTTACTGTCCAGCTATCGGCGCGGTCCCGACGATCCGGCGCTTCCGTCCGAAGTGGGGCACGGCCACGGCCACGGCAAGGAGGCCGTGCAGTCCGAGGAGCCGGTTGACCGCCACGAGCCCACGACCCACCCGTACGCCTGGATTTCCACGATCGCAGGGCCGGCGGTGCTGGTTGCCTCGTTCCTGCTGGCGCTGTGGATCTTCGTGGCGATGGTTGGCGCGGGCGAGCTGGCCGCTCCCTTCGTGCAACGGTACGGGAGCTGGATGCCGGTGGGCGACCTCCGGATCGACTGGGCGTTCCAGCTCGACCAGCTCAGCATGGTTATGGTGCTGGTCGTCACTGGAGTGGGTGCGCTCATCCATGTATTCAGTGTCGGATACATGAAGGAGGATCCCGGTTATCCGCGTTTCTTCGCCTACCTCAACCTTTTCGTTTCGTTCATGCTGGTGCTCGTGCTCGGCGCCAACTATCCCGTGATGTTCATTGGCTGGGAGGGGGTGGGGCTCTGCTCGTATCTGCTGATCGGGTTCTGGTTCAGCGACAAGGTGAACGCCGACGCGGGGAAGAAGGCGTTCATAATCAACCGAATTGGTGACGCCGGCTTCCTGATCGCCGTTTTTCTGCTCTTCGCCAACCTCGGCGCTCTCGACTTCGTGACGCTCACCGAGGTTGCTCCGCAGTTGCCGTACGGTGGCGCCCTCGTAACCGCCATCTGCCTGTTCTTCTTCCTTGGGTGTACCGGCAAGAGCGCCCAGATACCGCTCTACACCTGGCTGCCGGACGCCATGGCCGGACCGACGCCGGTGTCCGCTCTGATTCACGCCGCCACGATGGTGACGGCAGGCATCTACCTCATCGCCCGCAGCGCCTTCCTCTTCGCTATGGCGCCGGTGGCGAGCCTCACGGTCGCGGTGATCGGCGCATTGACGGCGATCTTCGCCGCCACGATCGGCCTCAAGCAATGGGACATCAAGCGAGTGCTCGCCTACTCTACGATCTCTCAGCTCGGCTACATGTTCGTGGCCGTTGGAGTCGGGGCGTACGTAGCCGGGATATTCCACCTGACGACCCACGCCTTCTTCAAGGCGCTCCTGTTCCTCGGGTCCGGTTCCGTGATCTACGCCATGCATGCAGCGTATCATGCCACGCACAGCCACGGCGACGCGCAGGATATGCGCAACATGGGCGGCCTCAGGGCGCACATGAAGGTCACCTGGGTCCTCATGTGGATCGCGACGCTGGCGATCGCCGGAGTTCCGCTGCTCTCCGGCTTTTTCTCCAAGGATGAGATCCTCGCCTCCACCTTTGCGCGCGCCCAGGGCTCGGCACTGGCGGAAGCGGCGTGGCTCGGCATTCCGGGACAGTGGGTGCTGTTCGCGGTCTACGCCATTGCCCTGGCATCGGCGTTCATCACTGCCGTGTACATGACGCGCATGATGGTCTACACCTTTCACGGACCGAACCGGACCGGAGACAAGGAGCGCTCCTTTCTTCGCGAAGCGCCCTGGATCATGACGGGACCGCTGGTGATTCTAGGGCTCCTCAGTGCGGCGGGCGGCTTGCTCAACTTCCCGGAGATCGTGCACGAGCTCGCGCCGTTTGGTCCGGTTGGCTTGCTCGAGCACTGGTTGGCGCCCGTCGTTCATCAACCCACCGAGACCATCCTGGCCGGCTCCCCGGCGCTGCCGGATCACTCGACGGAGCTCTGGCTTATCGCCATTGCGACCGCTGCCGGGCTCGCCGGCATCGTCACCGCCCTCGTGCTGCTCAAGCCGGCACGGCTCGCGAGCAAGGCGCAGGCGCCGGAAGAGCGTGGAATCGAGCGAATTCTCGTGAACAAGTACTACGTGGATGAGGCATACGATCGCGCTTTCGTCGCGCCCACGGTGGAAGTGTCGCGACGTCTTCTCTGGCGGGGCATCGATCAGGGTGTGATCGACGGTGCCCTCGTCAACGGCAGCGCCTGGCTTACCCGCGGGATTGCCTGGGTCGGTTCGCAGTTCCAGACGGGTTTGGTGGGTACGTATGCGTGGGCGATCGTGCTTGGCGTGGTTGCCATCCTCGGAGCCTTCACCATTCGCCTCGCCCAATGACGGACTTTCTCGCGTCCATCGATTACGACCGCTGGGTGCTTCCCGCGCTGCTGGTCATCCCGCTTGCGGGCGCGCTGCTGGTTCTGCTCACCGGAGGACGCAGCGCGGGGGCGCCAGAGGGAGGCGCGGCCCGGGTACCAGCCGGTCCCCGCTGGATCGCACTGGTGACCTGTGTCGTCGAGCTCATTGTGTCGCTCGGTCTGTGGTGGTCCTACGATCCGGGCGCCGCCGGCTGGCATGCGCTGGTGGATTTTCCCTGGATCGATGTTTGGGGGGCACGCTTCACCGTGGGAGTGGACGGGATCTCGCTCTTCATGGTTCTGCTGACGACTTTCATCATGCCGCTGGCCGTGCTCGGAAGCTGGACGAGCGTGCGCGATCGTACCGCGGCGTACTACTCGCTCATGCTCGTGCTCACCACCGGCATGCTCGGCGTGTTCATCGCCCTGGACCTGCTGCTCTTTTACGTGATGTGGGAGGTCATGCTGGTACCGATGTATTTCATCATCGGGATCTGGG
>CAZWSO010000200.1:0-4583 GCA_964636485.1 uncultured Gemmatimonadaceae bacterium
CCACCGCGGATCTCCTGCACCAGGCGCTCGCGGGGACAGCCGCCGCGACCCTGGAAATGCGGAATCTGGCGTCCACCGCCCAGTTCGTCCTCGGCGGACAGGCTGCCGACCTCTCGCGGGCCGTAGCCGGCGCCGCGCTCGCCGCCGAAAACCTGAGTGAGATCAGCGGGTCGGACGACCTGACGGGCACGATTCGCAATCTGGAGCTGGCTTCATCACGGCTGGCGCTGACAGCGGCAAACATGGATACCGCTTCGGTGGCGCTTGTTAGCGTGCTCAGGAAGGTGGACGGCGGGCATGGCGCCCTGGGCCGCCTCGTCAACGATCCGGTGCTCTACGACGAGGCGCTGTCCACGGTGAGCGGCCTGGCAGCGCTGGCGCTCGACATCCGGCAAAACCCCAAGCGATACCTCACTGTCAAGGTGTTCTGATCCATGCCGACGAGCACGGGGCTCAGCGCTCAAGTTCCCGCCACGCCCATTACTGCTGCGGCGGCTCGGCTAGCGCCGCTCGCCAAGCTCCGCCGCGATTCGCACCGTTCGATACACCGCCGTAGCCAGCGCGCCCACGGCAATGATCGCCACGGCTGCCGCCAGCAGACTCCCGGCGGGCCAACCGGCCTGACCTGTTACGGGACCATCGAGAAGAGCTGCAAGCGCCAGCAGGACGAGCCGCTCCGCGCGCTGCATCACTCCGCCGCGGCACTGGACCCCCAGCGCGTCGCCCTTCGCCCGGGTGTAGCTCACGAGGAGCGAGGAACCGAGTGCGAGGGCAAGGGCGGCCGTCTTCCAGGGTGCGCCCGCGAAGAAGACGGCCAGCCCCATGAAGGTGAACGTCTCGGCGAACCGATCAAGCGTGGAGTCCAGAAATGCACCACGATCGGACGCCACTCCCTGCGCGCGTGCGATCCTGCCGTCGAAGATGTCCGCGGCTCCGCCGAGCAGTACCAGCCAGCCGCCCACGGCCAACTGGCCCCACGCGAAAGCGACCCCCGCGCCGGCGCCCATGAGCACGCCCAGGTAATTGAAAACATCAGGAGAGATCTTCGCGCGCACCAAGCCGCGCTCGAGTGGCCCTATCACCCACATCAGCCAGTCTCTCACCCAGTAGCCGAGAAGCACGGTGGCCGGCCGACGGGCGACGTCCGCGTCCACGGGGCGGCGTCGAGCGACGAGGGCGAATATCGGCATCGTGAGGAGGAGCACGGCAGCCAGCAGCAGGGCCACCATCTCGGTGGCCCTCACTTCAGTACCCGCCGGCGCTGGGGCCTCATGCGCAGAAAAACAATGGCCTTAGGCCAGAGGAATATGAACGGCCAGCGGCGCTCCCGTTCTGTCAGCTCCACCGCCATGCCTGTACGCCGGGAGATCTTCTGAACGATATAGTCGAGCCAGTCCTCGTAGAGCGCCACGTGCTTGGCCCAGCGTACCGTTGCCCGGGCCTTGCTCTGCCGGAAATAGCGGCGCATCCGGCGGCGCTCCCGCACGGTGGGGGGTGCGGCCTGCCTGTAGACATTGCCGGCCCGAATTAGTATCCTTTTGCGCGTCAAGGCTTCGAGGAGTGTCCCATATACGGCAAGCAGCACGTCCTGTTGTGCTTGCAGCAGTTGTCCCACCCGATCATCGCCTTCAGGTCGCACCTCCGCCGAAAAGGATGTTTCCAAGAGAGAGCGGCAGTAGGTTTCGGTGTCGAACGACGCAGGCAGGAAGCAGCGGCCCCACTGGAACGTGCGGGCCCGAATCTCTATCAGGGCAGCGCGAACGACCTCCCGGCTCTGCCCGTCCCGTGCCCAGAGTAGTTGAACATGCTGGAACAGCCGCCCCTGAGTGAAATGATCTGCGGTTTCCATTCGGGCGGCAAGTCGTAGGTCCCGAAGGGACAGGACGGCGCACTTGCTTCGGTATTCCGCGCCGGGTGGCGCGGTGATCGCGTGAACGTTCGGCGGGAGCACGTGCGCCAGCGAGACCGCGGTGGTGGGGCGAACGCTGGTGCGAATGGAGCTGGTCAGCGATCGGTAGGCATCCCGATACGAATCGACAATGACGAAGAAGTCGTGGGCGCTGTCGAACCGCGCATCAGACCGGTGGGCATGGGAGCCGTAATGGATTACGGCCAGCGCCGACCGGCCGAAGGCGGCAGCCAGGGCGGTGCCGAGATGAAGCGCGGTGGGCGTCGGCTCAGAGTCCAGTCCGCTGGCGAGGGCGCGTCGGACCTCCGGGTCGGTCAGCACCTCGTCAATGGTGTCCACTTACCTCCGGCTGATCTGGGCAACCCACCTGGTGAACAGGCCGAGTGCCGGAGCACCCCGTGCCCGGCAGGCCGAAAGAATCCAGCCCCTCTCCACGAGGGGGAGGGGCTCACCTATCATAATACGGGATGCCGAGCGGGCGTAACGGGTCCGCCGGCCAGACCGGGCGGCGCGCACACCTTGCGCGACGGCGGTCGCCCCGAAGAACGTACGAAGCGGCACCTGTGAAACCCATCAACCGTGGTCGCGTAGGGCGGCCGAACGGCGAAGCGGCGGGCGGGGAGCAGGTGTCTTCCACGTGGAGGTCACTCATGGCGACGCGGGTCGAACCGCAGAGTAGTAGTACGAGCGTCTCCGATTACGATCATAGCAGCTTCTACTACTCCTCCAGCGACGACATCTTCGCGATTCTGGAGCCGTTCAACGCCTGGTATGACAGCGCTCGCGCACAGGGGTATTACCTCTTCGCGCAGCCGATGAGTACGGCGGCGACGACGCGGATCGATCTCGAGGAGCAGCTCGACCGCCGCAGCATCAATCTCCTCAATCTCTCGTCCTACAACTACCTCGGCCTGTCCTACCGCCCCGAGGTGATTGCTGCGGCGAAGGCGGCCCTCGACCACTACGGACTGGGGGCCGCCGGTTCTCCGATCCTCAGCGGCACCATGCAGGTCCATCTCGAGCTGGAGGAGGCGCTCGCCCGTTTCAAGAAGCGCGAGAGCGTGCTCGTGTTCCCCACCGGCTACAGCACCAACCTGGGAGTGATTCAGGCGCTCATGCGGCCCGGCGACCTGATCGTCGCCGATCAGAATGCGCACGCCAGCATCGTGGACGGAGCGATCCTGTCCAAGGCCAATGTACGCTTCTTCAAGCACAACCGCCCCGATGACCTGGAGAGAAAGCTGCGCGGGGCCAACGGCAAGAAGCTGGTGGTGGTAGAGGGCGTCTACTCCATGGACGGCGATGTTTGCCCGCTTCCCGACCTGGTTGCCGTCGCCAAGCGTCACGGCGCCCGGATCCTTTTGGATGAGGCGCACTCCGCCTTCATCTACGGCGAGAACGGTCGCGGCGTGGCCGAGCAGTTCGGGCTGGAGGACGAGATCGACATGCACGTCGGAACCTTCTCGAAGGCGCTCGGCGGGCAGGGGGGCTATCTGGCCGGTTCGCTCAGCCTCTGCAACTACGTGAAGGGCTTTGCTCGGTCGCGCTTCTTCTCCTGCGCGCTGTCCCCGGTGGTCGCGGCAGGCGTGCTCGAGTCGCTGCGGATCGTGCAGGCGGAGCCGCAGCTGCGCCGGAAGCTCTGGGAAAACGTCGCCCACCTTCGGCGACAGCTCACCGAACAGGGAGTGGACATGGGCGAATCCACTTCACAGATCATTCCGGTGATGATCCGGAACGATCGGAAGATACTGGACATTGCCCACCGTCTTCAGACGGCGGGGCTCTACCTGCAGCCCATCCTCTATCCGGCGGTCACCAAGCACCGCTCGCGCTTTCGCATCTCAGTGTCGGCGTCGCATACCACCGAGCAGTTGGACGAGGCGGCTGCCGCGCTGGTGGGCGTCCTGCGGGACGAGGGTATTCTGTGAGCGAAGCCGGCCCGCTGGCCAGCTTACGATTCCGCTCCTGCATTGGCGTCTTCGTCGAACTGCCCACCGAGATCGCCCGGTCGATTCTGCCGGGCGATCTTCAGCCGGTGGAGCTGTACCACGGCGCCAGCGTGCTCTCCGCCATGGCGTTTGACTATCAGGACACACCATTCGGCGATTATCGCGAGCTGGCGCTCGGAGTGGCGGTCGCGCCGCACGTGTCGACGGCCAGCGCCATGCCCAAGTCGGCCTTTTTCCCCTTCGCCGTGGCCAGCACGTCGCCGAACGCACGTCGGTTCGCGACGGCGGAGCTCCACCTGCCCTACCATCCGGGCGACATGGAGCTCCACATCGATTGGGTGGGCGACACCGCGTCAGCTGTGCTTCTGGACGGCGATCGGCCAGTGGTGGAGCTGCAAGCCACCGAGCATGAACCGCGCGACGTGAACCAGCTCTACCAGAGCTTCATGTTGGACTCCGCCGGCCTCTGGACGGCCGACATTCTCATGACAGCACGGTTCAGCGAACATGAAGAGGAGCTTGGATCGCTCGAGATTCACCCTCACTCGTTCACGTCCGCGCTCCCTGCGGACGACGTGGAGAACACGCCCTTCCGCGAGCAGGTCATGCGAGAGGGAACGCAGAGCTTTCTGGCCATCAGCAGGCTGGCGGGCGCGCCGCGGCCGTGAGCCGCAGCGTGGCGGTTATCGTGAACCCGGCGTCCGGCCGCGGCCTCGGACGGAGGC
>CAZWSO010000201.1:0-4561 GCA_964636485.1 uncultured Gemmatimonadaceae bacterium
ATTTCAAGGGCACAAAGGTCGCCATCGAGTTCAAGCGCGCCGAGAACCTCCTCGTGCTAACCGCGGACGACGACTTCCGCATGCGCGCGCTGTTCGATGTCCTCCAGTCGAAGCTGATCAAGCGGCAGGTGCCGGTTAAGAATCTGGACATCGGCGACATCAAACCGGCAGGTGGCGACACCGTGCGCCGTGAGATCAAGCTCAAGATGTCTCTCGACGGCGACACCGCCAAAAAGGTTGTCGCCGCCATCAAGGCTGCCAAGCTGAAGAAGGTGCAGGCCTCCATTCAGGGTGACCATGTGCGGGTCGTTTCGGCCTCGAGGGACGATTTGCAGGAGGTGATACGTCTGCTGAGGGCGGAGGACTTCGGTGTCGAGCTGGAGTTCGGAAACTATCGGTAGAGGAGGCCCGACCTCCATTTCCGTCGGTCCCTGCCTCCAGGCCATGGCTGCCCCGGTACCGGTTCTACCACCACCTACGTCCCGCCGCCTGTACCCTGATTACCTTTCATTCGTCTCAACCGGGGAGCCGCGCTCTCCGACCGAGTCGATTCTATACCTGGAACACCCTCGTCGAGGATCCATGAACGACAAGCAGCTTCTTGCCCTCGCCCGCAGGAACGCCGCGAAGGCGCAATCCGAGTCAAAGAAGGAGGTACAGCGTCGCAAGCTCTATGATTCGACGCTCGAGGCCACCCGCCCGGCGGAGGAGCTCGATGCTGAGGCTCTGGAGATCTTCCGCGAGATGAAGCGGCGCGAGTTCTGAGCGAAAGCCGCTGGGTGCTGACGGTGCGTATCATGTTGCTGCTCGTGCTGCTGGTGCCGGCCGCGTGCGGCGGCGACAAGCCGCCAGCGGGCGAGCCGCTCACGCAGCGGCAGCGAGACAGCGCCATCGCTGCGTCGGGGCTGCCTGGAGCGCGCGGTATAGAACGCGCCACCGGCGCTTCCGACTCCGCCGCCGCCCGCAACGTGCGGCTGGACTCCCTGGCGCGGAGCTACTGAGGCGTCAAGCGTCGGCGCGGTCCCCCGCGCCTGTGTTCAGGGCATGACATGCCTCCGTTGAGTGCGGTGCGCGACGCGGCTACCTTTCAGGGATGTACCTTCCCATGTGCGGCGTGCTTTCGTGAAAGTCGGCTTTGTGACTCTGGGCTGCGACAAGAACACGGTCGACAGCGAGCGATACCTCGCGCACCTGGTCGACTACGGTGCCGAGCAGTGCGACCGTCAGGACGATGCCGACCTGATCATCATTAACACTTGCGGCTTCATCGATGCCGCCAAGCAGGAATCGATCGACGCCATCGTCGACGCGGGGCGCCTCAAGGTCAATGGCGTCTGCCGGGCCCTGGTCGTGGTCGGTTGCATGGTCGAGCGGCACAAGGACGAACTGGCCGCCGAGTTGCCGGAGGTCGATCTCTTCCTTGGCGCCTCCGAGATGGACCGGCTGGTTCCGGAGCTCACGGCGCGTGGGATGATCGGCGGGTCGCTTGCTGAGCATCCGGGCGTACGCGTCTACACCGGCGAGCTGCCGCATGTGCGCTACCTCAAGATCAGCGAGGGGTGCGATCACGGGTGCGCATTCTGCGCCATCCCGCTCATGCGTGGCAGGCATCGAAGCTTCTCTCTCTCCGAGGTGGTGCGGGAGGCGCAGCTTCTCGAGCTGCAGGGTGCTCGTGAGATTAACGTCGTCGCACAGGACCTTGCCCACTGGGGGCGCGACCTCCGCAACGGTACGGGCCTCCCCGATCTGCTGGCGGCGCTGACGGCGGACACCGACGTCCCCTGGTATCGTATGTTATACCTGTACTCCTTCGGCATAACGCCGCGGCTGCTGGAGCTAATGGCGCGCGAGCCGCGCATCCTGCCGTACCTCGATATGCCCATTCAGCACGCGTCCGACCGGATGCTGGAGCGGATGCGCCGGCCGGAACGCAAGCGCACCATCCGTGAGCGCGTGGCGCACATGCGCGCCATCGTGCCGGACGTGGCCATCCGCACCACGTGTATCGTCGGCTTCCCGGGCGAGACGGATGGGGACTTCGCGGAGCTGCTGGACTTCCTGGAGGAAGTTCGCTTCGAGCGTGTCGGAGCCTTCACCTACTCCATGCAGGAGGGCACCCGCGCTGCCACCATGGAGGACGATGTCTCGGAACTGGTCAAACGGGATCGCCTCGAGCGACTCACGGAGCTCCAGCGGGGGATCAGCGCGGAACGTTACGAGCGCCACCTTGGCCGCACCGTCCAGGCAGTCGTGGACCGACCCGGCGACCCGCTTGAAGGAACGGTGACGCAGGCGCGCTGCATATGGCAGGCGGACGAAGTCGATGGCGTGACCTGGCTGAATGCGGAGCTCGAGCCTGGCACGCTGGCCGAGGTCCAACTCGCCGCTGTTGTTGACGACGTGGACTTCGAGGCATCGCTGGTTCGCGTGCTGCGCGGCGGCAGGGTCGTCCCCGTTCACGCGCGTTTGCGCGCCCTCCCTCTCGCCGGCATCGGCAGCGGAAGCTACGGCCGGTGAGCGAGCGCTCCGCAGCGATCATGAAGCGTGCGCGCGCTGTCACACCCGGCGGTGTCAGCTCGCCGGTACGCGCATTTGGCGGCGTTGGCGGGGAGCCGTTCGTAGTCGAGAGCGGAGCGGGTGCGCGCATCCGGGACGTGGACGGCAACGAATACATCGATTTCGTACTTTCCTGGGGACCGCTCGTGCTCGGCCATGCGCCACCAGTGGTGCTGGCGGCACTGGATGAGGCGATGCGACGCGGTACCACCTTCGGCATCACGACAGAAGCCGAGGTGCTCCTGGCCGAGCTCATTAACGAGCGTATGCCGCACCTCGAGATGCTCCGATTCGTATCGAGCGGCACCGAGGCAACCATGAGCGCGGTGCGCCTGGCGCGCGCATTCACAGGCCGTCAGGCGATCCTCAAGTTCGATGGCTGCTATCACGGGCACGCAGACGCCTTTCTCGTGCACGCTGGATCAGGTGCGGCGACGCTCGGCCTGCCGGATTCTCCCGGCGTGCCGGAAACGCTGGCGTCCCTCACGCTCGTGGCACCGTTCAACGATCTGGACGGCGCACGTGAAGTGACACGCGAGCGCGCGGGGGGGGGGGCGGAGCTGGCGGCCATCATCGTCGAGCCGCTCGTCGGCAACGCCGGCTTCATCGAGCCCGTGCCCGGCTTTCTCGAGGGGTTGCGCGCGCTCGCCGATGAAACGGGCGCGCTGCTGATCTTCGACGAGGTGATGACTGGTTTTCGCATCGCTCCGGCCGGCGCGCGCGAGCGGTTCGGTGTTAGGGCCGATCTCACCACGCTTGGCAAGGTCATAGGCGGCGGATTGCCGGTGGCAGCGTTCGGCGGTACACGTGAGGTCATGGAGATGGTGGCGCCGGCAGGCCCGGTGTACCAGGCCGGGACTCTTTCCGGGAACCCGCTGGCAATGGCGGCTGGACTTGCTACGCTGCGCGCGCTGACGCCGGCGCTTCACACGGAGATCGCACAGCGCACTGAGCGTTTGGTCGGTGGACTCAAGGCCAACGCGCTACGTGCTGGTGTGCCGCTGGTCGCGGGCTGTGCGGGATCGATGTGGGGATTCTTCTTCCACAGCGGCCCGGTACGCTCCCTCGACGACGCACGCGCCGGCGACGTGGCGCTCTTCCGGCGCTTCTTTCATGCAGCACGTGAGCGTGGCGTGTATCTGGCCCCGTCCGCCTTCGAGGCGTGTTTCATGTCGGCAGCACACGACGACTCGGTGATCGATGACGCGCTCGAACGACTTGACGATGCGCTCCGTGCGGCACTCGGATAACCGTTCTCCCCGCCCGCTGGCACGAGCTGGATCGTGCGGCCGGACCGGCTTCTTGGTATTCCTTCTGCTCACCGCGGTTGCGGGACAGGCCTGCGCCCCTCGTCAGCCGGTGAGCCGGCCGGCGCCCGATGTGGCCGATCGTCCGGTGCGTGTCGCCATTCACGCGGCGGCCCCGACTGTCGTGCTCTCGGCCACTTCGGCCTGGCGTGTCTACGACGTTGGCGGAGCGCTCGCTGTGGCCCCGCATCGCGGCGAGCGTCTGACCGCCAGCGTTCGTGGCGGTGCCATCCTGCTGGTGGACGAGAGCGGAAGAGAGCGGCGGCAAACGGGCGCGCTCGTGGTGCGTCCAGCTGATCGGGGAGGGGATGCGCTGGTCAGCGTGAACGGGCGCCGCTACAGAGGGGAGCTGGCTCTTTATCCTGCCGAAGCCGGTATCCTGGTGGTCAATAACCTGCCGCTGGAGGATTATCTGCGCGGCGTCGTTCCGCTGGAGATCGGCGCCCGCGCAGCGCACGAGCGCGCCGCCGTGGAGGCGCAGGCGATCACGGCTCGCAGTTACGCGCTTGTCCGACTGCGTCCCGCGGCTGCGACGCGTTACGATCTCGTCGCCAGCGTGACGCATCAGGTGTACGGCGGAGCGGACGCGGAGACACCGCTTGCCGATGAAGCCGTGCGGGGCACGCGAGGGCTTGTTCTCACGTATGCCGGCCGCATCGTGGATGCGGTCTACCACTCCACCTGCGGCGGCAGCACGG
>CAZWSO010000202.1:0-4540 GCA_964636485.1 uncultured Gemmatimonadaceae bacterium
AGCGAGCGGCGCTCCGCTGCTCGCACAGCAGACCTGGACGTGGCGGCACGTTCATGATGACCGTCAACTGAGCGTGTCTCTGCGGGGCGATGTCGAGCTCAGCACGGATGAGCGAGCTGTCGCGCGGCTGTCGCCGGGGGGCCGACTCCAGGTTGAGGAGTCGCAGCCGGGACAGCCCGACAGGATGGTGATCGTCACTGAGCCCGAACCCGGCGCGCTCGAGTACGTCTACATAGTGAATGGACGCGCGCGGAGCTGGGACGCCGATGGCCGAAGCTGGCTTGCCAGCCTCCTCCCCGAACTCGCGCGCGAGAGTGGCATGGGGGCCGAGAATCGCGTCCGGCGCATTCACGGTTCGCGGGGTACGGCCGGTGTGCTGCAAGAGATCGAGAGCATACGATCGACCAGTTCACGCCGAGCGCATCTGGATGCGCTCCTCGTCCTGGCACCTCTGGCATCCGGCGAGGCGGTACGCGCGCTGCGCATCGTGGGCGGCATCTCTTCCAGCAGCGAGCGATCACGGTTGCTGCGCACACTGGCCGATCAGCTCGACCTGCGCGACGATCGTGTACGCGCGGCCTTCTTCGATGCCACGGACGGGATCTCATCCAGTTCGGAGAAGCGGCGCGTGCTCGTGCACGTACTCCGGGAACACGGGAGCGACGTCTCCATCGTGCGTGGGGCCGTTCGGTCGGCACGCCAGATCTCGTCCGACTCGGAAAAGGCGGCCGTTCTGCTGGCAGTTCCAGTAATACAGCTTCGGGACTCCGCTACCGTTCGCACGTACCGCGATACACTGAGCTCCATTGGCTCGAACAGCGCACGTGAGCGCGCGATGATCCATCTCATCAAGGCGCAGGAGTGAGGATGCATCGCATCGTGATTCCCACGCTCCTCTTTCCGCTGTCGCTGGCGTCGGTGATGAATGCGCAGGAAGCAGGTGTAAGACGGGAGATCCGTGCCGTCCGTATCGTTGGCGTTGCGCCGGTAGTGGACGGACGGCTCGATGACCCTGCATGGCTGAGTGCGCCGCCGGCCACCGACTTCCGGCAGCGCCGACCCCGCGAGGGCGAGCCCGCAACCGAGCGGACCGAGATTCGCTTCCTCTACGATGACCATGCGCTCTACGTGGGCGCGCGGATGTACAGCGAAGATCCGACCGCTATCCAGGCGCCGGTGAGTCGCCGCGATCAGGTCGGGCAGGCAGAGCATCTGCTCGTCTCGCTGGATGCCTTTCTCGACCGGCGAACGGCTTACACGTTTGGCCTCACGGCGTCCGGCGTGCGTCTCGACTGGTACCATCCGAGTGACTCCGAGGGCTCGCAGGACCGCAGCTTCGATCCGGTGTGGGAGGGGAGAGCGCGCGTGGACTCAGTCGGCTGGACCGCCGAGATGCGAATCCCGTTCTCTCAGCTCCGGTTCACCGGTGCCGCTTCGCAACGATGGGGGCTCAACATCACGCGCGTCATGCCGCATCGCAACGAGGAAGCGTACTGGGTGCTCGTTCCCGGCGACGTCCGTGCGTGGGCTTCGCGCTTCGGTGATCTCGTTGGCATCGAGGGCGTGACTTCGGCGCGTCGCATCGAGGTGATGCCGTACGTTACCGCTGGCCACGCGCTGGCCGGCGATCCCGATCCCGGCGACCCATTCGCGTCATCGAGCGACAGCTATGCGCGCGCCGGCGTGGATCTGAAGGTTGGACTCGGGCCAAGCCTCACGCTGGACGCGACCTTCAATCCCGATTTCGGACAGGTGGAGCTCGACCCGGCGGAGGTGAATCTCTCCGCCTTCGAGAGCTTCTTCTCGGAGCGGCGGCCCTTCTTCACTGAGGGCAGTCAACTGCTTTCGACGGGCAGCTTCTTCTACTCGCGGCGAATCGGGGCACGTTCGCGCGGGCCGGTCCCACACGACTACGCTGACATTCCACCAAGCACGCGCATTCTCGGCGCCGCCAAGCTGACCGGCCGCACGCCGGGCGGCCTCTCTGTAGGGGCGCTGGCCGCAGTGACAGCCCGCGAGCGTGCCCGCTTCTTCGATCCGGAAAGTGGCGCGTTCGGATCTCTCGCGGTGGAGCCGCTGACGTCGTATGGCGTGGTCCGCCTGCAGCAGCAGTTCGGTCCCAACGCGTCCACTGCCGGTGTCATCCTTACCAGCGTGCGGCGCGACCTCGAGAGCGGAGAGCCGCTTGCCGAATGGATGGCGCGCGGCGCCTACGGCGCCGGCCTCGACTGGAATCTTCGCTTCCGCGGAGGGGAGTATGCGCTCTTCGGCGGCGCAGGGTTTACGCACATCGAGGGGGATTCCGCCGCCATCCTGCGCATACAGCGCTCACCGGCGCGCTATCTTCAGCGTCCCGATGCGGATCACCTGCGGTTCGATCCATCGCGCACCACATTGAGCGGGCACATGGCGCGCCTCGGGCTGGCGAGGCAGAGCGGGCGCCATTGGCTGTGGGAACTCTTCGGGCAGGCGACATCGCCCACCTTCGAGCAAAACGATCTCGGATTCCGACCACAGGTCGATCAGGTATTCGGCCTGGCGTCGCTGACCTACCGTGAGACTCGTCCCTCCGCTTTCTCTCGTGAGTATGGGGTGACGCTGGCGAGTGAGAACCTGTGGAACTTTGGCGGCGTGCGCAACTTCGCCGCGATCCGTAGCGACGCGCAGATCGTCTTCCCAAACTTCTGGGTCGCCAACTTCACGGGCTGGGTGGACATGCGCGGTCAGAGCGGCACCCTCTCGCGCGGCGGACCATACGTGGGCACGGGCCAGGCCTGGGTGACGATCGCTTCTCTATCCTCCCGCGCGGGCGCTCCATTCGGTTGGAACGGACGCGTGTACTACGGCGAGGGGGAGCTCGGAGAGATGACTTATCGGCTGAGTGGTGGGGTCACTCTGCGTCCCACTCCACGCTGGCAGCTGTCCGTATCTCCAAACTACCTGCGAAGCATCAACCCGAGGCAGTTCGTCACGACTCGGACGGACGGGCATGACGCAACCTTCGGCAACCGTTACATCTTCTCGACGGTGGACCGCAGCACGCTACTCATGCAGCTCCGGCTGAATTACGCGATCAACCCGGATCTGACGGTCGAGCTTTACGCCGAGCCCTTTGCGGCCAGCGGGCATTTTCATGGATTTGGCGAGCTTCCCGCCCCGCGCAGCCGCGAGCTCCGTCGCTATGGAACAGAGGGAACGACGGCAGAGCCGACTGAGGAGGGCGGCCTGGCAGTCACTGATGGCGCGACCAGCTTCACGATCGGCCCACGCGACTTCAACGTTCGCTCGTTCCGGAGCAACCTCGTCTTCCGCTGGGAGTGGATGCGCGGCAGCACGCTGTTCATCGTCTGGCAGCAGGATCGCTCCGGGTTTTCGCCGGAGGGGACGCTCGTGGGGCCTCGCCGTTTGTGGGAATCGCTCGAGGCCACCGGAGACCATGTGCTGGCAATCAAGGCCAGCTACTGGCTCGGGCGGTGAGCTGCTGCTCGTCCGCGGGGCCCGTGGCGTAACACGTGCACATCCCTGGCTGCGCTATCGGGCGGTTGGGAGTATCCCGGCCGCCCGCGTTCGACGACGCCTCCAGTCGAGGCTCGCAGGGGAGGGGTGAGCGGTGCGGAGCAAGGCGAACTTCAAGGGACATCCAATCCACCCGATGCTGATTCCGTTTCCGATCGCGTTCCTCGTGGGCGCGTTCGTGGCGGATGCGGCCGGCGTGCTGATGGGTAAAGAGTTTCTCTGGACGATGGGGGCGTGGCTGGCCCTGGCCGGAATCGCCACCGCGCTGCTGGCCGCGGTGCCGGGGTTCATCGACTACCTGACCGTCGTTCCGCCGGATAGCTCGGGGAAGAAGCGTGCGACGCAGCACATGCTCGTCAACCTCGGTGCGGTCGTGCTTTTCGTCGTAGCATGGCTGCTTCGCGGAGCGGCACCGGTCGAACCGCCGCTCGCGACCCTGGGGCTGGAGTTCGTGGCGCTCGGACTACTCACTGTCGGCGGTTGGATGGGCGGTACTCTGGCCTATCGCAATCAGATCGGTGTCGATCACCGATACGCCCGTGCCGGAAAGTGGAAGGAGGCCAGCATCGACGCACGTCCGGGCCAGACCGTGGAGGTCGCCCGAGAGGATGAGCTACAGGTCGATCAGATGAAACTGCTGACCGTTGGCGGTCGGCGAATCGTCCTCGCCCGCACTGATGATGGCTACGTCGCATTCCAGGATCACTGCCCCCACAAGGGAGGCACGCTCGCCGGCGGCTCGATGATGTGCGGCGTGGTGCAGTGTCCATGGCACGGGTCGCAGTTCGATGTTCGCACTGGTGACCTGCGCGCCGGTCCGGCCGAGGAAGGCATAGCCGTCTACCACGTGAAGGTTGACGGCGACCAGGTGAAGCTCACGCTATAAGGTGCCTTCGGGTGCGCAGCGGCGGTGGCCGAACCGCAGCGCTTCCTGGCTCGGCTCCGAACCTGTCGGTCGTCACTGATACTGGATGTAGACCGGCTTCGGAAACAGCTCGAGAATGTCCGCGGGGGACATGATCGG
>CAZWSO010000203.1:0-4535 GCA_964636485.1 uncultured Gemmatimonadaceae bacterium
CGCAGCCGGTCGCCCCCCTGGCGGCGCCGGCCCGGGCGCAGCAGCCCTTCGACCGGTCCATCGTGGACGCGCCGCTGCTGAGCGTGGTCTGGCGAATCGCCTGGCCGACCATGCTCCAGAACGTGCTCGGTGGACTCCAGGGGATCGTGGATCACGCCATGGTCGGCCACTACGTCGGCTACACGGGAAACGCGGCCATAGGCGTGAGCTGGCAGATCTTTCTGGTGGTGGTCGTGTTCATCTCATCGCTGTTCACAGGGATGAGCGTGCTGGTGGCCCGGTTCGCGGGCGCGGGTGATCCCGACAGGGTGAACCGTACCGTCTATCAGGCGTTCCTGACGGCGATCGTCCTATCGCTGGGCGTGCTTGCCCCTATAGGCTACGCGCTCGCCCCCTCGCTCCTGGGCGTGGTGAACGCGACGCCGGCGGTGCAGGCGGAAGCGCTGCCGTATCTGCGCATCATGTTCGTGTTCAGCTCCGGCATGCTGGTCTTCTTCATGTTGGGCGGAGCGCTGCGGTCGGCCGGCGACGCACGCACGCCGCTGCGCCTTGGCGTCATCGTCACGGTGCTGAATATCACGCTCAACGTCATCCTCATTCGCGGTCTGGGTCCGATCCCCGCGTTCGGCACTGCCGGTGCCGCGATGGGCACGGTGATCGCGATGGGGGGAGTGGGCCTCTTTGCCCTCCACATGCTGCGGCGGGGCGGATGGGTGGTAGGCTTCCCACGCGGCGGCAGCCGCCGCCCCGACTGGAGCATCATCCGGGCGCTTTTCCGTTTCGGGCTGCCGGCGGGGGCGCAGGGAGTGGCGATGAACGTGGCGGGCGTTCTCCTGCTGGCCTTCATAGGATCGCTGGCGCACAGCGCCCAGGCCCAGGCGGCGTACGCGGTGGCGTACACCGAGCTCTTCTCGCTCGTCACCTGGACGTCTTTCGGGTTGATGAGTGCCGCGGCTGCCGTAGCAGGACAGAACCTCGGCGCAGGGAAGCCGGAGCGGGCGGCGGCCGCGGTCCACACGGCGGCACGCATTGCCCTCGTGGGCGCGGTCAGCTTTGGGCTGCTCTTCCTGCTCATCCCCCGCACTCTGCTGAGCGTGTTCGGCATGACCGACCCGGTGGTCGTCAACCTGGGCGTGGAGCTCCTGCGATACCTCAGTGTGTCCGGGGTGTTCATTGCCGTCGCGCTCACGTACACCGGCGGGCTCCAGGGAACGGGCGACACGCGCAGTCCACTGCACATCTCGATCGTTTCGCAGATCGTGGTGCCGCTCGGGATCTGCTTCATCATCCAGCAAGTGGGAACGCTCGAGGCCCGGGACATCTGGCTGGCAATCCTCTGCGGCCACGTCACTCGCTGCGCGCTCAGCGTGCTCAAGTTCCGTCAGGGGCGGTGGCGCAGCATCGTGGTGGAGATCGGGCCCGGCAATCGGTAGCTGGCGGTCAGGGATGATACGATTTTCCCCGATCATACGAGTTCCATGGAAAGGGAGCTCGACACATGAAATCGCTGCAATCTCGCTTCTACCGGATCATGGCCGTGGCGTGTCTGTACGTAGCCGTGGGTCCGGCCGAGGCCCAGCTACCCAGAACGATCACCAGCACCCTCACGGTGAAGGTGCAGGGCCGCGAGTCCCCCAACAGTCGGCTAGGTCCGATGCGCAAAGCGTTTGTCTGCGTGGGTGACTCTACGGACACCAGGAGGTTCGGCTACAAGCAGATGCTGAACGACAGCGGGGAGGTCCGGTTCGACGGAATTCCTCTTGGCGCCAACCTGGTAGTCACTGCTTTCCTTGAGGAGAGTCTCAGGAGGCCACCGCTGGGCGGCCGCACCTTAACGAACATGCGGAGCACGCGCGAGGTGGCCGAGGTACACTGGAACCTGTGGGAGGGCGGGCCCACGTGCAACACACCCGTTCGCTCCAAACCGCTTCCGGAGTCGGTCGCAACGCCGCAACTGCAGGGGAGGCTGGCAACGACCCCGGGTCCTCTCGCACGTGTGCGGCCCGTGGAGCTCTTCTCGGAAACTGGAAGCGCGGGCAACTATCTGGCGGTGAGTGGTGGAGCCACGGAGTACCGCACGAGCCAACGGAGCGACTTTGCCGGCGCGAGCTGGATAACGGCCGCGCGGATGCCCGGGGTACAGCCGCCCGGCATCCGGCCGATAAAGCACGAGATCAGCGGTGCGGCGGGGCGTAAGACGATATACGTCCAGCTCAGAAGTGAGTCCGGCCCTTCACCGGTCTACTCGGTGCAGGTGGACTTTCTGGATCTGTACACCTGCACGCTGACTTACCGGCGCGCGCCCAACGCAACGGCGGACTACACGATGGCCGAGGAGCAGATCACTCTGGTGCGGGCGCAGTCAAAGACGCTTGATGTGGCCTGGCCTTCATCGAACGAAGGGAAGCCGGGCTATGGGATGCACCTGCGGCGGGCCTACAATACCGGAGAACATCCCATCGAGCTGACGGTCGGAGGGGGGCTGGTCTGGAACACGGTCGTCCTCCAGCCCGGCAAGAGCCGGTACATCCGCGCCGACATGCGAGCGGTCCGCTGTCCCTGACGCGCGCCCGCGTTGTGTGCACAACTTCGGTTACTTCTCGAGGGCGGAGGCGAGCATCGCCTGAACCGCGGCTATCTCGTCGTCGTTGACGAGATGACCCATGCCCGGGTAGAGCCGCATGGTTACCTCACCGCCCAGCCGGCGCAGTACGTCCGCGCTCTCGCGCACGCGCTCAGCGGGTATGTGCGCATCGACGTCGCTACAGCCCAGAAAGACCGGCGTGCCGTCGAGTGAACCGGGATAGTCGCGCGGCGTGCCGGCAGGTCCGATGAGGCCACCGCTCAGGCTGGCGAGGCCGGCATAACGGCGCGCGTTGCGCGCAACGAGCTCGGTGACGAGACATGCTCCCTGGGAGAATCCGAGAAGGATCGTGCGTTCCAACGGGATGCCCGCTGCGGTGACTCCGTCGAGCACGCGCGCGATTGCGCGCAGCCCCGATGTGATGCCAGGCTCGTTCTGCTCGATCGGTGACATGAACCCGTACGGATACCAGGTGCCTCCACCAGCCTGCGGGGCCAGGAACGCCACGCCCTCCGTCTCCAGCGCGGGAACCAGCGTGAGAATGTTTTCGGCCGCCGCGCCGCGCCCGTGAATCATCACGACCGCCGCGCGTGCAACGGCGAGGGGAGCCCCCGCCATGCGCACCGGCTGATTCGCATGTGGATCACCGGAAGACTGCTTTGTGCTCGGATGGGTCATCGTCCGCTGTCGGCGAGATCGCTATAGGAGGCTGCACCGTGAGTGGTGGCGAGCAGCACCGGCTGGCCGTCCGGGTCGCGGGTGGCAGTTGCGCGGAAGCGCGCGCCGTCGGTTCCGAACTCACCGATGGGTGACACAGGGAGGCCTGAATCCGCCAGCGTTACGCAAAACTCCTCGATCGCGCGCTCCTCCACGGCGATGCCGTAGTGAGCAATCTGGCCAGCGCCCATCTCGGCCGGCCGCTCGCGCGACGGTGACCGTTCGAAGTAGGTGACGAGCGTTCCCGGCCGGCCATCGCCCACGCCCCAGTACCAGTGGTACGATTCGGCGTCGTCGAAGTTGTTCGTCCGCTTGACGCGCCTCATGCCCAGCTGTTGCGCCAGGAATGCGTGAGTGGTCTCGATGCTTGCGCCGATGGCGGTAACGTGATGCAACCCCTGAATGCGCATGTTCGGAGTGATCTCCGGTACCGCCTCCGGCCAGTTCTCCGCCGCGATCCTCGCCCGGTCGCGATTCGTGTTCAGCATCTCCGGTGGCGGCACGCGGTGCTCCTCGCCGATCCGGTCGGGCGCCTCGTCCCTCGTCCAGCCAGGACCGCGCGTCGCCAGCTCCACAATGGTGCCGTCGGGATCCCTGATGTAGATAGACTGAAAGTAGTGCCGATCGAGGATTCCGTTCACCGCACGTCCTTCGTCGAGCATCCGGCGCTTCCACATGAGCAGCACGTCGCGATTGTCGACGAGAAGTGCGAAGTGGTGTGTAGCACCGATGCCAGGGTAGCCCTGCGCGGCATCCGCGCGCTCGATCACGGTCACGAGACTGCCGGGGCGTCCCTGATCGTCGCCGAACACGCGTGCCGGCTCGCCGGCCAGCTCGCCGGGCCGCTCCGGCGTGGCGTGGGGCGCAATCCCGATTCCGATGTCGCGAAGGCCAAGCACGCGCGCGTAGAAATCGGCCGAACGGGCAACATCTCTGCTCACCAGGGCCACATGGTGCAGGCCGAGGAGGCCGGTGACGGAGCGCATGGACGTTGCCGTTCCGCTGGATGCGGCCTGGTCGAGGGTCGAGTCGTTGGGCGAGCGCGTGGTCATGGTTTATCCTCTTCGGGTGCTGGTTCTACACAGCGGTGAGGGGTCCGCCTGGAATCTAGGGCGCGTGCGGAACGATTGGCGGATGCGGCCGGCCGCCAAGCAGCCGCAGCCCGTTGGCCGCCACCAGCAGCGTACTTCCCTCGTGCGCCACTACGGCGAGTGTGAGCGGGATGCCGATGGTG
>CAZWSO010000204.1:0-4511 GCA_964636485.1 uncultured Gemmatimonadaceae bacterium
CCTCCTGCTCCCAAGGCAGGCGCGCTAACCGGGCTGCGCTACGCCCCGCAGACTTACAAAGTTAAGTCGCGCAGGAAGGGGGGTCAACGGGACGCCGAGAGCGTCAAATCCTCCGCACGAGCTCCCGAAACGCCCGCCCTCGGTGACTCACTGCCTGCTTCGCCTCGGTGGACGCCTCGCCAAAGCTCATGCGCAGCTCGGGGGAGAAGAAGAGCGGGTCGTAGCCGAAGCCGCCGGAGCCGGCGGCGGCGGTAAGGATGACGCCGGCCGTCTCTCCGCGAATCACCAGCTCTCGTTCGACATCCACGTACGCGGCGGCGCACACGAAACGCGCTGTCCGATCGGACGCCGCTGCCAGCTCGGCGAGGAGACGCGCGTTGTTCGCATCATAGAGCGCCTGTCCCGAGAGATCGGCGTGCCCGCTCCATCGCTTGCTGCGCACACCTGGCTGGCCACCGAGCGCGCTCACCTCCAGCCCGGAGTCATCGGCCACTACGGGCAGACCGGCGGAGCGGGACGCGAACCACCGCGCCTTGGCCAGCGCATTCTCCTCGAAAGTTTCGTGCACCTCGAGCTCGTCCTCGCTGGCGCTCTCGGGAATGCCGGCCTCGTCAAGATCGATGGCCTCTATGCAGGCCTCTGCGAAGATGGGACGCAGCTCGCGCAGCTTGCCGGCGTTGCGCGTCGCCAGCACGACCCGCCGGATTGTCATCGAGCCAGCGCGGCGTCCTGGATGGCGAGAAGCTGGGTGACGCCGCCCGATGCAAGCTCGACCAGCCCGTCGAGCGTCGACCTGTCGAAGGCGCCGTGCTCGGCGGTGCCCTGCACCTCCACGAACGCTCCCTCGCTGGTCATGACGACGTTCATGTCCACCTCGGCGCGCACGTCTTCGGCGTACTCGAGATCGAGCCGCGCTTCACCGTCCACCACGCCCACGCTCACCGCCGCCACGTGACGGCGCACAGGTGACGCAGCGATGTGCCCGCGTAACACCATCCAGTCGAACGCATTCACCACCGCCACGCTCGCACCGGTGATCGCGGCCACGCGCGTACCTCCGTCCGCCTGAAGAACATCGCAGTCGACACGGATCGTGAACTCCCCGAAGCCGAAACCGTCCACCATGGCGCGCAGGCTGCGCCCCACCAGGCGCTGAATCTCCTGCGTGCGCCCGCCGAGCTGCGATCGCTCGCGCTGAGTGCGGGTGTGCGTGGCACGCGGAAGCATGGCGTATTCGGCAGTGATCCACCCCTCCCCCGTTCCCCTCTTCCACCCCGGCACACCGGTCTCGACCGAAGCGGTGCAGATCACGCGCGTGTTCCCCCATGTGATGAGGCACGACCCTTCGGCATACGCCGACGCGTCGCGCTCCAGCGTGATGGGGCGAAGCTCGTTGGCCGATCGGCCTTCGCGCTCGCTAACCGTTGCGACGTTCCTGCCCACGCATCCTCTCCATTATTCCCGTGGTGGACTGACCTGGAGTGAGCGGCACGATCAACACACGCCCTCCCCACGACTCGACATCCTCCCGTCCCACCACTGTGTCGGGGGTGTAGTCACCTCCCTTGACCAGCGTGTCCGGACGCAGAAGCCGAATGAGCTCGAGCGGCGTATCCTGATCGAAGATGGTTACCACATCCACGGATTCCAGCGCCGCAAGTACGTAAGCTCGCTCGATGGCCGGGCGTAGCGGTCGGTCGGGACCCTTGAGACGCCGCACGGAATCGTCGCTGTTGACTCCCACAATGAGGGCGTCGCCGGCGGCGCGCGCAGCGGCGAGCACGTCGATGTGGCCGGGGTGCAGGATGTCGAAGACACCATTGGTGAACACCACGGTGCCGCCATGCATACGCCGCCACTCGGTGGCCTGTGGCCGCGTCAGCACCTTTGCCGCGATCGCCGCGACGCTCACCACTCGTACTCGACGTGAGGGGAGAAGCGAACCACGCGCTTTACCAGGTGCAGATCAACCGTATCGGAATACTCCGTCCAGATCGAGATGGCGCGCCCCGAGCGCTGCACGCGGATGCCGTGTGCTTCGTCGGGAAGACCGAGCGAATCGGCCTTTGCGCGGAGGCGGTTGACGATCTCCGCATTCGTGGCTCGTTGCGCAAACCGGGACTCCTGCGCCATGGCGTCGCGAAAACGATAGTGGCGCGCATACACGGCCCCGATCACTATGACCGCGTAGGCGAGGAGGCCGGCAATGATGATCGCGACGAGACAGCCGAGGCGGGCGAGGCCCCCGCGCCCCCGTTTCACCATTGCGACTGGGCGCCGGAGATCACGTCGCTCACGAGCTTATCGATGGCCTGTCGTCGTCCGGCGAGCTCCGCGTTCTCGCTGTACTCGCCCCTGGCGATGAGGTTGCGGCTCGACCACAGAGTGCGGTCGTTCACCTGGTCCACCAACTCTACCTCGACGGCAATCTCCAGCCGGCGCCGCGCCGTCCGAGCCTGCTGCGGATCAGCGCTGTACGCCGCCGGTATATCGGGCTCATAGCGCAGGATGCGGCCGCGGACGAGCGCGTGTGCGCTGGGTTCCGCCGCCGCACGAAGCCCCAGCCGACCCTCCACCTCCCGGCGCATGACCTCCTGTATTTCCTGCTCGAGGCCGGCCGCCTGCGTGGTATTCTCGAATGGGAGGACGGCAACCGTGCGGATACCGGCTGGCAGACCGCCGCCGGTGAACCCATACACACATCCGGCCGCCGCAACCACCAAAAGGAGCACGGCCGCACGAAATACCCTAGCGCCAGATGCCGTCATCGAATCCCCACACTCGTTCCGCCTGAGTGATCTTCATGTCGAGCCGCCGCCGCCCACGCGTCTGCTCGTAGCGCACGCTGCCATTGCCGTCACGCGACACCGATGCCTCGAGCCGACCGCGCTCTATCAGCTCGAGACGACGCAGCTCCCCGGCAACAAAGGTTGCCCGCCAGCGCGGCTCACTTCCAATGTCGGTGCGCAGCGTGTCGCCGTCAACGCGGACGACGGTGTCGGCGGCGGCGGGCACGGCCAGACGGCCAAGCGTCGCCCACATGAGGGGTGGCGGCGGGATGAGGTTCTCCACCTGACTCGCGCCCGGCGCCGAAAGCCTGTCGCCAATGAGCCAGGCAAAACCACCCCCACCGAAGGCGCCTCCCACGAAGAAATCCAGCCGGGCGCTGTCCGGAGGCGCCACCCGCGCCACTCCCTCACCGCGGATGTTCCAGTCGAGGTCGCGGTACTGCCAGTCGAAGATGATCCGCTGGTGGATTGGCGGCAGCTCACCGGGGGGGAGGCGTGTTGGCGCCACGTCACCGCGGAGGGGGGGCGCCTTGGGCGCACACGCTCCCGACATACCCATGACGAGCGCGAGGAGCAGTAACCGGACGACAACGCGCCCGTTGGCGCGAAGAAGCTGTGGCATCAACTCATCCTGCGTGGCGCGGGTCAGCGGGGCCGGATCGTGCGGATCCGGTCGCCCTGCACGAGCGCATCGAGTACGTCCAGTCCATCGACCACCCGGCCGAAGACGGTGTAGCCGCCGTCCAGATGCGGCTGCGGCGAGTGCGCGATGAAGTACTGGCTGCCGCCCGTGTCGGGGCCTGAGAGCGCCATGCCCACCGTGCCGCGGTCGTACCGTCGCCTGTTGAGCTCGTCCCGGATCACATGGCCGGGACCGCCGCTGCCCGTACCGGTGGGATCGCCATCCTGCGCCACGAAATTCGGGATTACCCGGTGGAACACTACGCCATCGTAGTATCCGGCGCGCGCCAGCGTCAGGAAATTGTGCGACGTCAGCGGAGCTTCGCCCGCGAAGAGTTCAACCGTCACCGTGCCACGCTCCGTATCGATGGCCACCCGCGGCAGACGTCCGGCCGCCGCCGGCGCTACCAGCTCCCGCACCCGCCCTTCATACCAGTCGAGAGGGGCAGCCGTTCCGGGGGCGGTGCGCCAACCATGAAAAGGAGGCTGCCCCCCCACAGCGGCGCGCGCTACGGGATCGTCGGCGGGCTCGGGGAGGGCACGAATCCGGACTCGTGTCTCAGGGGAGAGACGAAGGCTGTCCTGTCGCCAGAGCGCAGCCAGGTGGCGCGCCGCAGCAACCCGGGCATGCCACATGGTGTCGTCGACCGCCCGGTGGTACGCGGCAATCACGTCCTCCGCGTCTTCGGGGCGCGGACGGTTGGCGAGAGCCATCAGTGCGGCGGCCCGCTCCCACAGTGCACCCCGCGCGGCGCGGTCGCGAAGCAGCGAACGCACATTGGCCAACGTGTCACCACCAGCGGCGGCGAGCGCGGTGAGCGCGGCCGCGCGCACCCGTTCATCGTCATCATCCGCCAGAGGGCGGGCCAGTTCCCACCGTCTCTCGGCGCTCGGCGACGACGCAGCGGCGCCCACCGCCGCCAGGCGATGGCGCCAGTCGAGCGTGCGCCAATCGCGCAATGCGGTCAGCTCGGCGCCGGCACGCGCCACGAGATCCGCGTCGAAGGCAATGAAGTGCGTGTGGGTCCCGCACGGGCCGTG
>CAZWSO010000205.1:0-4510 GCA_964636485.1 uncultured Gemmatimonadaceae bacterium
TATGCCGGCCGCATCGTGGATGCGGTCTACCACTCCACCTGCGGCGGCAGCACGGCGGCGGCGTCCGAGGTATGGCGAAGCGACGACCAGCCCTTCCTCCGCGCCGTGAGCGATCGCGTCCCCGGCACCGACCGTCACTATTGCGACATTTCCCCGCGCTTTCGGTGGACCCGTGAGATCACGCGCGAAGAGCTGTCGGGGCTGATCGCACGCTATCTGCGCGAGTACTCGGAAGTCGGTGTCGAAGGGCCGGGCGTACCGCGACGCGTGGAGGTGGATGGGCGCACTCCAAGTGGCCGCGTCCGCTCACTCGTGATCACCACGGATCGCGCTCGCTATGCGCTTCGTGGAAATGACATTCGCTTCGTTCTTCGTGAGACGGGTGGCGCGATCCTCGGGAGTACGTATTTTTCGGCCGAGAACGAGATGCGAGGTGGCTCTCTGGCGAAACTCACGCTCCTCGGTGCCGGCTTCGGTCATGGCGTCGGGATGTGCCAGTGGGGAGCGATTGGCCGCGCCCGCGCCGGTCAGAACTACCGCGCCATCCTCGGGACCTACTATCCGGGTACCCGGGTAGAGATGGTCAGTTCATTCACCGTCGGGAACGCGGAGGAGGTTCTGGTGCAGGCTGGTGGGGGCTGGCAAATGCGGGGTGTTCATCTTACGCTCCGCTCCGGCGCGACGACCCTGGCTGCATGACGATCTCCTCCGCCTTTTCGGCGCTCTCTGCGGTAAGGCTCTTCGCCCCCTTTCCCGTGCCACAGCTATCCCGCCGGCTCGATCGATGACGACTCCTCTCCGCTTTGGCGTCGTTGGTGCCGGCGCCATCGCGCAGGTGGCCCACCTGCCCGTGCTCTCGCACATGAAGGGCGCGAGCCTGGTCTCGCTCTGCGACAACGACGGACCCAAGGCACGGGCACTCGCCGATCGGTTCGACGTCGCCGATGTTTATACGGACATGGAGGACATGCTCGAGCTTGCCGAGCTCGATGCGGTCGTCGTGACCACGCCCAATCACCTGCACGAGCCGCACGTCATGAGCGCGCTGGCGAGGGGCGTTCACGTTCTCTGCGAGCGGCCGCTCTCGCTCAGCGCGCGGGGCGTCGATCGCATTCTCACCGCTGCCGCTCGCGGGGACCGGAAGGTGTCGGTCGCCAACAATCATCGCTTCCGCTCCGATGTCCAGGGTCTGGCGGGGTTTCTCCGCGGCGGAGAGCTGGGCAAACTCCGCGGCGTGCGCGCCGGTGCCTACCACCAGCCCCGCGCCATGGAGGGCTGGCGCCTGCGGCGCGCCGAGTCGGGGGGCGGCGCGTTTCTCGAGCACGGCTTTCCGCTGCTGGATCTCGCGCTCTGGGTCGCCGACTTCCCGGCACCGGAGCGCGTAGTGTCCCACATGGAGCGCGGCCGTGGCACAAATGCGGTGGAAGATACGATGGTCGTGCAGCTCCGGTGTGGGGGCATCGTCTTCGTGTTTGATGTGAGCTGGAACTACATCGGCGAGGAGGACCGCTGGTGGTTCGAGGTGGTGGGCACCCGGGGAAGCGCGCGACTGGCGCCGCTGCGCGTCGTGAAGGAGCTGAATGGCCGTCCCATGAACGTCACTCCCACCGGTGCGGCGGCAAGAGAAAGCCCGTTCATCCAGTCCTACCGCGCCGAGCTAGCGCATTTCCTCGCCGTCATCCGGGGTGACGCGGGCTACGAGCCGCCATCTGACCAGCTGATCGTGCACCGTGTTGCGGAGGCGATCTACAAGTCGGCGGAAGACGGCAAAGAAGTCCGTCTGTGAATCTTCGCGTCGTCCTGCCTGCGCGGGCGGAGGCGATGCCGGCATTTGTCTCCGCGGCCCTCTTTGCGATCTCCTTCCCGCCGTTCCCGTTCATCATACCGGTCTTTCTCATGCTGGTGCCGGTGGCCATACGTGTCGCCCGGGCCGCCGACGCCGGTGTCTCCGGGCGTTCTTCCTGGCGGATGGGTTTCTGGTTCGGTTTCCTCGGCTACGCCTGCAACCTGTACTGGATCGCCATCGCACTCTCCATCTACAGCAATCTCTCCTTCCTCGGCTATGTCGCATCCCTGTTTGTGATGGCGCCTCTCGCCGGATTGGCGATGCTCGCACTGCACTCGGCACGGAGAGCCACTCGGCTGCCGCTCGTCCTGCTGCTGCCGGTTACCTGGGTGGCGTACGAGCTCCTCCTCAACTACTTCAGCGACCTCGCATTCCCGTGGCTGCCCCTCGGACTTGGCGTCGCCGGGTGGCCGGTACTCGCTCAGCTTGCCGAGTTGAGCGGCGTGCGTGGCCTCAGTTTCTGGATCGCCGCAACCTCGGGTCTGCTCGCCGACGCCTGGCTCATGCGTGAACGAAGAAGCGCGGTGGTCATGCGGTTTGCAATCGCGCTGACCGCGATGCTGCTCGTGGGCGCGCTCGGATCGTGGCGCATGGCCACCATCGAGGTGCGCGAGCTTGCTCCCATCGCGATCATCCAGCCGAACATTCCCCAGGAAGACAAGTGGCAGGAGGAGAACCGCGACCGGATCGTCGAGATTCTGGCCGAACAGACGCGCGAGCGCATAGCTGCCGGTGGCTCGCAGATGATCGTCTGGCCGGAGGTGGCGCTTCCCGGCTATCTGATCGCCAACCCCGAGTGGCGTGACACGATGTCCGCTCTCGGAAGGGAAGGAGGAATCCCCATTCTCTTTGGCGTCCTCGACGCCGTCTTCCGTAACCAGACGGAGTACGATTACTACAACGCCGCGCTCATCGCCGATGTGGACGGTTCGCTGGATCGCCACCGCCCGTACTACAAGTCTTATCTGGTGCCGATAGTGGAGCGCGTGCCATTCCTCAATCCGGAGTGGTTTGGGGACCTGCGTTGGTTCGGGGGCTTCGGCCGCGGAGTGGATCCCCCCGTGTTCACGATGCCATTCGGGCGTTTTGGTGTGCTTATCTGCTACGAGTCGGTCTTTCTTCAGCGATCGCGGCTCTACCGTCGGGAGGGTGCCGACCTGCTGGTCAACATCACCAACGACGCCTGGTTCGGAACATCCATCGCGCCGCACCAGCATCTAATGCATCTGCCGCTCCGCGCGATCGAGAATCGCGTTGGCGTCGTGCGCTCGGCTAATACCGGGATATCCGGCTACATCGACCCGCTCGGCCGCGTGCACGGCGCTACCGGTCTCTTCACGCGCGAGGCGCACTCATTCCAGACGCACACGACCGACATTCGCACATTGTATGTACGACTCGGTGACTGGGTGGGAGCGTTGTCCGCTGCTGGGACGCTGCTCCTCATAGTGTTCGACGTTCGGCGGCGTCGGCGTGCATGAGCGGCTCGTCGGTCGGGATCGATGTTGGTGGTACGTTCACCGACCTGGTCTCGATAGACGAGGAAGGGCGCGCAAGCTCGGCCAAGGTGCTGAGCACGCCCGCAGATCAGAGTGACGGGGTAGTGGAAGCGCTGCGCGCGTTCGGTGCCGAGCCCGGTACCATCGCGCGACTCGTGCACGGAAGCACTATCGCCACCAACACGCTGCTCGAGCGTAATGGAGCACGAGTGGTCTTCTGCGCTACAGCCGGCTTCACCGATTTACTCCTCTTGCGCCGGCAGGATCGAGCCTCGCTCTACGACCTTGCCAGGCACCACCCGGCACCTCTCGTGGCGGATGCGGACTGCGTAGACGTTCACGAGCGCATCGCGCCCGAGGGGGTGCTCATCTCGCTTGATGACGACGAGAGTGTCCGTTCCGCGCGTGAGGTAGCCGCGCGCGAGCCGGCGGCCGTCGCGGTCTCCTTCCTGCATTCCTATGGTGATCCATCGCACGAACGGGCGTTCGGCGCGCGGTTGACGGCGGAGCTCGGCGACGCTGAGATCGTGCTCTCCTCCGACGTGTTGCCGGAGATCCGCGAATACGAGCGGGCCGCTACTACCGTGGCGGAGGCCTATCTTCGCCCTCGCGTCGCGCACTACCTGCGGCGACTCGGCACTCGCATGACTGCCAGCGGGCACCCGGTGCTCGCCGTGATGACCTCCTCCGGAGGAATGCTCCCGGCAGCGGATGCATCGCGCAGCGCGGCGGCGCTGGCGCTGTCCGGGCCGGCAGGCGGCGTGGTGGGCGCCGCACACATCGCCACGGTCGCCGGCTACCGCGACGCTCTCTCGATCGACATTGGCGGCACGAGCGCTGACGCCGGCGTGATCGTGGATGGAGAGCCGCTCGCCGAACGCGGTGGCGATGTTGCCGGGGTGCCGATTGCGCTCCCGCGCGTCCTTGTCGAGACGGTTTCGGCGGGTGGCGGCAGCATCGGCTGGGTGGACGACGCCGGCGCACTGCGCACGGGGCCGAGAAGCGCCGGTGCGCTGCCGGGACCGGCGGCGTTCGTACGCGGCGGCACTGAAGCGACCGTCACCGATGCGCACATCGTCCTCGGCCACATCGCCGCGCGACGCATGAGTGGCGGTGTCGAGCTCAACGCCGCCGCTGCCGGTGCCGCGGTCGAGCGGCTGGCCTC
>CAZWSO010000206.1:0-4495 GCA_964636485.1 uncultured Gemmatimonadaceae bacterium
GCGCGTGCGCGCCGCTCGCTACTGCTGTGGCACCCGGTTCTTTGGGCATGACAGTTTATCCTCCTCTGGTAAGCGAACCTGCCACCCGCGGATTGCCGACGCGAGCCGCAACATTGTGAGTGTCGAATGTATGCGCGTCCTACGGATCACGGCCGGTGCGGCATCCCTACCGACGGATCACGGCCGAGTGCGGCATCCCTTTGATCTCGTGGGGTGGTGGTGCCGGTCACTCGCGACAGGCACGGGCATCCGCGACGATCAGGCAGTCGCCCTCGAACGCGAAGTCCCGCGTCCGCCATGGGCTTTCGCGCTCGACGCCCGTAAACCCTCCGCCGCGCACCGGAACGAGCATGAACACGGGTGCGTCCGAAAGCGGTCCCATCGCCGCGCCGCCGTAGGTGCCATCCTCGCGCCAGAGCAGGCTCACTATGCGGCTCCCGTTCTCGAAGTCCGCTCGCACGAAGCTCGTGAACCCGCCACGATCGGCAAAGCGGCTCCCCGGAACATTGGAGACGCTTCCCACCAGACTGAGCGACCGCATCTCTCCCTGCCGCTCGAGCAGCCGCAGAATTCGGCGCGTGCGATCGGCGAAATCCTCCTCGGCGCCAACCATCCCCTCGAGGGCATCCTCTCGGCCGGCGCTGAGTCGCTCGATGATACGCGCCGCATGCAAGTTGACCGCAGCGAAGCGTTCACGCTCCAGTCGGTCATGACCGAGCACCGCGTCCACCAGCGACTGTCCGGAAAACATCGCCAGAAGCCTCGTGTCATCGGCGGTGAGGCGGACGATGCCGTCATGGGCAGCGTACGTTCCGGTACGTGCGGCGCTGAGCGCCGGCCTTGCGGCCGGGTCGGGGTGTACCTGGGGGAGCGACTCGAACTCGGGATCGAATGCCGCGCGCAGCAGCAACTCTTCCATTCCACCCGCAGGCCAGAGCGATGTGTTGCCGTGGATGTAGTAGAAGAAGTCGCGGTCGGGGATCCAGTTGAACGCCGAGGCAAAGGCCGGATTGCCGCCAGTGTGAGCGATGAGCCGGCCAAACGGGGTACGATAAATGTTCCAGCCGTAGCTGAGACTGAGCTCCTCGTTCAGCACGACATGAGTGTCTGTCCACTTAGCCACCAGCGGCGCGCTCAACGGACCCGCACCCCGCACCACGCGCAGCCATAGTCGCATGTCATCCGGGGTGGTGTGCAGCCCGCCGTTGGCGCGAAGGTTCCAGCCCGGCCCGTCCGGCAGCCACGTGCGGTCGGCGGGCGCGCCATAGAGCTCGCCGTGGCGATACCCCGCGGCGAGCAGCGAGTCGGGCCATGCGGGGAGCAGGTAGCCAGTGGCGGCAAGGCCGGCCGGGAGCAGCAGCTCCTCCCGAACGAACTCCTCGTACCCTCGACCTGTCACTCGCTCGATTATGATTCCGAGCAAGGAGTAGCCGACGTTCGAATACCCAACACCAGCGCCGGGCTCGAACTCCAGCGGTGTCCGCATGGCCCGCACGAGATACACCGCCGCGTCGATCGGCTCAGCGTCCCACCCGATCGCGTCCGGCAGCCCCGACTGATGCGTGAGCAAATGGTGTAGCGTGATTGGGAGCTTGTCAGCGGAGACATCGGTCAGGTATTTGCCGATCGGATCATCGATGCGCAACGCCCCGCGCTCCTCCAGCAGCAGGATGGCGGCCGCGGTGATCTGCTTGGTGATTGACCCCATCGTCTGAACGGTCGCCGGTGTGTAGGCGCGGCGTGCTTCCCGGCTCGCCAGGCCGTATCCCTTGCGCAGTACGACGCGCCCTCGGTGTTCGACGATGATCGCGCCGGAAAAGCCCATTCCTTCCAGCGCGGTGAGGTAGCCGTCGATGCGGCGGGCAGTCTCGTCGGTGCTGTCCACCATTTGAACGGGAGCATCGGCGGCAGGCGACGCCGACGGTGCACCGGGCCGGGGTGTCGTGGTCGCGCAGGCGGCGGTGAAGAGCATTAGGCCGGCGGAGAGGCGGGCAATTCGCGGAATCAGCATACTTGATCGTACGGCGTGGTGAGGGGACGGTTTCATCGAGTCGTGGTTAGTGACTTCCGCCACCGAAGCCGAGGTTGATGACGGATGGAAGCCAGCTATCCGTTGCATCCGGTTCTCCCTCGGAGGAGAATATGAAGCGCATTTCGATCGCCTGCCTGGTCGTGCTTGCCACGGCGTGCGGCCTTTCTACCAGTCCCGAAGCGCAACCCGAGGTGGGCATCATAGTCGGCATTCGCTCCGATGACCCGCAGATCGCGGTGCCCGAGACGGTTCAGGTGGGCGAGAGCTTCGCGGTCATGGTGACGACGTACGGACTCAGCGGTTGTTGGCGGAAGCGAACGACGAAGGTGGAAGTGGAGGATCTCGAAGCGACTGTGACTCCATTCGACGTCGACCTGACTGAAGACCGAGCAGGTTGTACCGCGGCCATTCAGGATTTTGTGCACACGGCCGCACTCAGCTTTGATCGGCCCGGAACGGCTCAAGTGACCATCCGTGGGCGCGAGCTGCCCGGAGGAATGGTGGTTACGTTCACGAGTGCGGTTGAGGTACGGTGAGAGCGGGCAGTTCAGCGCAGTGCGGTCACCTCTGCTGCGGCTTCGTGCCATCACTGGCCTCCGGCGCGATCAGCGGCAGTCCGGTCTCCTCATCCCGGCGCCGTTCGATAGCGCCATGCAGCTCGGTCACGATGACCTCCAGGGTTGGGCGCACATGTCCCTCGAGCAGGTGACCGCCCATGGCGCTTCCATCGCGCTTCCCGACAACGACGTGCGCATGGATCAGCGGCTCTCCCTCGTGCCGAGCAATGTTGCCGGTCAGCGCTAGCACCTCCACCTGCTCCTCCACCGGAATACCGTCGTACTCACGACGCTCGAGATCGAAGAACGCGAGGGTCACCCGGCTGAATGCACCGATGCCGGAGAAGAACGCCGCGCGCAGCTGTTGATCGCGCGCGAATCGCTTCAATCCCTCGATGACCTCGTCACCCGGCGCGAAAACCAGGAGGTGCGCGCGCTCGCCGGGGCCGGCCATGGTCTGACTCTTCACGGCCGCTCCGGTGGCGTTCGATTCCGCAGGAGCAGACCGGCCGCCACGGCTGTCGCTCCCAGTGCCGCGGCTGTAGCCACGCGGCCGGTGGTGACCTGTCGCTTTACTCTTCCGGACTCTGGTCGGCTCTCGGGGTATGCGCCGGGCCGGCTTGTGCGCTTCGTAAGGGCGCGCTGGAGCACCTGGGCGAGGTGCAGCGGCTCGCGATCGGTGCACTGCGTGATCTGTTCGCGACAGCTGAAACCGTCGGCAACGAACAGGGTGTCGCGATCTGCCGCCCGGGCGCGCGGGAGCAGCACCCTCTCCCCGGCCCCGATGGACACGTCGTACTTGTCGCGCTCGAAGCCGAACGCACCGGCCATACCACAGCATCCGGAGTCGAGCACCTCCACATCCAAACCCGCACGCTCCAGGATGCGCACGTCGGGCGAGCTGTCGAGCACCGCCTTCTGATGGCAGTGCGCGTGGTAGATCGCGCTGCCGCGCATCCGTGGTGGCTCGTAGTGGTGGCGCTCGAGAAACTCACCGAGCGTGCACGCCAGCTCGCGGAGTCTCCTGGCGTCATCGTCATCGGGAAAGAGATTCGGCAGCTCGTCCCGGAACACCGACACGCAGCTCGGCTCGAGTCCGACCACAGGAACACCGGCGCGGATTCGCGGCCGTAGCGAGTCGAGGATCTGCCGGAGCTGGCGCTTGGCCAGGTCGAGCATCCCATACTCGTAAAGTGGCCGGCCGCAACAGAGCGTGTCTCGCGGAATGGAGACGTGGAAGCCGGCGTCCTCGAGCACCTCGAGCGCCGCACGCGCGAGGTGCGGATGGAAATGGTCGCTGAACGTATCGGGCCAGAGCAGCACCTCCTGGCCGGCGCGCGCTGGCGGTGTGCGGCTCCTGAACCAGGAACGGAAGGTCTCGGTGGCAAAGCGTGGAACGGTTCGTTCCGGCGCCACCGCCGCCGCCCATTTCGCAGCGCGGCCAAGTACCGGCGCCTGAAGTACGGCATTTGCCAGTCGTGGTGTCAGCGAAGCCACGCGCGCCCACCAGTGTATGAGCCCGAACGCATAGGCGCTGCGTGACCGGAGGCGTCCACTGTAGTAATGCGAAAGAAACTCTGCCTTGTACGTCGCGACGTCGACGTTCACCGGGCATTCGCCCTTGCATGCCTTACACGACAGGCAGAAGTCGAGCGACTCTTTCACGGCCTCGTCGCGCCATCCGTCGCGCACCGGATTCCCCTCGAGCATCTCGAAGAGCAGGTGCGCCCTGCCGCGCGTCGTGTGCTTCTCCTCGTGGAGCACCATGAAGCTCGGACACATCGTTCCCGCGTCGAGCTTGCGACATTGACCCACACCCACGCACCGGAGGGTGGCGCGCGCGAAGCTCCCCTGGTCCTCCGGAAACTGGAAGTGCGTCTCGAGCCGCGGCTCGCTGTAATCGGCG
>CAZWSO010000207.1:0-4429 GCA_964636485.1 uncultured Gemmatimonadaceae bacterium
ATCTTGCCGCCGAGCACGCGGAAGACATTCGTCGCACCAAGATTCCCCGAGCCGTGCCGCCGCAGGTCGATCCCGCTCGCCTTCCCCGCCATGTAGGCGGCCGGTATGGAGCCCAGCAGATAGGAAACCGCCAGCAGAAGTATCGGGTGCATTTCAGCCGCGCGCTCCGCGACCTCGCAGCAGGATGGGCATCGGATTCCCCGTAAACGCCCACCCTTCACGGAAGCCGTTATGGAGATACCTGACGTAGTGCTCGGCTACAAGATCCGGATGATTGGAGAAGACGGCAAATGTCGGCGGTGCTACGCCAACCTGCGTGGCATACATGATCTTTACTTCGCGGCCAGCGGCCTGCGGTGGCTGTCGACGCCGCACCAGCTCCTGCAGGCGCTCGTTTACCTCGGCCGTCTGGATGCGCTTCTGCCGCTCGGCATCGACCTCCAGCATCACTTCCAGAAGCCGGTGGACGCGCTGGCCGGAGAGTGCCGACGTGAACAGAAAGGGAACGAACCTGAGAAACGGCGCCTTCTCGCGCGCCTCCTTCTCGAACCGCGCGGCGCTCTTGTCGTCCTTCTCCTTTAGATCCCATTTGTTGACCACAAGCACCAGCCCACGGCCGTTTTCCCAGGCAAGCGTTGCGATTCGGAGGTCCTGATTCTCCACGCCCAGCGTTGCGTCGACCACCAGCACGCAGATGTCTGCGCGCTCGATGGCACGCCGCGACCTGAGGGTAGCGTAAAACTCGATCCCGTCGTCCACCTTCGACTGCCGCCGCAGCCCCGCCGTATCCACGAAGATGATCGAGCGGCCATGATAGGTCATGGGAGTGTCTATGGCATCGCGCGTGGTGCCGGCAACATCGGACACCACCAGCCGCTCCTCGCCAAGCAACCGGTTTACGAGTGAGGATTTCCCTACGTTTGGACGGCCGACGACCGCGACGCGCAGCGCCGTCGTCTCCTCCAGCTCGATCGGCGGAAAACGCGCCACTACCGCGTCGAGCATATCGCCAGAGCCGCGGCCGTTCATGGCCGATACGGGAATGGGATCACCGGCTCCGAGACTGTAAAACTCGTAGTAGTCGGTCGACGCTGGATCGTCCACCTTGTTCGCGATCAGCAGCCACGGTTTCTCCGACTCACGCACCAGCTCGATGAGCCGCGCGTCTTGCGGATGCAGGCCTTGCCTGGCGTCCACTAACACGAGCAGCAGATCGGCCTCATCCACGGCCTGAAGCACCTGCCGGCGGATCTCAATGTCCATCGGGACGCTCGGATCATCGGTCAAACCACCTGTGTCCACCAGCCAGAACGCCCTTCCGGCCCAGTCGGCACGCGCAAAGTGACGGTCACGCGTTGTCCCCGCTTCCTCACTCACTATGGCCGCAGTTCCACCCACTATGCGGTTGAAGAGCTGGGACTTGCCGACGTTCGGTCGTCCCACAAGCGCAACTACCGGGATGTTCACGATGCCGCGGCGGCAAGCCCGCGCGGGCGAGCCTCCTGTCCTTCGCCGCCGAGCGCATCGGCAAAGTCGTACGACGGGTACACTGGCATGGGAAGTTCTTCCCGCACCGTGACAAATCGCTCCTCGTCGAGAAACAGGCCGTCGTCGTTGATGGTCTCGGCGGGAATGAGGGCCAGATCCAGATCGTGACGTCCGGCGAGTACGCGGCGTATGTCGGCGCCGACAAGCAGGCCGGCGGTGGTAATGGCGGGCCCGAACAGCGAATTCTCGGTGACGATCATCTCGACATGTGCTCCCGTTGCGCCGGCGATCGCATCGAGCAGCGCAGGCATCGCTGAGCCCGCCATCGACACCCCGGTGACTACGCCGATGCGGCGCCCGTCGAGGCGGGGCAGCGAGGCGAGTGTGGCTCTCACACGTCCCCGCAGGTGCGTGACGGCGCCAACGCCGTTCTCGATCTGCGCGAAGTCGCCGTAGTGGTGCGCATCCGGGAGCTCACGATCGGCGAGAAGGTACAGCTCATCGGAGCCGAAGACCCATCGTTCGCCGCGTTCGTGCATGGCGCGATCAGCCCAACGATCAATGTGCACGAGCAGGCTTTCGGCGCTCGCGCCACTCATGGTCCTGCCGGTGTAGAGGTGTGAGAACTGCGTGAGTCCCACGGGCACGACGGCCACCGACAGGCAAGCATCCCCAAACCCGAACAGATCGGCCAGCGACTGCTCGAGCACATCGCCGTCGTTGAGGCCCGGAACGATCACCATCTGCCCATGGAACTGAATCCCTCCCGCAACCAGGCGGTCGAGCTGGGCGACGACATCCGGTACACGCGGATTGTTGAGCAGTACCTGCCGCGCCTCATGCGGCGTCGCGTGCACCGAGACGTAAAGAGGTGAAAGGCGGTACTCGAGGATGCGCTCGAAATCGCGGTCCTTCAGGTTGGACAGTGTCGCAAAGTTTCCATATGCGAAGGAGAGGCGATAATCATCGTCTCGTACGTAGAGCGAGCGGCGCAGCCCCTTCGGCAACCCCTCGATGAAGCAGAACTCGCATCGGTTGGCGCAGCGCCGGATTCGTGGCGGCTCGAGCGCCACACCCAGTGGCTCCCCCTCAGGCCGTTCTACCTCGTAGACAATCTCTTCACCGTCGGGGAGGCGCGCCTCGACGACGAGCGCATCCTCGGCCGTGAGAAACTCCCAGTCGAGAAAATCATCGAGCTGCCGCCCGTTCACCGAGTGCAGTTCGGTTCCCGAGACGATGCCGAGCTGGTCGGCGATGCTGGCGGGTACGACGGAGGCGACGCGGATCACGAGCGCACGCGGACAATGCTACGGGAAGGCCGCACCGTGCGCTCCTCCCCCCGCATACCGGGTGGCGTGACGCGACCATCCGGCCGGAAACGGTACATGAAGTAATTTACGAGATCAGGTGGCCGAAAACAACACGCTGCCGCCACTTCCCTCACGGCGTCACCCCCGCCAGGAGAGCATCCTGACGGGGGTGCGAAAGTTCGCCCGGCGTCGAATCACCGCCGCGCGTCAGGATATCGGCGCGTACCTGAAACCCACCGCCTCCGCGTTCTCGATGCGCACCCTGACGCTCTCCTGCCCCTGCGCAGGGATCGTCAGCTGCTGAGACTCGCGGGCCACCACGCGCCCGCCCTCATCGAGAAACTCGATCTCGATCGTGACCTCGCGTGGCCGCTGCGTGGCATTACGGATCTGGCCGCTCACTTCCCGAACGGCGCCATCCATCCCCAGCGCGTTGAACGTCACCTGAATCGGCATCGACTGCGCACGATCTACAAGCATCCTGACCGAATCCATCTGCACCTTGCGCTGCTGCGCGTTCTGGATCGTCTGCGCCTGGTTCTCCATGGCCACGGCCAGAATCTCGAAGTTGTTCGGGTTGTTCGGATCGAGTTGCACGAGTCTCTGCGCAGTCGGAACCATCCGATCGAACCGCTTCGTGGCCCAGTAGACATTCGCCAGATTGAACAACCCGGGGCGCGAGTACGGGTTTTTCTCGATTCCCCTCTCGAGCAGCGCCACTGCCAGCTCGGTATCCTGCGTGTTGAAGGCGTGCGTCCCCGCTTCGAGGAGCTGCACGGCCGTGAAATCGTCCGCCTGCTCGATCATCTCGCGGCGGGCACGGTTCAGCGCCGTGGAATCCCCCACCTCGGAGTAGGCGCTCATCATCAGAATTCGGGCATTCCCGGCACGCTCGGACTCCGGAAACTCCTCAACGTGCTCCCGGAACATGCTGGCCGCCTCGCGCATCGCCTGCGTTCTTTCCGCGCCCTCGGCGAGCGTGTCGGCACGCTCATACTGCGCCAGGGCGACGATGTAGACCGCGTTGTCACGGAACTCGGCCAGCGTAGTGTCCTCGAGCGCGTCCTCCGCCGAGATCCGTTCCACGGTCTGGCGGAACGCTGCTACCGCCTCGGGAATGCGGCCACCCTGCTGAAGAACGGCAGCCAGGTAGTAGTGCCCGTGCGGAAGTCCATCATACACGGCCAGCGCTCGGCGAAGGATGACCACGGCGCTGTCGGTGTTCCCCCCGTGAGCCAGTCGCACGCCATCCTGCAGGAGCCGCTGCCACATCTGCGCGCGAAAACCCTCAAGCTCCTCTCGGCACCCGGGGAGCGCGCGCTCCACCTGCGCAAGCGCTGAGTCCGCTGCCGCCACCAGGTCGATCAGCTCGTTCTGATTCGAGGAGAAGCCGACATCCCCGCGCCGCGAGATGACGGGCATGTCCTCATCCACGGCGAAGAAGGCCAACGCCTGCCCGAGGGCATACTGGCGTCCGACCTCATTGGTTCGAAAACGCTCCGGTCGCTCCGTCGTGGCGCGAATCGCACTCACCAGATAATCGTGACGCTGCTGGGGCGTACCGCTGCCGAGCTGGTACCTCGTGAGACTCTCGAGAGCAGAGCGCATCTCGTTCGGCGCCCTCGTCTGGA
>CAZWSO010000208.1:0-4389 GCA_964636485.1 uncultured Gemmatimonadaceae bacterium
CCCCTGACGCCGCCGGCCTCGCGTCCGCGGCCGCCGCGCCTCATCTTTCCGCGACACCCTGCAGTTCCGGAGATGCCCCTTGCAGCCGTACGACCACACATTCAGGCGGCTGCGCACGCCGTGACCTCGCGCGCCCCTCTCTGGAAGGCCGACGACCAGGACGACCGCCTGGCCGAGCTGACAGGAACCGACGCGCCGCTCAAGGAAGCGCCGCTGCGGCGCGACGTCCGCTCCCTCGGCCGGCTGCTCGGCGATGTGATCCGGGAGCAGGCGGGCGATCCGCTCTTCGAGGCCGTGGAGGCGCTGCGCCTTCTGGCCATCGAGCACCGGGAGAATGAGCCCGGCATCGCCCGTGAGCACGACGACAACCTGATGCGGCGTGCCGAGCAGATCGTCGCCGACCGCAACGTGCGCGAGGCGTACGGGCTGACCAGGGCGTTCTCGATCTACTTCGAGCTGACCAACCTCGCGGAGACCGCGCACCGCAGGCGCCGCCGCCGTGCTTGGCAGCTGGCAGCGGACGAGCCGGCACAGCCGGGCAGCTTTGCCGGCACGCTGCGCCGGCTCGCGGACGCCGGACTGGATCGCGCCGCCGTGCTCCGGCTCCTGCAGGACATCACTGTGGAGCCGGTGTTCACTGCGCACCCGACGGAGGTCGCGCGCCGCACGGTGCTCTTCAAGCGACGTCGAATCTCCGCCGCGCTGGAGCAGCTTGACCGGCTGCCACTCACTGCTGCGGAGGCTGCCGCGCAGGAGTCGAGGATCGCCGCGGACATCACGACGCTCTGGCAGACGGACGAGGTGCGACGTCGCCGCCCGTCCGTGGCAGACGAGGTGCGCATGGGCCTCGACTACTACGCCGACGTCCTCATTGACACGATCCCCGGCGTCTACGGCGAGCTCGCCGCTGCGTTCCGCGAACTCGATGGGGACGACATTCCGGCGACAGAGCTGCCGCGGGTCGTGCGGTTCGGCTCGTGGATCGGCGGCGACCGGGACGGCAACCCGTACGTGACACCGGGCGTGACGCGGGCGGCGCTGCAGCTTGCGCGCGAAACCGTACTCGACCATTACATGCACTCGCTCGAGGCGCTGGTCGAGCGGCTGAGCTCATCCACGCTGCAGGTGCCCGTGGCCGACAGGCTGCAGCACCGGCTCGACGAGTACGCCGCCTCCATCCCGTCGCTGGACCCGCGGCCGGAGAGCCGCTCGACCAGCGAAGTCTACCGCCGTTTCCTCGGCTATGCGGGCTGGCGCCTGCGCGCCGCTCGCAGCGATCCGCCGCAGCCGCACGCGTATCCCGACGCGGCGGCGTTCACCGACGACCTGCAGCAGGTGCGCGACAGCCTGTCCGACAACCGAGGTGGCCGGCTCGCCGCACTGCTGATCGATCCGCTGCTGCGCCAGGTGGACACGTTCGGTTTCCACTTGCACGCGCTCGACATCCGCCAGCACGCACGGGTGCACGAGGCGGCGGCGAGGGAGATCCTGGCGGCAGGCGAGGACACGCTGCCCGCCGCGCCCTCGGAGGAGACGACATCGCTGCTCGATACGCTGCGCACCATTGCAGAACTGAAGCGGGCGTACCCGCCTGACGCGATCCGCAGCTACGTCATCAGCGGGGCGCGCTCGGTCGATGACGTACTCACACTGATTCGGCTGCTCGAGCTTGCCGGCGTGAGTGTAGCGGCCGCGGGCGACGATCCCGGCGTCATGCCCGTGCCTCTCTTCGAGTCCATCGAGGACCTGCGCAACTGCCCCGATATCTGCCGCGATCTGTGGACGCGCAGTGACTACGCGCGCCTGCTCCGTTCGTGGGGCGGCTGCCAGGAGGTGATGCTCGGCTATTCCGACTCCAACAAGGATGGCGGAATGCTGACGAGCACGTGGGAGACGTACAAGGCGCATCGCGGGCTGCACGACGTCGCCCGGGCGTGCAGCGTGACGCTGCGTCTCTTCCACGGCAGGGGTGGCACCGTCGGCCGCGGCGGCGGGCCCACGCACCGGGCCATCACGTCACAGCCGCCTGGCGCGTTCACGGGCGAGATCAGGATCACCGAACAGGGTGAGGTGCTCAACTGGAAGTACGCGGAGCCCGTGCTCGCCGAGCGCAACCTGTCGCTCATGGTCGCCGCGTCGCTCGAGGCCCTTGCCGGCGTGCGGCAGCCGGAGCCGCATGACGAGGCGAGCTGGCATGACACCATGGAGGCGATGTCGGCAGACGCGTTCGCGTACTACCGCGAGCACATCGCCGACAACCCCGACATTCTGCCCTACTTCCAGCAGGCCACGCCCGTGGATGAGCTCGAGCACGCGAAGATCGGCTCCCGGCCCGCGCGGCGCGGAGACAGCCACGGCCTCGACGACCTGCGCGCGATTCCGTGGGTGTTCGGGTGGATGCAGAGCCGGCATGTACTGCCCGCGTGGTTCGGCGTCGGCCACGCACTCGAGCGCTTTGCCGACACAGAGCCGGACGGGCTGGCGCGGCTGCACGGGATGATGCGTGATTTCCTGCTCTTCCACGACCTCATCCGCAACGTCGAGATCGGCATGGCGAAGGCTGATTTCTCCATTGCACGCCGCTATGCTGCGCTCGTCGATGACGACGCGCTGCGCGAGCGCGTGCTCCAACTGCTCACCGATGAGTTCGAGCGGACGCACCGCATGCTGCTGCTCGTGACCGGACAGCAGCTCCTGCTCGAGCAGAATCCCGTGCTCGCCCGCTCCATCCGGCTGCGCAATCCGTACGTCGATCCCCTCAGCCTCATCCAGGTGGACCTCCTTCGCCGCCGCCGCGCCGGCGTGGCAGGCGATGACCTCAGCTACGCCCTCGCCGCCACGATCAACGGCATTTCGGCAGGACTGCGCAACACGGGCTGAGGCTCAGGCGCGACCAGCGCAGCCGGTAGGCGGCTGACATGCTGTGCGTCCCTTCGACGCCTTCGCCAAGCCGTAGGGCGTCAGGTCACGCTCTTCGAGAAGTGGTGCTCCGGTGTGACGCGTGACCTCGGCGGTCTTGCGCTTCCCTATCGCCCACGAAGCGGCCGAACGGCAATACCATGGAAATCGCTCGCCTCGTTCCCACGTCCGGGTTCGACGAGACGAATCAGCTTCCGTGTCCGGGTATCGAACACGGCGAATCCCGGCGTCTCGCCCATGGCCAGGTGAGGCATCGTCACGGGATTCGGGCCGCGCAGGGTGATGTAGGCGCGGCTGCCGTCGGGCGAGAAGGTAATGATGTCAGGGGTCCTGCCGACGAAGGGAATCTCGGCGAGAACCTCGTGCGACCGCGCATCGACGACGATGGTGTTGCTTGTGCCGCGGTTCACGACCCAGTACTCGTGGCCGTTGGGCGAGACCGCCAGACCGTGCGCGTCGTGGCCGCGCGATGCCGCGCGGTGGGAGGTCCGGTGCGTGCGGGTATCGAGCGTCTGCCATACACCCACCCAGCGATCGCCACCGACCATGTACATGCGTGTGCCGTCGCGCGACAGAATGGTGCCGCAGTTCGCCTGAACCTCGGAGGGCGCGAACACTTCGACGAGGCGCATGTCGCGCAGATCCACCACCACCGCGCCCCCTTCGTCGAGGGTGGGGCCGAGTGCCACATAGCCGAAGTGGCCATCGGCGGTGAAATCCATGCACACCGGCCCACCCGTTTCCCTGAACTGCGCGCGACGCGTTGCGAAGCGCGGGTCGCGGGCGAGCACGAGCTCTCGAGCCACCGTGAAATGTGCTCGTGCGGTATCGATCGTGATCTCGACCAGCTTGCCATCCCAGGGCGTTGCCGGCGCGCCGACCACCGACACGATGGCGCTTCCGTCGTCGGGAGCGACGGCGACGTGATGCGTGCGCGGCCCGGTCGGGATCAGCGCCACCAGCTCGCGATCCTCGCCGCGGATCACGGCGACGTTGCCGGTCGCGAGATTGGCGACGAACGCAAAGCGCCCGTCGGAGGTAAAGTCGATCAGGTGCGGAACGCGGGCCCCGTGCGCCCCCAAGTCGATCCTCGCCGTCTCCGTGAGTGTGGTGTCGAAGACGTGGATGATGTTCGTGCCCTGATCGATGGCCCAGATCTCGTGGTCGCGCGCACTCCCGTCATCATCGCGCGCGCCGCAGCCGGTGGCTGCGATCAGGAGGAGGGCGGCGCGGGAGATTCCCGCGCCGCGCAGCGGCAGTGGGGCAGGCATACCACGGTACCAGGCGCCGGGCGCGTGGGGGTACGACGTGCAACGAAAAGGGGCTGGCGAACGCCTCAACCTTAACGCTACAGGGGCCGAACCGCCATGCCGTGAAGGTCGCTCCGGTCATTTCCGCTCGCCGGCTCCACAAGACGCGCCAGCTCCCAGGTGCGGATGTCGAAGACGGAGAAGCCCGGCGTCTCGCCAA
>CAZWSO010000209.1:0-4374 GCA_964636485.1 uncultured Gemmatimonadaceae bacterium
CGCCATGCGCATCATCTCGCTCTGTCCGAGCCTCACCGAGCTGGTGTACGACCTCGGCCGCGGCAACGACCTCGTGGGACGCACGAAGTTCTGCGTGCACCCCGCGGATCGCGTCGCGGCAGTTGAATCAGTGGGCGGTACCAAGAATCCGAAGATCGCACGGATCGTGGCGCTGCAGCCGGATTTGGTGCTCCTCAACGAGGAGGAGAACCGACGCGAGGACGCCGAGGCGTTGCGTGCCGCCGGCATCGTCTGTCACGTCAGCTTTCCGCGCACGGCGGAGGAAACGGCGACGATGGTGCGCTCGATCGGGTTGGCGCTCGGGCGCCTCACGGAGGCGGAGCGCATCGCGCACGACATTGAGGCCCGCGCCGGTCGGGTGCGCGCGCGGGCGGAGGGGCAGGCAACTGTTCGGTATGTCTACCTGATATGGCGCCGTCCCTGGATGACCATCAACAACGATACGTTCATCGCCGCTCTGCTCGCGCTGCCCGGTGGGTTCAACGTGTTCGGGCATGTCGCCGAGCGATACCCGGAGATTGGAGCGGAGGAAATCGCGGCGGCGCACCCCGATGTCGTGCTCCTCGCCACCGAGCCGTTTCCGTTCAGGGACGTGCATGCCGCCGAACTGGCTGATGAGACGGGGCTCGCCCGGGACCGTTTCCGAATCGTGGACGGTGAGTACCTCTCGTGGCATGGCTCACGAACTCCCGACGGGATCGATTATGCGGAGCGTGTGATCCGCGGCTGACGGGCACAGATCCGCCGGCACGCTTCATGTTTCCCGGAGACTCGTGCTGCCTCATGTCAAGGATGAGATCGCCGATGCGACCCGCAGCGCGGTGTCCAGCGTCTGGTTCGAGCGCCTCGCGCGCTGTGGCTACGCGGCCAAGGGCGTGGTGTTCGCCACCATTGGCATCCTGGCCGCGCGCACTGCATTCGGCGCGCGGGACGAGGACGCCGACGCACCGGGCGCGATCGAAATGCTCGGTGATCAGCCGTTGAGCGCACTGCTGCTCGTCATCCTCGCCATTGGCCTGACGGGGTACTCGCTCTGGCGGTTCACGCAGGCATTCCTGGACGTGGAGGGAGAAGGCAACGACGCCTCCGGACTGGCCACCCGCGTCATCTACTTCGGGATCGGCATGACATACGGCGTCTTCGCGGTGCTGAGCGTTCTCGTGCTCACCGGCTGGCGCCGTAGCGGCGACAACGGAGTGCAGGACATCACCGGGTGGGCACTGGAGCTGCCGCTTGGCGCCTGGCTGGTGGGGATCGCCGGGGCGGTAGTGATCCTCGGCGGGCTGCGCGAGCTTACCGTCGCGGTTACGGGTCGATTCCACAAGGAGTTCGCCCGCGAGGAGATGAGTAACGTCGAGCGTGTCGCGGCGCGGTGGATCGGCTGGTACGGCCACGCTGCCCGCGGCGCCGCCTTTGTCATCGCCGGAATCTTCGCGATCAAGGCCGCCGCCACATACGATCCGACGGAAGCGCGCGGCCTCGCCGAGACCTTCCAGGCGCTTGCCGACGATCGCTACGGCACGATCGGTCTCGTCGTCATAGCGGTCGGTTTCGTGGCGTTCGGGCTCTACTGCAGCCTACTCGCCCTGCACCGGCACATGCCCAACGAGAAGGCGGCGGGGCGCCCCCTACAGCCCGATGCGTGAGAGGAGTCCGCCCACACCGCTACGGCCTGCCTCGCGGCGTAGCGCCGTCATTACCTGCTCGGATTCCGCTGACGGCCTTGACGCACGCGCTACCACGTGCACAATCGCGCCGTCGTTGTCGTAGAGGTCGTTTCCGAAGTAGAGCGCACCGTCACGGGGGTAGGCGGTGAAATAAACGATAAAAACCGCTAGTTTTTTCTCGAGGTCGACGCGGCGCGTGGCTCCCGCCATCGCCTGGCGGATGTCCTCCTGCGTCCACTCGCCGTCTCCCTGGCTGCCGAGAACATACTCGGCCAGCTCCACCGGCTTCTCCACGCGGATACACCCGTGGCTGAAGGCGCGCACGTCCTGCTCGAACAGCTCCTCCTGCGGCGTGTGGTGCAGATAGATGTTGTACTGGTTGGGGAACATGAACTTCACCAGACCGAGGGCGTTTCGCGGTCCCGGTCGCTGCCGGATGCGCGCCACTCCGCCCTCGTCCCATACCTCGTAATTGTTGCGCGCAAGATAGCCGGGATCCGACTGCACCTTCGGCCAGATCTCCGTGCGGGCGATGTTCTCCGGTACGTTCCAGTAGGGCGCGAACTCGACGTAGCTCATCGAGTCGGCGAACGTGGGTGTGGCGCGGTCGCGGTACTCGGCGCCAACGATCACTCGCATGGTGAGAACAGACTCACCGCCATCGTAAGCATCGAGCCGGAACGCCGGCACGTTGACCAGGATGTGGCGGTCCCCAAGATCGCGCGGCAGCCAGCGATGGCGCTCCAGGTTCGCCGCGATCTGTCCCAACCGGTAAGCAGCGGGCACATTCAGCGACGTTACCGTCTCGAGGCCCAGCACGCTGTCCACCGCAATCGCATGCCGCTCCTGAAAGGTGGCGACCGCTCCTGCCAGAAGCGCGTCGTAGATGGCGCGTGATGAATCGGCGGCAAGCGGCGCTATCACCACTTCGTCCGACAGGTATCCCTCCGCCCTCAGGCGCAGTCGTAGCGCGTTCAGTCTTTCGACCGTACTCGTGTCTCCCGGGCTGAGCGTCCCTCCCACAGGCACTGGTCTCCACCCGCCAGCGTCGACGAGCTGACGGTAGCGCTCGAGCTCGTGCCGGAGCGCGGCATAGGCGTCGCTTTGCGGGCGCAGGTGAAGGATCGCGCGGTCGAGCGGTTCGAACCGCAGCGTGCGCGCGAGAGCGCTGTCCACGTCAACCGAACGAGGATCGATCCGCCAGTCGGAGCTCACGGCTCGCGGTTCGATCCAGCCGGTGAGCAGATCACCACCGAGCAGAACGTACACAGCGGTGAGGGTGACGTCAGCATCCGCCAGCTCATCTGCACTCGCGCCTCGCTGCCTCGCCGCGCGCAGCGCGGACTCGAGCGCGGGAAGCTGATATCGCCGCTTCCCGAGCGCATCCTCATCGGCGCGGCCGATCGCCTCGACCACGGACTCGGCCCGCTTGCCAATGCCGCGCCGCTCCAGGATCAGGGGAGCGTTACCATACGTCTCATAGAGGGACCGCGTGCGCCTCCAGCGGAGCGCGTCCACCCCCTCCGGAGGCTCTCCCTCCAACCGCCGGGAGATTGCGGCACGGAGCTCGTCGGCAGGTACGCCCTGCACCTCGGTTGTGGAAGAGGGGTCCCACGACTCCCGTACGGCCGTATCTCCGCGCCACGAGGCGCAGCCCGCGATCAGAATGGTGAGAGTAAGGAGCGGCAGCGCCGCCCTGCATTTCAGTGCTGTGTTCAAGGACTGCATCTCGTTGTGGTTCCTCGGCTTTCGGTTAAATGGAGGATCGCCGGAACGTCCTCTCTATCGCCACCCAAGCGAAAGTCGGGCCAAACAAATGAGGTGCGCAGGGCGGACAAGATGACCCAAAGCAGACGAAGACCGAAACAAGCGCTGGCCCGCGCACCCCAAAGAGGGCGCGCGGGCCAGCAGGTGCCACCGAGTTGCCGCTATTCCCGAGGCCGCACTCGAGCGTGCCTCAGTCCTGCGTAAGCTGCTGAGTCAGCACCGTGAAATTGTCGCTCTCGGGGTTGCCGACAGCGTAGGCGATGATGACCAGACCGGCTGCGATCGGAAACTGGGTCTCGAAGAGCGGCTCCGCCTCCCCCGCTGGGGTAACCGCTATGTTGTACGTTGCGGCGGTGAGGACGGTCGCCGCCTCTTCGCCGTTCGCCAGATTTTCGAACACGGCCTCGTCATCCACCAGCACGTCCACCGGGCCGAACGCGGCCGCATGGCGGGCCACTACCCGGCTCCCCTCCGCCGACGACAGATCGTTGTCGAAGCGCGTGAGCACGGCGGCGGTTCCACCAGCGTTGAGGTGGGCGACGATCGACACGTTGGCAGCTTCGGCGAGTTGCACGCTCGCCAGGCTCACGAGTACCTCGCCGGCGCAGCCCGTGGCATCGGCGGCACGCACTTCCACGTCATACGTGCCCGGCTCCACAGCTAATGCCTGGCTGATCGTACCGAATGCGACATTCGTCGCCACGCAGGCGGTGCCTAAGCGAACGTCCACTGGCAGGTCATCGGTGTCCTCACCCACGTCTGTTCCGGGAATACCGTGGACGAGGTAGACGGTGGCATCTTCGGGAATGATCGGGGCTATCGGATCGTCATCGCCGCAAGCGGCGAGAGCGAAGGCAAGCACCGTGGCGGCGCCAATGAATCTCAAGACTGCTGCGGACATGATCTCCTCCATATGCGG
>CAZWSO010000210.1:0-4355 GCA_964636485.1 uncultured Gemmatimonadaceae bacterium
TCGTCGGCTTCGCTGTCGGCCCGCGGCTCCTGCTTCCGTGCCGTGCCTCGCCCCGGCCCCCCCCGCACAGTCGTGATCTCCGCGTCCTCTGTGGTGAGTCGTCGCTGTCCTGACCCGGCGTTCTAGACTGCTTTCCGCTCCCACCTCCCCCACCGCCAGAGCGCCGCGAGCGCCAGCCCCCGGGCGACCGCGGTGAGGGCGATCACCCACCAGATCGAAGAGGCGCCCCAGATGGGCGCGGCCCAGGCGGCAAGGGGGACGCGCATGGCGGTGATCGACGTAGACGTGATCATGGGCGGAACTGTATAGCCCGCGCCGCCCAGCGCACCCTCCAGCACGAGCTCTGCGCCCACGAAGATCGTCGAGATGGCGGCGATGCGCAGATAGCGGGCACCCTCGGCGATCACCGTCGGATCGGTGGTGAACAGAGCCGCGATGGGTTCGGGGGCGATCACCATGAACAGTGCGGCAACGGAAGTCACCATCGCCGCGAAACCCACCGAGATCCATCCGGTACGGCGCGCTCGGAGCGTCAGCCCCGCTCCCAGATTCTGACCCACGATGGCGGCCGTCGCCGCACCCAGACCCACGCCAAACATGTACGACCAGCTCTCCACACGGTGGCCGATGCCGAGCGCCGCCAGCGCGGGGGTACCGAACATTGTGGTGGTGCGCGTGAGCATCACGTAGATGAAGCTGAACGTGATTCCGGTCATCGCCGTGGGGAGACCGACCCGCGCGATCGTTCTGATCGTGGGCCAGGAGATGCCCTCGAAGCGGAGCATTCGACGGCGCCGCAGGAGCCAAAGACCGGCGAGAAACACCACGCCACGCGTCACGATAGTCGCCACTGCCGCGCCGGCGATCCCGAGCCGCGGGAAGGGACCGACTCCGAGGATCAGCAGCGGGTCCAGCACGAGGGCTATGGCCACTGCCCCACCCAGCAGCATAAACGGAGTCCGAGTGTCACCCGAGGCACGAAAGGTCGCGTCAACGGCAAAAAAGCCGAAGATGAGCGGCGCGCCGAGCAAGTAGATGCCCAGGTAGCTGCGGCCAAGAGCCGTCACATCGGCAGGTGTGCGCATGGTGGCGAACATCGTCTCGAGCGCGAGCGGACCAGCTATGGCCAGCCCGATACCCATGCCCATCGCCAGCAGTGTCGCGTCTCCCGAAGCGGCGGCCGCGCGGGCGGGGGCGCCCTCACCGTGGCGCCGGGCAGCGACCGCGGTGAGCCCCACGCTCACAAGCTCCGCGGCGGAGATCATCATCCAGATCCAGAACATCGACGTGGACACGGCAGCCAGCGCCGCTGGACCGATGTAGCGCCCCACCCAGAACGCGTCTGCTGTCGCGAACAGCGTCATGAGGAGCATGCTCGCCACGGCAGGAAGCGCCAGCCGCGTGATCGTCCGCGGCAGCGCTCCATGCACCAGCGCGCCAGCCACCGGGAATTCGCCGGTGATCGCGACGGCGCTCTCGCGGGGGTTCAACGGCAGCGCGGCCGTCGGGGTGTGATCCGACGGCCGCGCGAGTTCCGGTGAATCCGGAGCTGTTGCCTCGCTCATGCCATCGCTGGGGTGCCCACCGCCTCGCCCACTCGACGCGCGGTCTCGGTCAGCGCCTTGGCAGCTGGTGAATCGGGCTCGAGCACGACGATCGGTGTGCCTGTGTCGCCGCCCGCCAGCACCGGCGGATAGATCGGAATCTCCCCCAGCAACGGCAAGCCCAGCTCCTCGGCCAGCCGCGCGCCGCCTCCCGAGCCGAATAGCGCCGTCGGCTTTCCGCAGTGCGGGCAGAGCAGATAGCTCATGTTCTCGACGATGCCGAGCACGGGGACGCCAACGCGCTGGAACATTCGCGCCCCCCGCAGCGCATCGTTGGTGGCCACCTCCTGCGGAGTAGTGACGATCACGGCTCCGTGCACCTGCGCCACCTGCACCAGCGAAAGCTGGGCGTCGCCCGTGCCCGGAGGCATGTCGACGAGCAGGTAGTCGAGCTCCCCCCACGCCACGTCCTGGACGAACTGCGTGATTATCTTCATCACGATCGGTCCACGCCAGATCGCCGGTTGATCGCGGTCGATGAGAAAACCGAGACTGATGACCTTTACGCCGTGCGCCTCCAGCGGCTGGATGCGCTCGTTCACTACCGGCGGCGGCGCGTTGACGCCCATCATCCGCGGCACGTTCGGGCCATAGATGTCGGCATCCAAAAGTCCCACGCGCGCACCACCCCTTGCCAGAGCGACAGCAAGGTTGGTGGCGACGGTGCTCTTCCCGACCCCGCCTTTCCCCGAGGAGATGGCGATGATGCGGCCGAGCTGCGGGAAGGGCTTCGGCGTGGGTGCCGCTGGACGCGATGGCGTCCGCGGCGTGGCGTCCATTACCGGGAGTGCCCGCCCCTTCCCGGGCGCCGGCTTGGCGGGCGCCGCCTTGGCCTGTGCCTGCGGCCTTGGCGCCTGCCCCCCGCGCACCTGCGACGGATCCTTCACGTCCACCCGGACCTCGGTCACCCCCTCCGTTTCCTCGATAGTGCGGCGGACATCGCGCACCAGCGAGGCCGGGTCCTGGGCGGCGAGCACCACGCTGAGCCTCACCCGCCCATCGTCGCTCACCGTGAAGTCGCGGATCATCCCCGCCGAAAGCACATCGGTGCCCACGCGGGGGTTCTGGATGCGGACGAGCCGCGAGTAGATGAGCGCGCCAAGTGATCCGGTCATACAGCGCAAGCTAGATTGGGGTGCGAGAGAATCAAGGTGGCGTATCGGTGTGGCGGCGTGACACGAAGGCTGCGCCTGGCATGGGTGCATGCGTTCGGCGGAAATCCGATAGTCAATACCGGCTCCCGCTCCGACTGACCCTGCGACCTGGTTTCTGCGCCGTCAAGGAGGAGGCAGGCCAGCCAGGCAACCGCTTACTGCACATGTTGCGGCTGTCCAGAACCACTTCCGGCCGCGCCACTCTCAGGCCGGTATCATTCCCCCATCGTGTTCGGCCAGATACTCGCGCGCTGCGGCAATCACCTTGTCGCGCACCGATGCCAGGTGTCCCGGCACAAGTGCTCCGGCGGCACGCGCGTGACCGCCGCCGCTGAAGCGGCGCGCGAAGCGGTTCACGTCAGTGTCGCCGGTGCTGCGGAAGGAGATCTTGACCTGGCCATGGCCCAGGTCGCGAAAGAAGATCGCCATCCTCGTGCCGGATATCGAGCGCGGGTACTCGGCCAGTCCATCCAACTCGTCGGCCCGCACCTGGTAGCGCTCCATCGCACCGGCCGGAATCGCCATCCAGCTCAGACCCAGCTCCTGATCCACCTCGAGGGTCTCGAGCGCGTCGCGCAACAGGTGCAGTCGTCCCACGCTCATCTGCGCATAAATACGGCGATACATCTCCTCCGGATCCACGCCGGCGCCGAGTAGCTGCCCCGCGATAGCGTGGCAGCGAGGCGTGGTGTTACTGAAACGAAAGCCGCCGGTGTCGGTGACCAGCGCCGTGTAGAGGGCGCGCCCTATCGCCGGCGTGATCTCGAGGCCCAGCACCACCGCCAGATCGAACACAAGCTCGCCGGTGGCGCACGCCGTCACGTCGGTGAGCAACACATCTCCCGCCGGCTCATCGTGCGGCACGTGATGGTCAATCACCAGCCGCGGCACCGAGAGCGCGCGCACCGTGTCGGCCAGGTTGCCAAGCCGGGCCACGTCGCTGATGTCGAGAACGATCAGCAGGCCGATCCCTTTAAGTGCCGCGCCGCCGCTGTCGCTCATCTCCTCCACGTCGTGGCCGAGAAGAAAATCGAAAATCGATGGCCAGGGCGTCGGATTCACTATGCGCACGGTCATGCCACGCTGCGCCAGCAATCGCGCCAGCGCCGCCTCCGAGCCGCACCCGTCGCCGTCGGCGTTTACATGAGTGGAGAGCGCGACCACCCGCCCCGGCTCAAACTCCTCCGCAAGCCGCAGGATGGCTTCGCGCCTGTGATCCGGAATCGCCACCAGGTTTGGCAGATCTCTCGACATAGACACCTTGGCGGGCCGTCCAATCGCCGCCTTCGACTCGCGTAACGTTCTCAGTTTGGCAAGGGCATTCACGACGGAGCGTACGGAGTGCACTCCGTGCGCCCCTCCGTATATCCGTAATCTCCGCGGGGAGAATAGCTGAAGCTAGCCGGCGACAGAATTCGGTGCTGTGAGCGCGGTTACAGCGAGTAGTTCGGCGCCTCGCGGGTTACCGTCACGTCGTGCGGATGCGACTCACGCAGACCCGCCGAAGTGATGCGCACGAACAAGGTTTCCGTCCGCAGCTCAGTGATGTCGGCGCAGCCCACGTATCCCATGCCGCTGCGCAGGCCGCCGACCATCT
>CAZWSO010000211.1:0-4313 GCA_964636485.1 uncultured Gemmatimonadaceae bacterium
ACGGAGTCGAGACCACGGAACAGCGCGCCCTGGTGCGCGATGGCGCAACCGTGCGCGTTCTCATCAGCTACGGACGCGACTGGTTCCCCTGGTACATGCGGCGGCTGGCGGAGCGACCCGCCAACGTATGGTTCGCGCTGCGGAAGATGGTCGGGTGAGTCAATGCTCGAACGCGCTAGCGATCTCCGACTGACGTCGCGTCAGCTGCTGCGCCGCCGCGCGCCCACAGAGCGCCCCCACCACGTTACCCGTTCCACTGTATGCGCCGGTGACGAGCACGCCCGGACGTACTTCCTCCAGTATCGGCAGCCCGGAAGATGAGTACGACACCAGCGCCGCCCACGTGTGCGTGATCGGCGCCATCACGCCCAGGCGCTCGCGAAGAAACATGGCGAGCACGCGCTGAATGGCCCGGCTGGGTTCGGCGTCAGCGGTCCATTCGGCTTCTCCCGCGGCATCGCGGAAGCCGCCGAGAACGACGCGTCCGTCCGGAAGTTGCTGCCAGTAGTCGTACCCCCAGCGCGTGTAGACGGGACGCGGATAACGGACCTCGCGAGTCGGCGCTGTGGCAAGCATCTGAAGTCTGGCGGTTCGCACCCGCGTTCCCAGCTCCGGAATCACGCTGGAGAGAGCGCCATCAATGGCAACGATAGTGGAGCTGGCGCGTATCCGGCCGTGCTCCGTCTCCACTCCGGAACCGCCTATCATCACCGCGGGCGACTTCTCGTAAAGCCTCGCGCCGCGATCGCACGCCCGGCCGGCGAGAATGCGGCACCTCGCCAACGGCTGAAAGGCGGCATCACGAGGAAGCAGCAGACCACGTCCCTCTGCTCCGATGTAGCGCTCCACGAGGAAGCCGTCCTGGCGCAATGCATCGAAGTGCGCCGCGCAGTCGATTTCTTCCTCAGCTGAGCTCGCGATGCGAAGCGAGCCGGTTCGACGCACGACTTCCGGTGTCTCGTCAAGCATTCGGTCAATCTGCTCGAGCGTCAGCTGATACAAACGCCTTGCCCGCTCGTGGCCGTGGCGGCCAATCGCCTCGTGATAAAAGTCGGCGAGACCGGCCAGCAGGAAGCCGCCGTTGCGGCCGGAGGCCCCGCCGCCCACCCGCCCCGAGTCCACGCCCACGACGCGAACGCCGGCGTCCAGCAACTCGAGCACTGCAGCCAGCCCCGAGCCCCCCAGCCCGACAACACACACATCAGCTTCATCGTCTCCGGTAAGGACGGGAAGTCCTTTCCACTGGAGATCGTCCCACACGGGTTCGTTCGGTCTCGCCTCACTCACGCGCGGAACTTACCCGCAGCCCTGGATGCCGACCACCATGGGGTGGGACTCCGGTTGCACCGGCATCGTGCGGGCGGCGGAGGGAAGACGGGCTGGCTTGGAGCTGCCAGCGCTCCCCCTGCCGAGCGAGGAGGAAGGGGCGGGCCAGCGCCGGACCGAGGCGCTCCTGCCGGTGTACTACCAGCAAAGGTGGATCGGGCCGCTCGGCCAGCCCCCGGGGGGGTGACCGCGACCGTGGGTAGTGCGTCCTGCTCCTGAACCCTGTTATCTTTAAGGTATGACAGCACCTCGACCACGCGGCCGACGACCGGCCGCCAATGCGGGGGCTGCCGCTTCCAGATCACGACCCCGGCGCTCCCGCCGTCGCTCGGCCTCTTCCCAGGAATCGCAGCTCACCTCGCTCCCCACCAGCCGCAACGCGTACATCGAATCACGACGCGTGCTGCTCGACTCCCACGGACCCGTCTGCGCCTATTGTGCGCGCCGAGTGAGCGTCCGGACCATCACCCTCGATCACGTCACGCCACGACGCGGCCAGCGCGCCTACGACCGGCACGACAACCTCGTGCTGGCCTGCACTCCGTGTAACGGCAAGAAGGGCGACACGCCGCTGCTTGCCTTTCTGTTCGCGAGACGTGAACGGGCGGAAAATCTGCTGCGCTACGGCATGCACCTGAGCCCGATGCTACGCGAGCTCGCGGCGCAGATCGCCGGCCCCGAAGCAGCCGCGCGCGCCGAACGACTGGCGGACCCGGACTACCCCTACCGGGACTGACCCCGCCGCCCTCCGTTTTAGCGCGCGGCTATATCGGAGCGTCCCGTTAGCGTGGCCGTGCGCGCAACGACACGACCACGCTGGTGGGCGTTCGCCTCGCGGACCTGGGCACAACGGAGGGGTTCTACGGCACCGCTCTCGACAGCGCGCGTAGCGAGGCGTAACGTAGGCCGAACGCGGCGGAGATCTCATTGCCGTGCCCCAGCGCGGAGGGCAGCCGTGCAACCGGATTGGATGGAAACACTGCAGCAGCTGGCAAGTCGCGCTTTCTGGTGGTCTCTATGGCTGTTCGTGGCCATAAATGCGGCTGCCGTGGCGGTGATCGCGATCCGAAGGGACAGGCAGCTCGTCAACCGTTGGACATCGCGATTGCTTGCCGCCAACCTTGTTCTGGCGGGAACGGGGCTCGGCGTTCCCTTGGCGGCCCACACGATTCGGGCCCTGATCTGGATGGCGTCCCCTGTGCTGCCGGCAGTGACGCAGCCGGGCGCGACGGGACCCGAAATGGAGTCGCGGCGGCGGTAGCGTGGGAGCCCGGCCAGCCGCCGAGTTGCTCGGCGCGCCCGCGCCGGCGCTGCGGCGGTTGACTTCCGCAGACGGCCCATCAACAGGCGCCGCACCCTGAAAGGCACCGGCAATAGGTGTCACCCGCCAGCGCCGGTCCCGAACATGCGCCATCGCCGGGCACGAATCCAGCGGCCGCTCGCAGAGCCGAAGGGCGCTGCGCCGCCGCGGCTTCAGCTGGCCCGAGACCTTCCCCCAGACTGTGTTACGCGATGAATCTTCGACTTCTCATGTCGCGCTCAGCCGATCGTTCCGTGATTACCCCGATTCGTGCGATCATTTCCGTGGCAGCGCTGGCGCTCATGCTCGCGCCGGTCCTGCGGGCACAGGTCGTCACGTCCGAGGAGCACCGGTTTCGGGTCGACACCGTCGCCACCGGTCTCGAGCATCCATGGGGGATCGCGTTCCTGCCTGGCGGCGACCTGCTCGTAACCGAGCGCCCGGGACGCGTCCGCCTCATCCGGGGCGGCCAGTTGCGGCGTGCTCCGGTGCCTGGCGCACCAGAGGTGTTCACGAACAGACAGGGCGGACTGCTGGACATCGAGCTTCACCCTGCCTTCGCCGAGAACCGGCTGATCTACCTCACCTACTCGAAGCCCGGTGCACGTGGCGCCACCACGGCGCTTGCCCGCGCGCGGTTTGACGGAGAACGGCTGACGGATCTTCGGGACCTGCTCATCACCAACGCCTGGCGCGAGGGCGGCCCGCACTTCGGCTCACGCATCGTGTTTGACGACGCCGGAATGGTGTACTTCGGTGTGGGTGACCGCGGCCAGCGCGACCGGGCGCAGAGCCTCGGCGATCACGCCGGCACGATCATGCGCCTGCATGATGACGGGCGGGTGCCCCAGGACAATCCCTTTGTGGGACGGGAGGGCGCGCGGCCAGAGATCTTCAGCTACGGCCATCGCAACGCGCAAGGGATGGCTCTGCACCCGCGCACGCGCGAGCTCTGGCTCAACGAGCACGGTCCGCGCGGCGGCGATGAGATCAACGTAGTCCGCGCCGGCCTCAACTACGGCTGGCCGCTGATCACGCACGGTGTTGATTACTCCGGCGCGATAATCACGCCCGACACCGCTCGTGCCGGATTGGTGCAGCCGCTGCTGCACTGGACGCCATCCATCGCGCCATCGGGCATGGTTTTTTACACCGGCGACCGGTTCCCCCGGTGGCGTGGCCACGTCTTCAACGGCGCGCTGGCCGGCCAGCATCTGCGGCGCGTCGTGTTCGACGGCGAGCGAGCCGTGCACCAGGAGTCGCTGCTCCGCGGCCTGGCCAGAATCCGCACGGTCAAGCAGTCACCCGACGGATACCTCTATCTTCTCACCGACGCATCGAACGGATCGGTGCTGCGACTGGTGCCGGTGGACGAGTAAGCTTGCGATCCCGGTGTCGGTTGCGGGGAAGGTCAGGAAAGGCATTCACCACGGAGAACGCAGAGCACACGGAGGTCCCGGGAGCGAGCCCTAGCTGGCCAAGCAAGTTGTTTTCAGAAGCATCAATTAGGTGACCTTCACGGCACTTGCCTGCGTAGAGCCCGTGGGACCTCCGTGAACTCCCTGATCTCCGTGGTGAATACCGATCAGCCGGCACCGGCTCGGAGCCGACCGATCCGCAGCGAATTGGAGTTGCACCGCACGTGCGGGATCAGACTTCGTGCACCAGCTCCCGCTCGTACGCGGTG
>CAZWSO010000212.1:0-4285 GCA_964636485.1 uncultured Gemmatimonadaceae bacterium
CCAAACCCGCGTTCGGCTCCGAGCTGCCGAAGCACCTGCACGTCCCCCTCGCGCCGCCGACCGAAACCATGGTCGTAGCCGATTACGAGATGGCGAACCCTGAAGCGCCGTCGAAGCACCTCGTCCACGAACTGCGCCGCCGAGTAGCGTGAGAGGGTAGCCGTGAAGGGAACCACGGCCATGTAGCGGAGCCCGCTCTCCGCGACCACTTCGAGCTTCTCCCGCCCGATCGTCAGCAAAGGCGGCGCGGCCTTGGGATTCACTACTTCCAGCGGGTGCGGGTCGAAGGTGACGAGCAGGCCCAGAAGCCCCATCTCGTCGGCACGGGCGGCGATCCGCTCGAGGACATCGCGGTGACCCAGATGGACGCCGTCAAAAGTGCCTACGGTCAGTACAGTGCCCGACACGTCCGTCGGCAACCCGGAGTCCTCCCAGCCCTCGAACAGCACGTTCACGCCAGCACCATGCGGGGCTGCCATTCCTCATCCACGCGCTCGGCGATGGCAAGCAGTATGTCGTTCCTGGTCATGAGGGCGGCGCGAGGGCCGGCGGTGCCGGCGGGTACGCGCAGACCGTGACTGATCCGGCGTGCCGCGTCATCGTCGAGCCTCTCGACGGGCAGCGACGGGACGGCGGCCCGCAGCGGTAGCGGGCGCAGCTCCGTGGAGCCCAGCTTTTCCATCGTACGCGCGTCACGCACGTGGAAGGGCCCGCTGGCCAACCGGCGGAGGGAACGCAGGTGTGCGGCGCTGTCGGTCGCTCTGCCAAGATCGCGAGCCAGAGCGCGGACGTAGGTACCGCCGCCGCACGTAATTCGCACACTGAGGGCATGCGGATGCCAATCGAGAATCTCCCACGCATGCACCGTCACAGCTGCTGGTCGCAGTGCGATCTCCTGTCCCCGACGCGCGGCCTCGTAGGCGCGGCGGCCGCTCACCTTCTTGGCCGAGTAGGCCGGCGGAAACTGCTCGATCGTGCCAGTGAGGGTGGCAATTGCGCGCTCGACAACCGCCCGCTCGGGGAGCGGTGCGGTACGCACCAGGTCGCCAGTGAAATCGTCGGAGGTCGTCTCCCCGCCAAAGACAATTTCCGCATCGTACACCTTCGGCTCGCCCTCCACGTAGGGCAGCAGACGCGTCCCCCTGCCGAGCAGAAGGACGAGCAGTCCCGTGGCGAAGGGATCCAGCGTTCCGGCGTGGCCGATGCGCCGCTCGCCAGTGGTACGACGCATCTGCGCGACCACATCGTGAGAGGTGATGCCGGCGGGCTTGTCTACGAGCAGCACGCCGTCAATCGATCGGGTCCTCGGATGCCGGGTTCTCGCCGTCACGGATGCGTGCGAGGAGCGACTCGATACGGGTAGCACGTTCGACGCTCTGATCGATGCGGAACTCGATCTCAGGAGCGAAGCGTAAACGCACCCGTTTGGCAACGAGCGTTCGGATGTGGCCAGTTGCGCTCTCCAGACCCTCGAAGGTGGCGTGTCTTTCCTCATCGCTGCCGAGAATGCTGACGAAGACGTTGGCGCGGCGGAGATCCTGAGTGACGTCTACACCCGTGACGGTGACGAGTCCGGTGATGCGCGGATCCTTGGCGCCCTTCGCAAAAAAGGACGCAACTTCCTCGCGGATCGCCTCGGCGACGCGGTCTGCTCGGCGGTGGTCGGGCATGACGGCCGGGGTTAGGGGTTCGGGCTTCGGGGCTGACTGCCTGAGCGCAGTCTGCACCCGACCCTCGGGGCTGCCGCGCGTGCCGGGGTCGCCTTCGGAGCCCGGAGGCGTCCGTGCCTCCATCCGACTCGCGAACCTCGAGGCCAGCCTCTCAAAGATAGCTCGTTATCGAATCAATTATGCGATAGCGCGGCGACGCGGCAACGAAGCGGTCCACCGCGGCGAGCGCCGACTCCGCCCGCCGCCGGTCGCTGGCGACCAGACAGACGGTTACCTCCGCGCGCTGCCACATGTCCTGATGCCCGGTCTCGGCCACCGAGACATTGAACTCGTTCCGGAGCCGGTCCTTCAGGCTCCTGATCACCGCACGCTTGTCTTTCAGGGACTGCGCGTCGGAGAGGTGGAGCTCGAAGGAAAGGACGGCGATCGTCATGGAGCCCGCCGACTAGTCCAGCGTCCTCGCCACCTCTTCCGTCCGGTACGATTCGATCACATCGCCGACCTTGAGGTCGTTGAAGTTCTCGATGCCGATGCCGCATTCGTAGCCTTCGCGCACTTCGCGCACGTCCTCCTTGAAGCGGCGAAGCGAGCCGATGGCGCCATCGTAAATCTCTACGCCGTCGCGGATCACGCGCACGCGGTGAGAGCGCGTGATCACGCCGCTGCGCACAGCGCAACCGGCCACGATGCCGACACGCGGCACCTTGAACAGCTCGCGCACTTCCGCCTCGCCGCCCACCACCTCGCGTTCCTCGGGGCGGAGCATTCCCTCCAGCGCCGCGCGGATCTCGTTGACGGCGTCATAGATGACGCGATAGAGCTTGATGTCCACTCCCTCGCGCTCGGCAGCGGCACGGGCGTTGTTGTCCGGCCGCACGTGGAAGCCGATGATTATCGCCCCCGACGCCTTGGCGAGGAGGATGTCGCTCTCCGTGATGGCACCAACGCCGCGGTGCACGATGTCCACCTGCACCTCGGGATTGGAAAGGCGGCCCAGCGCGTCGGCCAACGCTTCGGCGGGCCCGCCCTGGTCCGCCTTGATGACGAGCTTGAGGGTGCGCGTCTCCCCCGCCGCCGCCTGGGACATGAAGTCCTCCAGCGTCACGCCGGCGCGCGATCCGCGACGGCTCTTGGCCTCACGATCGAGCCGCTGGCGGCGCTGCGCAATCTCGCGCGAGGCCGACGTGTCCTCCAGCACGATCATCTGATCGCCCGCCATTGGGACGCCATCGATGCCCAGGATCTGCACCGGGATCGCCGGGCCGGCTGCCTTCACCTGCTTGCCACGCTCGTCGAACAGGGCGCGCACGCGCCCCGAGTACATGCCGCAGATGAACGCGTCGCCCGCGTGCAGCGTGCCAGCCTGCACGAGTACGGTTGCCACCGGCCCCTTTCCCGGATCCAGCTGCGCCTCTACTACCGTGCCCGTGGCGCGGCGGTCCGGATTTGCCTTGAGGTCGAGGATCTCGGCCTGTAGCAGGATTTGCTCGAGCAGCTCCTGCACGCCGTCTCCCTTCTTGGCAGAGATGGCCGTTGCCAGCGTCGTACCGCCGAACTCCTCGAGCACCACACCGTGCTGGAGAAGATCCTGCTTGACCTTGCTCACGTTAGCCGATGGCAGGTCGATCTTATTGATCGCCACCACCAGGGGCACGCCGGCGTTCCGGGCGTGCGAGATGGCCTCGATCGTCTGCGGCATCACCTGATCATCGGCGGCAACTACCAGCACGACGATGTCCGTTACCTGGGCACCGCGAGCACGCATGGCCGTGAACGCCTCGTGGCCCGGCGTGTCGAGGAAGGTGATCAGCCGACCATCCGGGAGGGAGACGTGGTAGGCTCCAATGTGCTGCGTTATTCCGCCGGCCTCGCCGGCCACCACGTTGGCGCGTCGAATGTAGTCGAGCAGCGAGGTCTTGCCGTGGTCCACGTGGCCCATGATGGTGACCACCGGCGGACGTGACACGAGCGCCTCCGGAGCCTCTTCCGCTACGACGCCGACATCGGCGGCATACTCTTCCTCGCGCACCGCCTGGAAGCCGAATTCGCTGGCGATGAGCTCGATCTGATCGAAGTCCAGTCGCTGGTTGATCGTGACCATCATACCCAGTGTCTTGAACGCGAACGCCACGATCTGCGTCGCCGGAATCTTGAGGATGTCGGCAAGCTCGCTGACAGTGATGAACTCGTTGACGCGCACTGTCTTTCGCTCGCGCTCCACCTCGGCGGCGCGCATCGCTTGCAACTCTTCACGCGCCGACATGTCATCGCCGCGCCGGCCGCCTCGCCGAGTCGTGCCGCCACGGATGGCGGACATGGTACGCGAGATGTTCGCGGTCACCGCTTCCTGATCCACCTGGCCGCGCTTCCCCTTCTTGCGCTTGCCGACGGCGACGCGCTTGTCATCGCGACGGGCAGGCGCGCCAGTAGGAGCGCCGGGCGCCGCGGAGGCAACCGGACGTGGCGGAGGGGAGTAGCCGCCGGACGAGACTGGCTTCGGACGCGGCGGTCCCGGCATTACCGGACGAGGTCGCTGCGGCCACTGCTGCTGTTGCTGCTGCTGCGGCGACATCGGTGCTCGCGGAGGCTGGGGCGGACGCGGAGTCGGCGTCGTC
>CAZWSO010000213.1:0-4281 GCA_964636485.1 uncultured Gemmatimonadaceae bacterium
TCGAGGTTCCGGTACTGGTTGCCCTCGTCTACGTGGCATTGTGGGCGCGCCGGCGGTGGTGGCCCGAAGACGCAGGAGCTCGCGATCGCGAGTTTGCGCTCAGCGACCCGGCGTTGGCGGATCCGCATTAGTGGACTGTGACAGAGGCTCCGCAATGGGTGGTTGGCGGCCGCTCGCGACCAGGCATTTGGAGCGCATAAGAATGCTCTGGATGTTTGCTTGCGTCGGTGACATCAACTAGTCACGCAGAACGCAAACTCCGCACTCCCGTTCCAATGCGATACGCGATCATCTCGGACATTCACTCCAACCTTCCTGCGCTTCGCGCTACGATCGAGGACATCGCCCGGCGACAGGTGGATGCTACGTACCATCTGGGTGATCTGGTCGGCTACGCTCCCTGGCCGAATGAGACGGTTGCGCTCATCCGTGCCTTTCACATTGCGGGTGTGTCGGGGAATTATGACTCGACGGTGGCAACCGGATACAAGCACTGCGGCTGCCGCTACGAGGATCCTCGGCAGGAGGAGCTGTCGCACGTCAGCTACGCGTGGACGCGGAAGCACGTGTCGGCCAGCACGCGGGAATACCTGGCGCAGCTTCCGTTCCGCATCGATCTGCGGCCCATGGGCGGGCACGTCGCCGGGCCTGCGGTCATCCTGATCCACGGCGCGCCTACTCTGAACACCCTGTACTGGACCGAGGACCGATCAGACGAATTCTGTACCCGGATGGCGGAGCGCGCCGGCGCTGGGATGGGGGACATCATCGTCTTCGGCCACACGCACCTTCCGTGGGAACGCACGGTGAACGGAGTGCGCTTTGTCAACGCCGGATCGGTGGGGCGGCCAAAGGATGGGGACTGGCGCGCAGGCTATCTGCTGCTCGACATTGCCGAGCACGGCGCAGAAACGGAGTTCGTGCGCGTGGAGTACGATCTCGACGAGTCGGTGCGTGGCATCGGGGCAAGCACGCTCCCTGATGACTTCGCCGAGTACCTGAGAAGCGGCGGCAAGCCGGAGGTGACTACCTCAACCTGAGGGTTGTCGTGCCCCGAGGCGGGAACCATTCTCGCTCATCGTCGGCATCCGCGTCGGTACCTGCGGTTACCCCCCTGGCGGGAACGGCACTTTGGACGGTCCAGAAAGGTGGAGGATTGACCTAGAGCGCGGGGGCGGAAATTTCTGCACCCGGGCCATGCTGCTGGCGGTGCTGTGCTGTCTTACAGGCGCGCCCCCTGTTGCCGGGGCGCAGCAGATGGCGCCCCGCTACGTGCTTCTCGAATCCAACAGCAGGATCTGGTTCGAGGCCCGGGCCACGCTCGGGTCGTTCCAGGGTGTGGCCGGTGAGGTGCACGGCTGGGCGCGTTTCACCGATCGGGACCGCCTGGAGGGTGCGTCGGCCGAGGTGCGCATAGGGGTCGCGAGTTTCCGTACCGGCAACGGCACCCGCGACCGACATCTACGCGAGACGATGGAGGTGGACTCCTTCCCCCACATTGTTTGGCGCCTGATGCGCGCACGCGCCGTTTCCGCGGAAGATGACGGGCGCGCAGCGGTCGAGTTGAGCGGGACACTCACTATCAAGGGGACGACGCGCGAAGTGGTCATCCCCACGGAGCTCGTCTTCCTGGACGATACGGTGCGCGCCTCCGGCAGCCTGCCCATTCGGTTGACGGACTACGGCATTCCGCCTCCGCGCCGGGTGATCGGCATCGTCCGGATGTCGAATGATCTGGTGCTGCGCTTCGATGCCGCCTTCGTAGGCGAGAATGCGGTCCCGGCTCCGCGGTCGTCGGTTTGGAGCTTGCCGTCCGCCATGGCCGAGCCACACATTTCCGGCGGCCCCTGACCCCGACCCGCCACCATGCTCTTCGAGCCGCTCTCCTCGCAAACGCGCGAGTACATGCAGTCGCCGCGGCTGTTCATCAACCGCGAGCTGAGCTGGGTCGAGTTCAATGCGCGCGTCCTCCACGAGGCGCTGGACGATCGCAACCGGCTGCTCGAGCGACTGAAGTTTCTGGCTATCTTCAGCAGCAACCTGGACGAGTTCTACATGGTTCGAGTCGCGGGCCTGCGGCGGCAGCTCGCGGCCGGAGTCACTGCGCCCACGCCGGACGGACTGACTCCGCAGGAGGCGCTCGCCGCCATCGACGCTCGCGTGGGCGAGTTGCTCGCCATGCAGCGGCGTTGTCTCGAGGGGGAGCTGTTTCCCCAGCTCGCAGAGCGAGGGGTGCGTCTGGTGGGGATGGGGGATCTCTCCGCCTCCGAGTGGGCCTCCGTGGATGCCTTCTACGAGTCGCAGGTTTTCCCCGTGCTCACGCCCCTGGCGGTGGATCCGGGGCACCCGTTTCCGTACATCTCGAATCTGTCTCTCTCAGTCGCCGTCGAGATTCGCGATGCCGAGACGGGCGGCGAGCACTTCGCGCGTGTCAAGGTGCCGAAGAGCCTCACACGCTGGGTTCCGATCGGACGTCCCTACCACTACGTCCCACTCGAGCAGGTGATCGGCGCCAACCTCGGGTCGCTGTTTCCCGGCATGGAAGTGCGGAGCTGGTGTCTCTTCCGCATAACCCGAAACTCGGACTTCGACATCAGCTCCGACGAAGAACCGGATGACCTGCTGGAGATGATTCAGGAGCAGGTGTTCCTGCGGCGTTTTGGCGAGGTGGTGCGGCTGGAGGTGGAGGCCGGCATGCCTGAGGCTACGCGGGCGCTCCTCCTGGCCGAGCTGCGCGACGACCGCATTCCCTCGGCTGCGGCGCTGAAGGCGAACGAGGTTCACGAGACCGGTCCACTGCTCGATCTCTCCGACCTTATGGAGCTGGCGCAGCTCGATATCCCCGAGCTGCGCGATCCGCCCTTCGCTGCCGTGACGCCTCCGGCCTTTCGCGATACGGAGCGGTCGGTGTTCACGGTTATTCGCGAGCGCGACATCCTTGTGCATCACCCCTTCGAGTCGTTCGGCGCCAGCGTGGAGCACTTTCTCGAGAGTGCCGCCCGCGATGAGGACGTGCTGGCCATCAAACTGACGCTTTACCGGACCTCCGGCGACACACCCGCGGTGCGGGCGCTCACAGAAGCCGCGGAGCTCGGCAAGCAGGTGGTCGCGCTGGTGGAGCTGAAGGCCCGGTTCGACGAGGCGAACAACATCACTTGGGCGCGTACGCTGGAGAGCGCCGGCGTGCATGTGGTGTACGGCCTGGTGAACCTGAAGACGCACGTCAAGACGGCGCTGGTGGTCCGTCGGGAGCCCGACGGGATCCGGCGCTACGTGCATATCGGAACCGGCAACTACAACTCTCGCACGGCCCGTCTCTACACCGATCTGGGTTTGTTCACGGCCAATCCGTCGATCGGCGCCGACGTGAGCGATCTGTTCAACGTTCTCACCGGCTTCTCTCGACAGCGGCTGTACCGCAAGCTGCTGGTCGCTCCGGGCAACATGCGGGAGCGTTTCATAGAGTTGATCGACCGCGAGGCACGCCACGCGAGCGAGGGGCGCGGCGGCCGGATCATCGCCAAGATGAACGCGCTGGTGGACGCCGACACCATCCGTGCCCTGTACCGGGCGTCACAGGCCGGTGTGGAAATCGACCTGATCATTCGCGGAATTTGCGGACTGCGGCCGGCAATCGATGATCTGAGCGAGCGCATTCGCGTGATCAGCGTAGTCGGACGCTTCCTCGAGCACTCCCGGATCTTCCACTTCGGCAACGGCGGCGATCCCGAGTACTACATTGGCTCCGCCGACTGGATGCCGCGCAACTTTGACCGGCGCGTGGAGGCAGTGGTTCCGGTGGAGGATCCCGCGCTGCACGCCGGTCTGGGCTCGCTGCTCGAGATGTACCTGCGCGACAACCGTCTGGCCTGGGAGCTTGCACCGGACGGAAGCTACACCCAGCGGCGTGCGGTCCCTGGCGAACCATTGCGCGAGTCGCACGTGGTTGCGCTCCTCGACGCGTGGGGTGCCGTGGAGGCGGTGCCTGAGCCTGGTGGCGACACTGACGAGCTGGCGCAGGAAGGGCTTGCAGCGAGCCCGCACCGTCCCGACCCGGACGTGCGGTAGCTACCCGTCGGCGGCTTGCGAGGTCCGTGGCGGAATGGATGTGATGCGACCGCCCGGCGCCACGATCTCCACGGGAACGCCGAGCAGTCGGGCGAGCAGTCGAGCTTTCCGCTCCGCGCCCCACAACTCCAGCCGCAACGGATCGTGCGCGTCGCGCGGGACCGGTGTGATCCGTAACGCCCGGCCCAGCCAGCGCACGCGCAGCCGCTCCAC
>CAZWSO010000214.1:0-4170 GCA_964636485.1 uncultured Gemmatimonadaceae bacterium
CCTGACGGCCACGAGCCGGATGGGGAGCGGCAGCACGTTCACCCTTGTCCTGCCCTCGCGTGATGGTGTTCGGCTTCGAGGCAGGCCCGACGCTGGAGTTGTCGTGCTGAGTTCGCGCGAGCTCGGCGATCTGAGGGACTCCCGTCCATGACTACGCCGGACGGCACATCAGTACACCCGGACTCCGAGCAGGATCCAACAGCATCCCGCTCCCGGGGGCCGCATGCAGAGCGGGACACGGCAGTGGTCGTGCGACCTGACGGGAGCGGTAGTCACCGCCTGGAAGAGTCCGGGCTCTATGAGCTCCTCGTGGAGAGCGTGCAGGACTACGCCATCTTCGCGCTCGATGCATCAGGTATCATCCGTAGCTGGAACAGGGGCGCGCAGCGCATAAAGGGGTACACGGCCGCGGAAATCATAGGGCAGCACTTCTCGATCTTCTACCCGCGCGAAGAAGGTGTTCGCGACAAGACAGATCTAGAGCTGGAGGTAGCGGCGAGGGACGGGCGCTTCGAGGAAGAGGGCTGGCGTCTGCGAAAGGACGGCTCACGATTCTGGGCAAGTGTTATCATAACGGCGCTGCGCGCTCCTGACGGCGCCCTCCTGGGGTTCATGAAGGTGACCCGGGACCTCACCGAGCGTCGTGCCGCCGAGGAACGCGTCCTGCTGGATGCCACACGTCTTGCAGCCGCCGAGGCGGTGAGCAGAACGAAGTCCGAGTTCCTGTCCACTCTGAGCCATGAGCTGCGTACGCCTCTGAATGCCATTGGGGGCTATGCGGAGCTCATTGAGTTGGGCGTCGCGGGCCCGATCACCGACCTGCAGCGTGAGTACCTCGAACGCATTAACAGCAGCCGGCAGCACCTGCTACGGCTCATCGGCGACCTGCTCGACTACAGCAGGATCGAGGCGGGCCGACTGACGTATGCGACGCGAGACGTAACGCTTCACGACCTGGTGGACCGCGTGTTGTCGATGGTGATGCCGCAGGCGACCGCCAAAGGGCTCAGTCTGGAACATGGGCCCTGCACGCGGAGCGTCGTCGCGCTGGCGGACGAAGCCAGAGCGGAGCAAATCCTGCTCAGCCTGCTCTCGAACGCGGTGAAGTTCACGCCTCGTAGTGGGAAGGTGACCGTTCAGTGCACGAATGCAGCGGATCGTGTGGCCGTCGTGGTCGGCGACACCGGGCCCGGGATTCCCGACGAGCAGCGGACGGCGATCTTCGAGCCTTTCGTGCAGCTCGGGCGGAATCACAGGAACACGATCGAAGGCACGGGGCTCGGCCTCGCCATCAGCCGCATGCTCGCGCGCGGCATGGGCGGCGACCTCACCGTCGAGAGCGCACCGGGGATCGGGAGCACCTTCACCCTCGCGCTTCCGAAGGGCCAGCTCATCGCGGTGCGCCCGGGTACGCCTTGACGGCAGCGGCTCGTTCAGTCGATGACGCGCATCGGCGCTCATCACTCCCTCTGACGAATGCCCCTCCGCTCTCCGTCGGCTGTCACGATCGCGATCCCCGAAATAGCGGCGTTGGCAGACGTCTCGAATCGCAGCTGCACGGGGTGCTCGATGCCGAGATTGTAGCCAATGAACCGGTGATCACCCTGCGGTAGCAGTGTCGCACGAGCAGGGTTGGGGATCAGCATCCCGCCAAACCCTGCGATCCTGCCGTTCTCCCAGTGCAGGCGGAACAGCCGGCTCCCGCGCTCGAAGTTCAGGCGCACGAATGTGACCGGCGAGGGCTCGCCACTCCACCAACTTGGAACCGTTCCGAGCACGTCGAACGAACGGTATGCGCCCATGTTCTCCTCGGCGGCGCGCCAGATCCGGCGAAGAGTCGCCTCCGAGCGCTCGGGCGAATCACTCGCCGCTCGCAACCCCGACAGGTCGCCGGTGGATGCGCCCTCGAAGATCGTGATGCTGCGCTGGCTCAGCTCCCTGTGCTCGGGAAGCAGGGTCGCGCTGAAGCTCGACAACAGCTCGGTTGCGTCCTGTCCGACGGCATCCGCCACGATCTGGCCACCCGATACCGAGACGACTATGAGCGCACCGGAGGGGAGCGCGTAGCTCCCAGCGTACCGCTCGAGATCGGACGAGGCAAGCTGTGTTGCCGCGACAGGAGGAGCTTTGGGAGAATGCCCCGAAAAGACTGCATCGATCACGCGCTGGCGCACGGCGATTACCGCATGGTTTTCGGCATTCGTCGCCATGATGATCACGACACGCTCGTCCACGTAGCGGAGCAGATCGGCGAAGAAGTAGCCGTTGCCGCCGTTATGGGCGATGAGCCTCGTTCCGCGCGGCGTGGTGAAGATCGCCCAGCCGTACCCGTAGTGAGAGCTTCCCTCCTCGTCTTCGGCAACGTGAGGCGCAAACATCCTGGCCCGGGACTCGGTAGACAGAACTACATCGCTATCGAGCGCCTGATGCCATCTGTACAGATCGTCCATTGTGGAAAGGATTCCGCCATTAGCGCGAAGATTCCACCACGGGCCGTCGGCAGCCCACTCGTGGTCGAGCGGCGTGCCCCAGCGCTGGTCGCCCCTGTAGCCGACGGCAAGCTCGTGCGGCGCCCACTGCGGAATGCGATAGCCCGTCTTCTGCATTCCCGCGGGCCGGAGGAGTTGGTCGTGCAGGAAGCGCTCATACGGCTGGCCCGAGGCGATCTCGACGATCGCGCCGAGCAGGCTGTAACCGAGATTAGAGTAGTCGTAGCGAGTGCCAGGAGCCCATTGCAGGTCGGAAGCCAGTGCCAGGCGCACGAGGGAATCGCGCGGCATTACCTGATAGTCGCCCCCCAGGTCGCCGATCAGTCCTGACGTGTGCGTCAGCAGGTGATGGAGCGTGATCGGCCGCTTGTCCGCGGGAACGTCGCTGAAGAAGCGGCCGATCGAGTCCTCCACCCGGAGACGTCCCCGCTCCTCCAGCCTGAGGATGGCGGCGGCCGTGAACTGTTTCGTGATGGAACCGATGTCGAATACGGTCTCGGTCGACACGGCTGTGCCATGCTCCCGATCGGCGAGCCCGTATCCGTCATGCACGATCACGCGGCCGTCCTTCGCCACGAGGAACGTGCCGTTGAAGCCGAACGCGGCCGCTCGCTGGAGATAACTGTCGAGAGCGGAGCCGAGCTCATCTGTTGGCGCAGCAACTCGTTCCGCTGTGAGATCGACTGCGCCTGGCGACGAGGCGCAGGCTACGACCACAGCGAGGGTTATGGCCAGCGGAACGGAGCCACGGCTTGGAAACAATCTACGACTCTCCCGGAGGGCGCGTGTTGGGCAGCGGTGCCACGGACAATGGATGCGGATAATTCCGCACACCTGAACATCCCGCATCGCGCGCCGCGGGGCAAGTGCGAGGGGCGTGAGTGTTACCGCCAGCTCTCGCGCTTTCCGCGGCCGACACGGGACATCGCGAATGCACGCCGCGTGCGACTCGTAGTGCGCAACGGTACGCTGTACACGCGTGCCCAGCTGGTGCCGGCTCCCTAGCAGGACCACGGCCGGCGCACGGAGAACAGCTCAGGGCATCAGCAGGGCGAGCCCGAGAAGCAGGACGGCGGCGAGCACAAGGCCCAGCGTGCTCAGCAGGGTGAAGCGGCGGGCCTCGTCAGACATACCGAAGAAACCCGGCGCCTTCCATCTGCGCCGTGCCAGCCAGTTTGCTCGCTCGTTAAGGACCCCGAGCACAACTACCGTGGCCACCGCCACGTAGAACCGGCCCCCCTGGCTACGGGAAGACGCATCAATGTTCGCTATCATCACCGCGCCGAGCGCGAAAACGACTAATGAGACGAGGCCCAGGAGCCTTCCCAACATGCGTTCGAGGACGTTCGCCGAGCGGTCGAGCGGTGACACCCGGTCGCCGCGCGCCCTGTCTAACGCTGATGCGACAGCGGCACCTGTGGACACCGGCCCCGTAGCGTCCGTCGGCTGTGGTAGGGCCTCCACCTGCAACGCGTCGACCACCGGCGCGCTGCCGCGATCCGCATGCACCTGCCCGAACGCCGCTTCAGCAAGACGACGGAGGACCGCCGGCACCGCGCCAGACATCTGGAGCGTCCGACCGTTGAACGTGATCGAGGCTTGATGCATGCCTACCACGCGCCCACTGTCGCCGCGTTCGACTATGTCGGGGATGCCATTTCCATCGGCGTCCACGAAGTGC